>CAJCBL010000151.1 GCA_903960515.1 uncultured Verrucomicrobiota bacterium
CGTACATATAGCCAAGAGTCAGCAAACCGCGTGGACGTTCTGCGCGTAGCGAATCCTCTCCTTGAAGAACCGGATGCGTGAATTGCGCTAGTCCGGGTCTGTGGGGGTGTCGGCGGGCAACCGCCGGCACTACCCGGAAAGGGCATGCGGTTATCGTGGGGCTGGGGTTGTGCACTGCCGGCGCTGCCCAAGGCGGAGGCGGCCATCGCAACCAGCGGTGGGGTGGCGTTTCCCGAGTACGCGGCCAGGGCTGAGCCGGCCCACCCCGAGTTGGCGGGCGATGCAGTTGTGCCGACCGTGGGCTGGGCGACGGCGATGGCCCGGTGTGTGTGCGCCGGCAGGTGGCTGGTGCTGAGTGTCACCGTTTCGGCACCACCGAGTTGGCCGATTTGGTACGAGCCGCCCGCGGGGGGATTGCCCTGGCCTACGGGGATGCGGCTTTTGAGGTTGGGCAGGGCGAAGGTCGACTGGCCATCGCCGCCGTAGGTGGTGCCGATGAGGGCGAAGAGGGCGTTATTCTGACTGATCGGCAGCAGTTGCCCATCGCAGGAGGCCCAGCCGCGCATGGCAAAATTGTAGGGGGTGAGTCGGATTTCACCGAGGAAAGGACTGCTCATGGGGCGATAGAGGTGGCGGGGCGAGGCTAGGTGAATACGGCTTCCAAGCGGGCACCGGTGGCATCGGGGCGGATCGGAACGAGGAAGATCGCGAGGGCGCCAAGCTGGGGATGCTCCAGCTCGAAGATTTGTTGAGGCGCGTGAAAATGCGGATCGGCAGGGCGAAAAAGTAGCGAGAAGGGTGCACGCTGGCCGGGGCGGGCCCCACCAAGAGGCTTCACCTCGGCAAGGGTAAAGGCGACGGCCGTAGCGCCCTCGGGTTGCCAGTGGAAGACCTCTCCGATCAGCGGGGTGAGCCGCTCGTGGGTCAGGGTCGCCAGCGGATCGGTCGGCTCAAGCGACATGGTGGCGGTTGTCGATCTCGAAGCGGTGGCCCTGGAGAGTGAATGCGGTAACCGTGCCTTCGGCACGGATGCGGGCGATGCCGAGGGCGGCGCCTCCGGCGAGGGCGGCGAGCATGGTGTCGTAGCAATGCACCACGACGCCGATACGAGTGGTGGTGCCGGAGGATTCGATACTTGTGACCCGCCCGTAGCGGCTGATGAGATCCACCACCCTCTGTTGAGAGGGGGCGTCGGCGACTGGCCCGGGTTGCGGGCCGCCGAGAGCGGATGCGGAGGAGAGCCGCTGGAGAGGCAGGAGCGCGGCCGCTCCTGCAAGTAGAAGGCTGCGGGTGAGAAATTGACGCCGACAAAACGCGGGGGACATGGGGACGGGAACCAGTCGTTGCGGGGAGTTGCGGGTCGAGCATCGGGAAACGTCTCCGCGGTTCAAGCCAAAGGATGGCGCGCCGGTTTCGCCTTGTGGTGACGGCGCATCGCGGGAAGATCGCCGCGACCCGAAACTCACACCCGCCGGTGGTCGGCACTGCCTGCGCCCCTCGTGCGGCACGATCCCCGGCTCCCGCTCACAGCAAGTCTTCCCCGCCATGCAACGCTCCGTCGCCGGCCTGCCGGTCCCTTCTCGTCGTTCCCGCATGTATTGCTCGGCTGTTGGCGTTGGTGCGCTGGGGCTGCTGGGCTTGGCTACGGCGCTCCCGGCGGCGACGATCAACGTCAACACCACCAGCGATACGTTGGCGGGCGTGAATACCGCAAGCGTGGCGGTTTTCAACGCCGGTGCTACGCGCAGCCTGCGCGGGGCGATCGTGGCGGTGAACAACGACTCGACCGGCCCGCACACGATTAACCTACCGGCCGGCACCTACACTCTCACCCTTGCCAACGCCACCCCGACCACCGCCGAGGATGCCGCCGCCACCGGGGACCTGGATATCCTCAAGCCGGTGACGATCATCGGCGCGGGTTCGGCTTCGGTGCTTATCCGCGCCGGGACCACGCCGGCCGACGGCATCGACAAGATTTTCTCGGTCAATCCGCTTGCGGGGCGGGCCGGCTTCGCGGTCTCGCTCAGCGGGGTAACGCTGCGCTACGGTCGCAACCCGATTGTCGCCATCGTGCCCGGCAACAATGCCGGAGGAGCGATGGACTTCGACGCCGGGGCGGGCGGCATGGGCTCGCTCACGCTCACCGATGTCGCCTTCGACCAGAATTCCACCACAAACGGCGACGGCGGCGCCCTCGCGCTTTTCAACGGCGGCACGATCACCGCGACCAACTGCCGCTTCACGGCAAATGCCGCCAGGAGCAGTTCACCCTTTGGGGCGAATGGCGGAGCGCTCTTTGTCGGAACGACGGTCAACCCCTTGGCCATGGCCTGCACCGGCTGCGTATTCGAGTCCAACAGCACGGCTGCCGTCGTAGGTGGCGCCGCAGGGGCGGGCGGAGCGGTGTTTTCGTATCGACCTGGCACGCTCACCATCGCGAACAGTCGGATTGTGGGCAACGCGGCCGCCACCGGGGCCACCGCGCTCGCGGCCTCGCCTGTGACCTCGGCGACGATTGCTGCGGCCAACAACTGGTACGGCAGCAACGCCCCCGCCGCCTCGCTCTTCAGCAGCGGGGTTACGTATTCACCCAATTTGGTGCTGTCGGTCGTGGCCACCCCTGCGACCGTCGTCGCCGGGCAGGCGAGCGCCAGCGTGGTGGCCGGGATCACCAGGAATTCCGACGGTGCGGCCGGTTTTTCGGTGCCCGACGGCACTCCGGTGGTCTTCTCCGCCACCCTCGGCACGATCGCCCCGGGCTCCAGCAGCCTCACCGCCGGGACCAAGAGTGCGGCGTTCAGCCCCGGCTCTGTTACCGGAAACGGTTCGGCCTCCGCCACGGTTGATGGCCAGACGGTGAATACGACGATCACCGTGGTATCGCCGTTTGTCGCCTGGCAGCAGCAGAATTTCGGTGCCAACGCGGGCAATCCCGCCATCGCCGGCGAGGCAGCAGATCCGGATGCCGACGGCCTCGCCAACCTGCTGGAGTATGCGCTCGGCTCCAACCCGCAGGCGGCCAACGCCAGCGGAGTCGTTGTGGATACCACGACCGGGGCGCTGCGCCTCACCGCGCCTAAGGTAGCGACCTCCACCGACATCACCTACCTCGTCGAAGCCAGCGGTGATATGGTCAACTGGACCGCAAGCGGCACGACGATCGCGATTAATACCGCCACTCAATTGCAAGTGCGCGACAATACTTTGCTCAGCGGCGGCAGTCGCCGCTTCATCCGGCTGCGGGTATCGAAGCCTTGAGTGGTACCGGATAATCCGTGACCCTGCGCTCGCGGAAACCTGCCACTCTTGCGTGGACGAGTGCTTGTCCATCGTAGGAGCGTGCTTGCACGCGATGGATTGGGGGAGCGGCGATGCTCAGCTCGCGTGCAAGCACGCTCCTACGACGGAAGGTACGGACACAAGGTCCGACCCTAAACCGGAGGGAATGCGTGGATCGTGCGTAGTGTGCTTGCACGCGATCCTCGCCATGAATCGCGTGCAAGTACGCTGCTACAACAGAATGGACACGGCCGAGGCCGGAACCCGGAAGGCTGAATCGCGTGCGCCCAGCGCAGCCCCGATTGGCAGGCGGCCTTCCCGGAGCGCCAGTTACCAAGTGGCTTCTCCGAAGCGCCGGCTACCAACCGGCGGGCATCGGAGAGCCGGCTACTTAACCGGCTCTCCTCGGAGAAACGACCGTCTCTACGGCTGAACACACCGAGAAGGCAGAGGATTCAGGGCGAACAGCCGTGCGCCTGTCTGCACATCGCTCAGCGAACCGGGGCGAAGAGGTTGGGCTGGTTCGCGGCGACCGGATTGCCGCTCTGCGCCCAGAGTTGGGGCTGCGGCCAGAGGGTGATCGCGTCGGAGAGCACGCGGAGGCTTTCGCGCAGATGAATGTCGACCTTGATCTTGGGATCGTCGCGGTCGGCCTCGTCTTTGTCGGCGTCGGCCGGATCGGGCTTGGGTTCGGGAGTGGGCTCTACGTTGTCGAGGAGCACGTCGGTGCTGGCGTAGTTGGCTTTTGCGAGCAGGGCGCGCTCCTTTTTGCTGGAATCCCGGAAGGCGTCGTCGTCGGTCTTCTGGGCGAGGCGGGCATCAAGGTTGAGCGAGATGCTCTTGCGCTCGTCGTGCTGCCTGAAACGGTCGATGCCGCGCCGCAGGTACGAGAACTCTTCGAGGCCTACCTGGCGGGTGAGGCTGCGTTGGCGCAGCGCGGCGATAAAGCTGGGGGCGAGGGCTGTACCGTCGAAGCGGGCGGTCTTGATGGTGTCCCAAGCTAGGGCGTGGGGGAGATCGGACTCGCCGATGGGCAGGAACTCCTCGATGGAGGGCAGGGCGATGTCGGAGAGCACTCCGCGGTTCTGAGTGGAGGCGCCGTTGGGCAGGTAGAATTTCTGGATTGTCATCTTGGTGGCACCGCTTCGGGGCGGGTTATCCAGCAGGCGCCGGAAACGGGAGTCGTCCAAGATCGGCATGACAGCCTGCACGGTGCCCTTTCCGTGGGTGGAGTTGTCGCCGATGACAATGGCGCGGCCGTAGTTCTGGAGTGCTCCGGCGACGATCTCCGAGGCGGAGGCGCTGTAACGGGAAGTGAGTACTGCGAGGGGGCCGTCCCATACGGTGCGGGGGTTTTCGTCGTCGCGCACCTCGATGCGGCCGCTGGAGTCTTTTACTTGGACTACCGGGCCCTTGGCGATGAAGAGGCCGGTGAGATCTACGGCTTCGGAGAGGAGCCCTCCGCCGTTGGGGCGAAGGTCGAGCACCATGCCGGTGGCGCCTGCAGCGATGAGCTTGTGCAGGAGTTGCTCTACGTCGCGGGTGGCGCTTACGCCCTTGGAGGGGCCGTCTTCGTCGTCGTTGGCCCCGTAGAAGGCGGGCAGGGCGATGACTCCGATGGTTGTCGTGCCTTTGCCGTCGGCCGTGGGCACTTGCTGGAGCGTGGCATGGGCGCGGCTGGCGTTGAGCTTCACGACTTCGCGCACGAGGGTGACTTCGCGGCGGGCGGAGGGGTCGGTGGCGTCGCCGGGGATGATGAGGAGACGAGCGAGGGTGCCTTTGTCGCCTCGGATGAGCTGGACGACCTTGCGAAGTTTCATGCCGACAACATCTACCATCTCGGCGGGGCCTTGGGCGACGCCAACGATCTTGTCGTTGGGATGAAGTTGCTTGGAGAGATCGGCGGGGCCGCCGGGGATGAGTTCGCGGATGGTGCAGACGCCGTCCTCCTCGGAGAGTTGGGCCCCGATGCCGATGAGCTTGAGCTTCATCTGCATGTTGAAGTCGTCGAGGGTGGAGGGCGACATGTACGCGGTGTGTGGGTCGTACATGGCGGCGAGTGCTGAGAGGTAGACCTCCTGAACTTCTTCGCTGTCGACCTCGGCGAGGCTGTGCTGAAGCCGCTCGTAGCGTTTGCGAACGTTCTCTTTGGCGATCTCGATGGTCTTCTTGTTGAGGACGTCCTGAAGAAGTTCGAACTTGAGCCGCTTGTGCCAGAGGTCGTCGGCTTCCTCAGCGGTGGCGGGCCAAGGGGACTTGGCTCGGTCCCAGTGAAACTCATCGTTGGCCGCGAAATCGATTTGCTGGGCCAGTTCGAGTTGGATCCAGGCAACGCGGGCGGTGACTCGATCCTTGTAGATCCGGAATGCCTCGTAGGCGGAATCGATGTTGCCCAAGTAGCGCAGGTCCTTGGCTAGGCGCTCACCGAAGCGGGCCGTGAGGCTGGCTTGATCGGAGGCCAGAAAGAACATGTGCTGCGAGTCAAACTCACCCATGAAGTCCGGCAGCAGTTGGGCGAAGTCGTCGTTGGTGAGCTCTCGGCCTTGGAAGTGAAAACTTTCCAGGAAGCGCACCATGCGGGTGGTTTCCTGAATCATCACCGGGGTGGTGGTGAACTTCGAGGCGGGAGCGGGCGTCTGGGGGACGCCGTAGGCCAAGCCGAAGGCGAGGAACAGGGCGGAGGCGGAGAAGAGGCGGCGGTTCACGGTGGTACTCAAAGGTGGCTGAAGGGAAACGCAGTGGACGGAAAGGTTCCAGCGGGAAGGAGGGAGGATGGAGGCTGTGCTGGAAGAGAAAATGCAGGCATGGGCAGCGAAGGAGGTTCCAGCGGATGGGGGGGCGAGGATAGGTAATGGGCCCTATCGGCGCGGGCGGGCTGCACTGAAGTCGCGAGCTTGGGCGCGTTCGTAATCGGTTGAGCGGGGAGAAAGGGGCTCGGCTACCCGCAGTGGAGGAGTGGAGGGCTCACTGGCGCCCGGTCCCCATCGGCAACCGCCCCGGATTGCCCTGCGGAGTGGCCGGGGCCGGCCGGCCGGCCCTAGTGTTTGCTCAGCAGGTTGTGAGCGGCGTCTAGGGTACGTTTTTCCTCGGCGGTGAGGGAGCCGAAGCCGCTGAGGTTGATCTTGTCGAGGATGCGATCGACCTCGATCTTGAGATCATGGAGGGCAGGGATGTTGGCTTTCGCGGGGCCGGCGGCGCTTGGAGTCTTCTTTTTCTTCATCCACGCGGGCAATTCGATCACCGGGCTGGAGGGGGCGAGTTCTACAGCCTCATCGGCTTGGCGTATGGCGCGGAAGGCGATGATGCCGGCAAGGATGCCGGCGACGTGGGCGGAATGGGCGTAGGGGCTGTGCGCCACCGGGAAGAGTTCGGCGAAGAGAAAGAAGATCGTCTCGATGCAGCCGACCACCATCAGCAAATAGCGAGGCACCACAGTCACCGGGATGATGAAGAACAGCAGTAAGGTGAGTCGATCATAGGCGAACTGGCAGCAGAAGAGCGCCAGCAGTCCGTAGGATCCGCCGGAGGCGCCGATGAGCAGCGGGTGCCCCGTGCGGGTGAAGTTCACTGCCAGCCAGAACAATCCGGCGGCCAAAACGGCGCCCGCGTAGGAGAGAAGCAGGCGGTTGCGGCCCAGAGCGGGCAGGAGCAGGCGCCCGATGAAGAGGATGCTCAGGGCGTTGCCGATGAGGTGGAAGAGGTTGCCCGGGTCGTGGAGGAAACTGTAGGTGAAAAGCACCCATACGCGGCCGTGCAAAATGTTGTCGGGGCTGAGGGCCAGCCAGTTGTCGGTGAAGCCCGGCGAGAGCCAGTTCAGCAGGCACTGTATTGTGAATCCGGCGACAAGGGCGCCGACCAGCCACAGCAAGGGCGCCAGCTCCTGTGCCGGGTTTGTATCGCGCATGTAATAGCGGTCGGAGCTCATCGGAGGCCGGCCAGCTTAGGAATATTCGGGGGGAAAACAAGAGTCTCGCCGGTGTTTTGCAGCTTCCAGGGAAGAGACCGCACGGTTTGGTGACCAGCCGGCCACGGGGGCGCTCCATCGCCCCGGTGGGAGGCGGAGGCGCGATCAAGGATCCGCGGCGTAGTGCGGTCGGCATGCCACGGGTGCACCATTAGTCCGGGCGCCGAGGAGCGGCGATGCGCCGTGGGCACTCGCCGGCCCGGGTTAGCCTCTTGACTCGTGGGCCGCTGCGACTTTCTCTCGTCTCACTATGGCGAACAAAGCTGAAAAATGGGCCGACAACGTCGCTGGTAAATTCTACGTGGACCAGCAGTGCATCGATTGCGACCTGTGCCGCGAGACCGCTGCCGACTTTTTCTCGAGGCACGAGGAGGGTGGCTACACCTTCGTTTCCAAGCAGCCTAAAACTGATGAGGAAATCGCCCAGTGCACCGAGGCCCTTGAAGGCTGCCCGGTCGAGGCGATCGGCAACGACGGGGACCAGTAAGCGAGCCGGCCAATACTGATTTTGGAGAAAGCGCGGTTCCGCAAGGACCGCGCTTTTTTGCGCCCGTACGGGGGGCGGAGGTACAGGAAGGAAAAACCCGCTTGTTAAGGCCGTTGGATTTTGCCTTAACCTGCGCCCGATGCTTCGCTCCCCCAAGTCTGTACTACTTCTCGCTGCGGTTGCCTCCCTGTCGGCCGGCTCCCGCGCCGCCGACGATGAGATCGTCCACCTGCCGCCGTTCGTCACTACTGCCACCCGGGTGGCCAACGATTCCCCGGTAGGCACCTTCCCGATGCCCGTTTCGGGGCTGCGCTTTGAGCCTGCCGTCGATGTGCAGGCTCGCAATTTCGCAGAAGGACAGGCCGATATCTCCGTGCGCGGCGGCCTCTTTGAGAACACGGGCTTCAGCCTGGGTGGCGGGGCCCTCTTCGATCCGCAAACCGGACACTACGCGGCCGAATTGCCCGTGGCGCCGGCTATGCTCATGCCGGTGCGCGTGCTCACCGGGGCCGATGCCGCCCTCGCCGGGTTCAATGCCAGCGTGGCTACTCTCGCCTACGACTGGGCCCCGATCCAGACAAGGGGTGAGGCCGCAGCTGCGTTCGGCGAGCACGGATCCCGGGACGCGAGCCTGTATCAGGGTTACCTAGGTGCCGCAGCCGCCGGCGGCGCCGCCCTTGGTGTGGATCTCTCGGTGGCGCATTCCGATTCCGATGGGGCGATCCCGGGAGGCGACCACAAGTTCACCCGTTTCGCCGGCCGGCTGCAGCGCCAAAAGGGCGAAGCCCAGACCGATCTATTCGCCGGATACCAGACAAAGTTCCTCGGCTGGCCCAATCTCTACACCCCTTTCAACTGGCTGGAAACCGACGACCTGGCCACGACGCTCGTGGGAGTGAATCACGGGGTGGGGGATACTGCCGGCGAGTTCTGGCAGGCCTCGGCCTTGTGGAGGCGCAATGTGGACGACTACGAGGCGGATCGCACCCAGCCCGGCCGCTTCAACCCCTACCAGCATCAGACCCGGATCGCCTCGCTGGCGCTCGAGGCCCGGCAGGCTCTGGCCGGAGACTGGGCTGTGCATGGCCGCGCCGAGGCGGCCGCCGACTCCCTCGAGTCGACGTCACTGGTCTATGGGCACTTCAATTCCCGCACGTATCTGAAACTCGGAGCCGAGCTTGAGCGCACGCTGCGCCTGGCCGGCGGGGCCGAGCTCCAGTGCAAGGGCGGCGCCGCCTGGGCCGACGATAACCGCGGCGGCGGCGACCTTTCCCCGATCGCCGAACTGGCCTGGCAGCGGGCAGCCGAGGGCTGCACCACCAGGGTCTACACCCAAGTGTCCGGCGATTCGCAGGTTGCCAGCTACACCGCGCTCAACTCCGCCTCCGGCTCCGGGCTCTTCCGGGGCAACGCCGAGCTCGGGCGCGCGCGCAGCACCAACTGGGAACTCGGCGCAAGCCGGGGCGGAGAACGTTTCCAAGTGCAGGCGGCGTGTTTCCTGCGACAGGACAGGGACCTCACCGACTGGACCTTCCGGCGGGGCGTCACCGCCCGCACGGCCAACGCCGTAGACATCGACACCCTAGGTTTGGAGACAGTGGCCACCTGGCGCTGGGCCCATGGTCGCGCGACTGTTGGATACACCTGGCTCCAGAAGACCGAGGACTACGGCAGCGCGCTCGTCGACGCCAGTTTCTACGCACTGAACTTCCCCCGCCAGCGCGTGACCGCCGCCCTGGTCTGGCAGCCGGTAAAACAGATCGAGTTGCGCCTGGACAACGAGTACCGCGAGCAGGAGCCCAATCTGCTCCGCCGCAGCAGCCCGCGGGCGGTGATCTCCTCGGTGGGCGTGCACTGGTTTGTGCCGCAGGTGCGCGGGTTGGAGCTCTCGGTACAGGTGGAGAACCTTTGGGGGTGCGCGTTTGAGGAGGTGCCGGCTGTACCCGCTTCCCCGCGCCAGTATTCGGCGGGTCTGGCCTACCGCTGGTAACCGGAAACTCGTGGCAAGCATGCGCCACGGCGTGGCGGTGGCGCAGCACAGCCGGTGGGCCAGCAAGGGCAATTTCACCCTTGCGCCGCCGGCCGCACTTTTCAGCCTTTCTGGCGCTCAGTCCCTTGTTCGGAGTCTGTAGCTCCGACTGCCCGGCGCCCCATCCACCCCGCTTAAAGCCCGCAACCGCCATTTCTATACCCACATGCGCTTTCGCCCAATCCTCCTGCTGGTCGCCCTGATTGCGGGCTCCATCGCTTCCTCTTTCGCCAAGGACTACAAGGCCGGAGAGATTCAGTCCAAGCAGGCTTTTCTCTACGGCAAGTTCGAGTTCCGCATGCACTGCGCTGTGGGCAGCGGCATGCTCACCAATTTCTTTCTCTACAAGGACGGCAGTGAGAAGACCGGAGCCGAGAATCGCTGGGAGGAAGTCGATATAGAGGTGTTCGGTAAGGACGGCTGCACCATCTGGCAGTCTAATATCATCACTGAGGATTACAATGGTAACAATATCACCCGCCGGGAGGGGCTACATTACGGTACGTTCAACGCCTGGCATACCTATACATTGGAGTGGACGCCGACCTCGATGAAGTGGTTGGTCGACGGCAATGAGGTGCGCAATTTCACCGATCGCTTTATCCTCGACCGCCTCACCTCCCCCGAGCGTATCTGCTTCAATATATGGGCCGCCAATGTGGCGAGCTGGGTGGGTTGGTTCGACACCAACAGGCTCCCCCTCTATGGCTTCGTGCAGTATGTCCGCCACTATGCCTACCAGAGCGGCTCGGGAACCTTTAGCAGCAATCCCGACTTCAACGACGAGTTCGCTAACCTCGACAATTTCTATGTGTCGACCCACACCTTTGGCGAGAATTATGCGGATTTCGCCACCAGCAACATAGGCATCATCAATGGCACGCTCTGCATGGCGCTCACCACGGCGGCTGCCCCCGGCCTTGCCACCAGCGTCCCGGCCGACGGCGATACCCCGCCGCCTTGCGACCCTGTCGTGATTCCCGCCCGCATCGAGGCCGAAGACTTCTGCCAGAAGAGCACACCTCCGCAGCCCGAGACCTGCGATGAAGGTGGCCAGGACATGGGCTATATCGGCGCCGGCGACTGGCTCACCTACAAGATCACCGTGCCCAGTGCGGGCACCTACCGCGCCGATTTTCGTCTCGCTGCGATGACCAACTCCCCGCAGTTCGCCCTCGAAAAGGAGACCGTCCCGGATTCGAATACCTACGCTCCCTTGGCTACCATCACCGGGGCGTCGACGGGCTCCTGGCAGGCGTGGCAAACCACCACCCAACAGATCGTGCTCCCCGCCGGCACCTACAAGATCCGGATTCTGGCGTTGGTCTCGGGTTTTAACATCAACTGGTTCGAGTTCATCGCCCCGCCCAACCCCTTCGCCTCGTGGGCCACCGCCTGGGGCCTGTCCGGCGCCAACGCCACCACCACCGCCAACCCCAGCGGCGACGGTGTCACCAATCTCTGGAAGTTCGCCTCCAATCTCGACCCGACGCGCGCCAGCAGCGCCACCCTGGTTTCCGGCACCGGCACCTCTGGCCTGCCCTTCATCAGCACCAACCCGGTTGGGGGTGTCCCGCAACTGAAGGCCGAATACCTGCGCCGGCGCTCCACCCCGGGTTTGGTTTACACCGTGCAGTTCAGTGACGACCTCGCCACCTGGACCAACAGCAGCGCCGCAGGGACGGTGACCACGATCGATGCGACTTGGGAGCGGGTGGTGGTGGCCGACTCCAGCGTCGGGGCGCCCCGGCGCTTCGCCCGTGTACTGGTTAACTGGAGCAACTAGCCGCGCACCGGTCGCCTCGTTTCGGCCGGGGCCACTCCTCGGAGCGCCGTTGTAGGAGCGTGCTTGCACGCGATTTGCTCTCGGGATCGCGTGCAAGCACGCTCCTGCACCGACTCGTCATTAGTCTCATCTTGAGCGCGGCTCAGAATTAACGTGGGTGGTCAGATTCCCGCCGCCGCGCTGTCGTCGCCCTTGGCGGCTTGCGGCGCGGGGCGCGGGCCCAGGCTGCGCCGGACCATTCGGGTGAGATGGGCGGGCACGAAGGGTTTTTGGAGGAAATTGACGCCCTCGTGCAGCTCGAGCTCCTGGCCGATCACGTCGCCGCGATAGCCGCTCACGTAGATCACCGGCAGTTCGGGCTTTTCCGCGCACAGGCGCTCGGCGAGTTGAGCGCCGGAGACGCCTCCCGGCATCAGAAGGTCGGTTACCAGCAGGTCGAAGGCGCCGGGTTGCTGCCGCCAGAGCTCCAATGCCGCCACCCCGTCGGGCGCGCCGATCACGTGGTAGCCCTTCTCTTCGAGTATGCGAATAGCTAGGGCGCGCACGTTCGGCTCGTCCTCGACCACAAGGATGGTTTCGTCGCCGCCGGCGCCGGGATCGTCCTCTGCCTCGGCCTGCTCGGCGATGGCTTCGTGGGTGAGCAGCGGCAGAAGGACCCGGAAGGTCGTCCCCTTGCCCTGGAGGCTGTCGACCTCGATCCAGCCGCGGTGCTGGTCGACTATGCCATGCACTGTGGCCAGGCCCAGGCCGGTGCCCTTGCCCACCTCCTTGGTGGTGAAGAAAGGTTCGAATACGTGGGGCAGGTCGGCCGGGGAGATGCCGTGGCCGGTGTCGCGCACGCCCAGGCAGATGAAGGTCCCCGGGCGGCCCGCCGGGTGCTGGTGGGCTGTGGATTCGTCGATGCTCACCCGGTCGACCTCGATCCACAGGTCGCCTCCGTGGGGCATGGCGTCGCGCCCATTGATGGCGAGATTGAGCACGACCTGCTCGAACATGCCCACATCACCCTCCACCACTGCGTTGGAGGTCTGCAGCCGGGTATGCAGCACGATGTTCTCGCCGATCAGGCGCTGCAGCATGCGGCCCACCCCCGAGGCGATGTCGTTGATGTCCACAGCGCGCATACGCATGGGCTGCTTGCGGCTGAAGGTGAGCAGTTGGCGCGTGAGATTGGCGGCTCGGGTAGCCGCCGTCTGGATGTCGTTGGCCGCTTCCGCCGTCTCCGGGTCGGTGCCGGCGGGGGAGTCCAGCAGGAGGGCGCACTGGCCCATGATCACGGTGAGAAGATTGTTGAAATCGTGGGCCACGCCGCCGGCCAACCGGCCGATCGCATCCATTTTTTCCGCCTGCCGCAGGCGCTCCTCAAGCTGGAGACGCTGGGTGATGTCGCCGGCGTAGCAGTGCACCGTCTGCTGGCCGGCGATGGGGTAGAAGGACCAGGAGATGGTGCGGGTGCCGTTCTTGGTTTCCAGTCGCAGGCTCGGCTGGCCAACGGCCAGGCACTGCTCAACTATCTCGCGAGTGTTTCCGGGCAATAGTGACGCAAGGTCCGCGGACCCCGCGTTGGCCGCCATGCGCTCGGCGGCCGGATTGGCATAGGCCAGCGCACCGTCGGCTGAGAATTCGATTACAGGGTTGGGGTTGAGCTCCGGGAAGGTGGCGAGGTGGCGCACCTTGTCCTGCGCCTCCTGGCGCTCGGTGGCGGTCTGGGCGTACTCGATGGCGAAGGAGATATCCATCGCCAGTTCATCGAGCAGGAGCAGTTCCTCGTTGTCGAAGCAGCCGGTCTCGCCGGAATAGATGGTGATTGCGCCGATGGTGTGACCGGCGCTGCGGAAGGGAAACACCGCATACGCGCGGTAGCCCAGGCTCAGTGCCTCGGCGCGCCACGGCAGCGCACTCGGGTCGTGTTCGATGTCATTGCACACGATGCGCTCGCCCTTGAGCAGGACGGTGGCGGGCAGGCCGGTGCCCTGCGCGGGGGCGGCCAGATTGAGTTCCATCCCTCCAACACCGCGGTCGTCCTCGCTGGCGTGCGCCACGGGTTGGACGCGAGCGCCCGCCGCATCGAGCATCCCGATCCACGCCAGGCGGAAGCCGCCCTTGGCCACGGTGATCCGGCAGGCGTCCAGGTAGAGCCTGGGCAGATCGCGTTCGCGCACGATGGACTGGTTGATGTCGCTGAGCACCGCCAGAGTGCGGTTGAGCCGCCGGATGCGGACTTCGGAGCGGCGCCGCTCGGTGACGTCGAGGGTCACCGAGAGCAGGCAGGGCCGGCCGCCGATCTGCACGGCGTGGGCGGTGTAGAGGCAGTCGATGAGCGATCCGTCCTTACGGCGCAACCGCACGGCCTTGTCCGATACGCTGTTCTCTACGGTCAGGCAGTGGTGGCCCCCGGCGGGCTCCTCCTCGGGCCAGTGAAGTTCCGCCGGGGTGCGCCCCCCGACCTCTTCACGGCTGTAGCCCATCAGGAGCAGGCAGCGGTTGTTGGCATCGATGTAGCGCTCGGTTTCCAGGTCCTGGATCGCCATCGGCACGGGCGAGTCGTTGAACGCCTTGGCGAAGCGCTCCTCGCTTTCCTGCAGTGCTACGGTGCGTGCGTTGGTTTCCTCTACCTGGCGGGCGAGTTCGCGGGTGCGCTCCTCCACCAGTCGGGACAGGCGGCGCTTTTCCCGGCGTTCTAAATACGACATCAGCCAGGAAACGAACAGCACGAGTCCCAAGCCTCCCGCCACGAAGAGCACTCGCGCCAGTGGCGAGCGGTACCAGGGGGGGCGCACGGTGAACGTGAGCCGCGTTTCCTCGCCTACTACGGTGCCCGACAAGGCGCGAACTCTCAGGATATAGTGCCCCTCCTTGAGTCCGTGGAATGAGGCCGAGCCCACATTGTCCGTCGATACCCAGTGCCGCTGGTTCTCGCCGTCTACTTCCAGCAGCACCTCGAAGGTGATCGGGGCTATGAAGGAGTCGTCGGGCGCGACAAAGCGCACGGTGAGGGAGTTCTCCTCGTAGGGGAGCGCGGGCAGCGCGGCTCCGGGCCCGGAGATATAGCGGTTGGTCGCGTGCAGATGCACCGAGGTGATGAGAGCTCGTGGCCGGCGCGCAGGCGGCTCGGGGATTTGCGGGTCGTAGCGCAGCAGGTTGCGGCGCTGCGCCACCCAGATCACGCCATCGGCATCCGATGCGATCGCGTTGGGGGCGATGCCCGGCATCACCACCCGCATGCGCTCCGGTGGAGCTTTCTGCGTGTCGAGCACGCAGAGCGAGCCGCCCACCACATACCAGATGCGGCCCAGCGGGTCCCTCATCGGCCTACTGCTGCAGCCGACCAGTTCTGGGTAGCGCCGGAGAAATTCCTCGTCCTGGACAAAACGCCCGCTCGCCGGGTCCAGCCGCAGGATACCCTTCGCAGAGGCGATGCGGGCGAGGCCGTCGATGATAAAGATCTGTATCCATTCGTTGGGGAGGCCGTCCGCCAGGCCGAAGGCCTGCACTTGCGGCGAGCCATCGGGGGCGAACTCGACCCTGGTGGCCAGCCCGGTGCCCCGCTCCAGCCAGAGTGCCCCGGCGCCGTCTACGGCGGTGTTGTAGATGGTTCCTAGGCCCGGGGTGACCCTGCGGTCGGCGCGCAGCCCTTCGGCCGTGGGTTGCAGCCAGCCCACCTCGCCGTCGGCCACATAGAGCCAGCCGCGTGGCGTACGGGGCGAGTTGCCGATGCGGGCATTGGAGATGCCGGTCATCACCACGCGCCATTCCCCGGCGGTATATTCGTAGATGAATTGGGAATAGGAGGCGAAAAGCCGGTCCTCCATCACTCCTACATTGGTGAAGCCGCGGCGGGGCGGCGGCACATTCTCAAAGTGCAACAGGCGCCCCTGCGGGCTGTAGATGCCGCGCAGAGCCTTGCCATCGCTCTCGATCCATAGCTCGCCGCGAAACCGCCTCACGAAGGCGTAGGAGAGGCTCGATGGCACCATCAGCGAGAGATCCGTGGTCGAGGTCGACAACTGCATCCGGACCACCCCGTCGCTAAGCAGAGCCCAGAGCATCCCATCGCTGCCGCGCAGCAGCTTTTGCGGGCGGGCCAGGCGGTGATCGAGCGTGCGGTCGAGCGTTTGCACGATGCGGCCGGTGCGGTCGAAAATGACAATGCCCACCCCATCCACCGCCGCCGCAAAGCGCCCCTCACCCAAGGCGCAGAGATCGTTCACGTACAGGCTTGGATCGATCTCGCAGGTGGCGGAAAACGGTATCAGCGAAGTCCCGTTGAACAGTTGCAAGCCGTGCCTGGTGGTGCTCACCAACAACAGCCCCCGCTCGAACTCCGCAGTACTTACGATGCCGGTGGTCGCCTTCGTGCCGGGCGGGGACACGTCCACAGTCTCCCCTCTGGCCGGGTCGATTCGGTAGATGTGTCCGGAGGCGAAGTCGGATACAAAGACGTCGGCGCCCAGAGCGAACACCTGATGGCTGCCGGCGGCGTGGCGGATGGTGCGCGGGGTGTCGCCGGGCTTCCATTGCAGCAGGGATCCGCTTCCTCCATACCAATACCAGTTGCCGGCGCATTCCCCCATGCGCTCCGGGGCGCCGGCGGCCTGCGGCTCGGCGGTCGGCAATGCGGCCACCGGCGAATGCTCCCAGCGGGCGTCGCCCGTGAAATCGATGCGGGAAAAACTGTCGCCTACGCTGGCGTAGAGGTGTCCGTCGGCCCCCACGGCGACCTTTTCACCCATGCGCAGTTGGTCGTCCGCGCTTCGGCGGAAGGTTTCCCAGCGTGTGCCGTCGCCCACGGCGATCTCCCGTTGCGTAATCACCGCCAGGCGACCATCGGGCAGGAAATGCAGATCGAGCGGGGCGGTGCTCAAGCCCATCGACTCGGGGCTGTGTACAGCAAATGCAGGCACGCCCACCTCGATCTGGCCGGCGGGAGCTGCGGGGATGTACGCAGTGTCGGCCCGTCCGGTCGCCAGCCCTCCGGCTACGAGCAGGCACACCAGCAGCTTGCGCCCGATATGGGCCCAGTTTCGCAAGCGTGGGTTGTCTGAGGGCATCGAGTGAGGAGGCGGATAGTCGGGGGCTTTCACGCGCTGTTCAACCCGGTACTCTCCCAAGCGGCGACAATGGCGGCTGCGTGGCTAGGCCTCCAAAATTGCGCTTTGTGTTTTCGCGGTAGCGGGATCGTGCCTTGGCGCGATCTTCGGGTCGGAACGCGCGCAAGCACTCCCGATCAGCTTTGGGGATGCCGCGGCTGTATCTTGTTGGTTGTGGCAAAATGCGTTTGGCGGTGGGTGGAGAATGGTTACGACCAAGCCGGCGCGGTCTTCTCGCGTGCGCAGCAAGTCGGGGGTGGCGCTGGCAACTCTTCCCGGTCGGCCCAGTGGCGCAGGCCCCGCCGCGAGCCGCGCCAAGCGGCCGCTCGCTTCCGAGAAGGGTGCTGGTGACCGCAGGCATGGAGCCCCATTTATCGGCACCTTTTGCGAAAAATGTCGGCCATCATGGCGGCTTAGTTCTATCGCGGCTGCGCTGGGGTGGCGCCGCCAAGGCGGCTGCGTATGGCGGGGCCGCCGGGGAACACAATCCCGAGTGGCGGGGCCGCTCCGCCGGGGGCGCTTCGGTCGGCCGTGGAGGCGAGCGCGCCTGCCCTGCGGATGGGGGGCGGTTGGTTGGCGGCTGCGGAGGTGGCGTGAATTATTTCTCAAATTCGGAGGCAAGGGTGGATCCCGGTCGATCGATGGCCGATAGAGCTGTGGGATATCCCCACTACGCCATCGCCCCATGAACCCCACGCGTATCCTCTTGGGTGCAGGGCTTGTGCTCGCCCTCGGCCTGCCTCCGCTCTCTGCTCTGATCGACCGCAATGCCGATGGGCTGTCCGATGTATGGGCGGCGCTTTACCGGCCTGGGGCAGGCGCGGATGCCGACGAGGATGGTGACGGAGTTTCGAATGCCCAAGAGGCGCGGGCGGGCACCGATCCGTGCAACGCGGCGAGCCGTTTTGCCGCCGCTCCCTTGGTCGATGCCACCGGCAACATGGTGCTGCGTTGGCGCGGTGTGCGCGGGAAACGCTACACCATCCAGACCAGTGTGGATCTGCGCACATGGACAGACCTGCCTGGTGCGTATTTGGGCCGGGGAGAGGAGCTCGGCGCTACCGTGCGTGCCGCTGGGGCGGGCACCGAGTCGCGGCGGTGCTGGCGGGTGGCCGTAGCCGATCTCGATACCGATGGCGACGGGGCCACCGATGCCGAGGAGATCGAGTTGGGCACCGATCCAACTACGGCCGACGCCAATTTCCCCTCGCCCCGCCTGTACGGGGCGGAGTTTTTCGTGAGCCCCGCCGGCAGCGACACCAACGCCGGCACCAAAGCCGCCCCGTTTCTCACGCTCGACAAGGCCAAGGAGGCCGCGCGCACCCGTATCTCCTCCGGCCTGCCGGCGGGCGGCATCGCGGTGTGGTTGCGGGCTGGAGTCTACGAACGCAGTGCGCCGCTCACCTTGGGCGCCGGCGACTCCGGCGCCAGCGCTGCGCAGAGCGTAGACTGGCGCGCTTGGCCGGGCGAGGAGGTGCGCTTGATCGGCGGCCGGAGGTTGCCGGCCACGGCTTTCACCGCGGTGACCAGCAGCTCGCCGATCTGGAGCCGCCTGGACACCGCAGCTCGCGGCAGGGTGGTGGAGCTTTCGTTGCCGGCGCAGGGAGTAACTGACTATGGGACACGGGCGGTGCGGGGCTGGGCGCTCAACGCGAAGGCGCCGCTGGAGCTCTTCATCGACACCCGCCCGATGGAGGTGGCCCGCTGGCCGGACTCGACGGAGCACTATATGCCAGCCCAGGACATCAATGGCGACACGTTCACGGTGTATGGGGTCACCTCGCCTGCGGTGGCCGGTTCGTACACCAAGTACGCCACCTACGACGGGGTTTCCGCCTTCAAGCGCGACGGGTTGGTGGGCGGGTTGCAGTACTACCTGCGGCGCTACTCCTACGCCGGGGCGGACGGGCCGACCACGCTTTGGATGATCACCACAATGGCCGCCACCGGTTGGGACTTCACGCCGGAGCCCAAGTGGTGGTGCTGGCAGCAGGTGCCGGGCGATTTCGAGTCGCCCGCCTCCTCTGGCGGCACGGGCACCGCCTCGGCCCTCGCTCCGCTGCGCCTCAACCGCGGCTACGCCTATACGGCCGCCGCTCCCACGCCCGCCTCCTTTGTCTACGCTGGCGAGCGGCCCGCCCGGTGGCTCCAAGCCACGGATGCATGGGTGGAGGGTTTTTGGGGAGCTTCATTTGCTCAATACTCCCTGCCGCTGGCCGGTGTCGATCCCGCCACGCATACCCTCAACCTGCGGCAGCCCCCTCCACGCTGGGGCTTGGGCCCCCAGCGCCCCTGGTATGCCTTCAACCTGCTCGAGGAGATCACGCAACCGGGCGAGTGGTATCTGGACCGCTCCACCGGGCTGCTCTACCTCTGGCCCCCGGAAGGCTTCCAGTCCGGTTCCGAGGTTGTGGTATCCACGGCTCCGACTCTCTTCCTTCTAAATGGGGCCAGGTACCTGTCCCTTTGCGATCTCGTGCTGGAGGCCACCCGCTCTGATCTGGTCACTGCGTGGGCCGCCACCGGGGTGGCGCTGCGCAATCTGGTGCTGCGCAACTGCGGGCAAAGTGGTGCTTCGCTGCAGGGCGAGGGGGTGGTGGTGAGCCGCTGCAGGGTGGCCGACACCGGGTTCTCCGGGGTGGTCCTCACCGGCGGTGATCGCCAAACGCTTACTGGCAGCGGCAACCGCGTCGAGGACTGCGAGATCCGCAGTGTGGGCCGCTTGCAGGCGAGTTGCCCGGCGGCCGTGGACCTGGACGGGTGCGGTCACCTTGTCCGCAATAACATTCTACACGACATCCCGGGCGTGGGGATTTTCCTGCGGGGCAGCGAGCATTGTATCGAGTTCAACGACATCCACGATGTGGGCCTGCGCAGCGGGGATTGCGGGGCGATCTACGCCTGCGAGGACTGGGGCGCCCGCGGCAACGTGATCCGAGGCAATTTCATCCATGCTGTCCGCAGCGAACTCGGCCACACCGATCTCCACGGGGTGTATCTCGACGAGACCGTTTCCGGCATCACCGTGGAGGACAACCTGATCTACGCGGCGGCGGGGGATGGCTTCCGTGTAAATGGCGGGCGCGACAACCGAATGCGCCGCAATCTTGTCGCCCGCTGCGGCGCCGTCATCTGGGCGTCGGACCGCGCGCGACAGCAACTGGCCGCAGGGGACACTGCCGGCCTCAAGCGGCGCCAGCAGGCGCTCATTGCCCTGGGCTACCAGCAGGAACCGTGGCTCTCGCGCTATCCAGAGTGTGCTGCCATCCCCAATTCGTGGGAGGCGCTCATCGCCGCGGATGCGAAGTGGCTCTATCCACAGGGGTGCGAGCTCGCAGGCAATCTGTTCTTTGGCAACGCCAAGTACGTAACCGGATATTCCTATCCGGCCGGCATCGATGTGGTGGCCACCTATTACGCCGACTCCACCGGCAACCAGAGCGTGGACACTCCGCCGTTTGTCGACGAGGCCGCGGGGGACCTGCGCCTGGATCCGGCGTGGCGCGCGGCGAAGGCGCCGGCTTGGCGGGATTTCCCCTTCGAGCGGGTGGGGGTGCGGGAGTAGGCGTCGCGAGCGTTGTTGGCCCCGAGCAATTGTGGCAATGCGATGGCAGGGGCAGCGTTGGCGTCATGCTGCAATGGAGTCACAAGAGCATCTTGGTGCGATCCTCCCGGCGCAAGGCGCTGCCGGCCTCGCTCGGGCCCACCGCATGACCAGGGGCCGCGAAGGGCCGGCTCTGCCGATCCAGCGAAACGGGCAAGGCTCCGAGCTGCGCCCTACAGCGGCTCTACGTCCACGGCCACCTTCACCTCGTGGCTGCCCCCGCCGGTGAGTATGCCCATCACCGGGCTCACATCGCTGAAGTCGCGACCGTAGGCCACCGTGATGTGTTCGTCGCGGGGCTGGCAGTTGTTGGTGGGGTCGAAGTCCACCCAGCCGTGGTCTTCGCAAAACACCGAAAACCAGGCGTGGGTGGCGTCCGCCCCTACAAGCCGCGGCTTCCCCTCGGGCGGCCGGGTGCGCAGGTATCCGCTCACATAGCTCGCCGGCAGGCCCAGCGAGCGCAGGCAGGCGATGGCGAAGTGCGCAAAGTCCTGGCACACCCCGCGCCGCTTCTCCCACACCTCGGCCAGCGGAGTGGCCACCGTGGTGGCCACCGGGTCGTAGACAAAGTCGGCGTGGATGCGCCGGTTGAGATCGTGCACGCCCTCCAGCAGGGGCCGCCCCTCCGGAAAGCTCTTCCGCGCGTATTCGGCAAACTCGGGCCTCGGCTGCACCAGCGGCGAGCCGAACACGAACTGGAAGGGTTTGGTCGCCTCCGGGTCCACCGGGTCGCGATAGCGCCGCGCCGCCTGCTCCCAGGGCAGGGAAAGCCCCGGTACGGGCGGCCGCTGCACCTCCACGCTCACAATACTGGTCGCCGTAACCTCCAGCTTGGCGTGCAGCTCCTGAATGGCGAAGAAGCACACCCGGTTGCCGAAGAAGTCCGGCCGCTGCACCTGCACCGCCGGCGCCGGCGAGATCGCTATCCGCCAGCCCGAGCGCGACTGCACCGCCGTAACCCTCGGCTCGATGCGCGCGGCGTGATGCGACACCGCCACGGGCTCGTCGTATTCGTAGGTCGTGCGATGGGTGATGCGGTAGTTCACGGTATGAGTGGCGAAAAGGGGGTAGCGAGTAACGAGTAGACGGATGCGGCCCGCTTCCCCTTGGCCGGGCGCGTTCCGGCTAGCGGTCGAGCAGGCGTAGCGCCGGCCTCGGCGCCGGTGCGCGGCACCAGAAAGTGGAGCGAGGTACTCACTCCACGGCCTCCTTGGCCGGATCCGGCTCGGCCCCTGCGCGCGAGATCGTGGAATGGGCGAAGTAGCTCACGGCGATGGCCTCCGAGAGGCGCGGCATCGCAGCGCCGATATGCCGTATCACCTTCGCGATCTCGGAGCCGCTCGCCGTGCCGCCGGTGCTCCCGAGCTGACGCGGATCGGCCAAGCGCAATCTGGCTACACAGTCGATGAGGATGCGCTGCCCCGGGCTGGGCAGGGCGGTGAGGCGCTCGCGCGGGAGCCGGTCGAAATGCTTCACCAGCTGGCTGAGCTGGAAGAGCAGCGAGCGCGGATTGGTGTCGTCGAGCAGCACTAGGTCGCACACGGCGGCAAGCTGGGGAAGCACGTTGTAGCGGGAGCGGTAGGTGATCGAGCAGTCGCAAACTTCCAATACCGCCTCCAGCAGCCCGAGGTTCTCGCCCTCAGGGGCGGAGAGCACGCTGTCGAGGAAGGTGCATCCCTGGATGGTTCGCTCGATGCGCCGGCCCATGTCGAGGAAGCGCCAGCCCTGGGCTCGGGTCATGTTGTCGTTGGTCAACCCGTGGAAGGAGGCGATATCGACAAGGGTCTGGTTGAGCACCGCCACGGCGTCGCCAGCAAGCAGCGACGCAGCGCCGGCCGGCGGGGTGAGGCGGTCGTCGAGCTGGGTGAGCACTCGCCACAGATCGTTGGAGGTGCGGTCGCGCACCAGGATGGCGAGCCGGCGCAGCTGGTCGGCGGTGTTGCGCAGGCTGCCCGGCCTCGCCTGATCGAAGATCGCGGCCAGCAGCTCGGCCTCCAGCGCCTCGGGCTGGTGGCGCAGCTCCACGCTCGTCTCGGCGGCGAGCTGGCCGTGCTCCTCCAGCGTGCGTAACAAGGGCGCCAGCACCGGCCAGGCGCTGCCCGTGCTCTCGGGATTGAAGCGGATAAGGGCGCTGCGCAGCAGCCGGGCGGTGGAGTCGGCCCGCTCGGCGTAGCGCCCCAGCCAGAAGAAGTTGTCGGCCAGGCGGCTGGGCAGGTTGTTGCCCACCCGGCGCAGCTCCACCGGCTGCAAACCCTGCCCGAGCAGGGTTACATCCTCCACCGGTGCGGCGGCGCGTACCCACACATCCTTGCTGGCGCCACCATGTTGCAGCGACACGAAGCGCCCGCCCGGCCCCGGGGCGATGCGGGCCAGACCGCCGGGCATCACCCGGTAGGAATCGCCACAGGCCACCAGATACACGCGCACGCTCACCGGGCTGGCCACAAAGCCGCCGCCCTCCCAGCAGGGGGCGAACGAGAGCGGCACCTTCTCCTGGGCCACATAGGCGTGGGGTTGCCAGCGGATCTGCCGCAACCAGCCCTCCCGATCGTGCGGGGCCGGCCCGGGCGCGGCGCGGAAGGCGGGCTTTAGGACGAGGTTTTCGAAATGTTCCTCAACGTAGCCCTCAGCCGAGTCCTGCCCGCACCACCACGTGGCGACCGACGGCAGCCTGAGCTCCTCGCCGAGCACATGGCGGCACAGCCCGGGCAGGAAAGCCATGAAGGCCGGGCTCTGCAGCAGGCCGCTGCCCAGCGCGTTGGCCACCGCCACATGCCCGCTGCGCACCGCCTCCACCAGGCCGGGCACCCCCAGCATCGAGTCGTTGCGCAGCTCCAGCGGGTCGCAGAAGTCGTCGTCCACGCGGCGCAGGATCACGTCGACGGGTTCCAGCCCGCTGAGGGTCTTGAGGAACACCCGGTCGTCGCGCACGGTGAGGTCCTGGCCCTCGACCAGGGTGTATCCGAGGTAGCGGGCGAGGTAGGCCTGCTCGAAGTAGGTCTCGTTGTACGGCCCCGGCGTGAGCATGACCACGCGCGCCTCTCCTCCAGTGCGCGGCGACAGTGCGGCGAGCGCCGCCTGGGTGTCGCGATAGAAGCCGGCCAGCCGCCGCACGTGTAGGTCGCGGAAGGCCTCGGGCAGCATGCGCGAGGAGATCAGGCGGTTGGCCAGCGCATAGCCCGAACCGGTGGGAATTTGGGTACGGTCGGCCACCACCCACCAGCGCCCGTCGGGCGAGCGCGAGAGATCGGCGGCGTAGAACTGCAGGTGGTGACGCCCGGCCGGCTTCACGTTGTGGAGCGGCCTGAGGAAATCGGGCTGGGCGAAGACCAGCGCCGGTGGCAGGTGCCCGGAGCGGATCAGGCCCTGCTCCCCGTGGCAGTCGCCGATCACCCGGTCGAGCAGGGTGGCGCGCTGGATCAGGGCCGGCTCGAGCGCCTGCCATTCCTCGGCGGCGAATACGAAGGGCACCGGATCCAGGTGCCAGGGGCGGTCGAGCCCGTCGGGCTCGCCGTAGATATTGTAGGTGATTCCTTGGTCTCGGATGAAGCGCCGGCCGGTCTCCCAGCGTCGCTGAAGCTCGGCTACGCTGTGCCCGGCAAAGTCGCCCACCAGCGACTCCCAGTGGGGCCGCACCGTTCCGCCCGGGCCAAGAAGCTCGTCGTAGGCGCCCAACGGGGGGCGGTAACAGGCGAGCAGCCGCCCTCGCGCAGCTGCAAGGGAGGAGGGATTCGTGGCAGAGGCGGCGGCTTGGGTTTCAGGTGGCATCGTGGGCGCGGTCTGGGGTTGAAGCAGACATCCGGCGCGGGCAATGCTGCAATTGGCCCGCACAGAAGCCGCCGGGTCGGCAAGCCCCGGAGTATTGGCTGTGCGGGGTCATCCCTTGCGCAGATCGAGGGTGCAGGGAAACTCGGGGTCGACCAGGGCTGCGGCCGCCACCAGGTCGCCAGGGCTGTGGCCGTGGCGGAAGAAGCGCGCCAGGCGGCGGCTCTCCGCCTCGTAGGCGTTCACCGGGAAGGTGTTGTAGTTGCGTCCGCCCGGATGCGCCACGTGGTAGGTGCAGCCGCCGATGGCCCGGTTGTTCCAGGTATCGACAATGTCCAGCACCAGCGGTGCGTGCACCCCGATCGTGGGATGCAGGCAGGAGGCCGGTTGCCAGGCGCGGTAGCGCACTCCGGCGATGAACTCGCCGTGCGTACCGGTGGGCTGGAGCGGAACAGCGTGGCCGTTGCAGGCGACTACATGACGCCCGTCGGTGAGTCCGCTCACCTTCACCTGCACGCGCTCCACCGACGAATCCACAAAGCGGACAGCCCCGCCGGGCCCCGACTCCTCGCCCAGCACGTGCCAGGGTTCCAGGGCCTGCCGGAGCTCAAGGTGCACATCGCGTACTGTGAAATCGCCCACCAGCGGGAAACGGAACTCCCGATGCGGAGCGAACCACGCCGCCGGCATCTCGTAGCCGTGGCCCGAGAGGTCGGCGCAGATGTCCTCGATGTCGCGGCCGATGAAGTGGGGCAGCATCCACTTGTCGTGCAACTGGGTGCCCCAGCGCACCAGGGGCCGCGCGTAGGGCTCGCGCCAGAACCGCGCCACCAGCGCCCGCAGCAGAAGCTGCTGCACCAGGCTCATGCGCTCGTGCGGGGGCATCTCGAAGGCGCGCAGCTCCAGCAGCCCGAGGCGGCCCGAGGCGCTCTCCGGAGCGTAGAGCTTGTCGATGCAGAACTCCGCCCGATGGGTGTTGCCCGTCGAATCCACGAGCAGGTGACGCAGCACACGGTCCACCAGCCATGGAGGGCAGGCGCCCTTGGGCGGGATCTGGGCGAAGGCGATCTCCAACTCGCGCAGTGAGTCGAGGCGGGCCTCGTCGATGCGCGGGCTCTGGCTGGTGGGCCCGATGAAAAGTCCGCTGAACAGATACGAGAGCGAGGGGTGGTGCTGCCAGTAGGTTACCAGGCTGCGCAACAGATCGGGCCGGCGCAGGAAGGGGCTGTCGGCCGGTGTGGGCCCGCCCAGCACGATGTGGTTGCCCCCGCCGGTACCGGTGTGGCGGCCGTCGATCATGAACTTCTCGGCGCCCAGCCGGGCCTGCCGTGCGTCCTCGTAGACTCCGCAGGTGCGGTCCACCAGCTCCGCCCAGGTGGCCGAGGGGTGGATATTGACCTCGATCACACCGGGGTCTGGGGTGACCTTCACCACACAGAGCCGGGGGTCCGAAGGCGGCGGATACCCCTCCAGCACCACGGGAGTTCCCAGCGCGGCGGCCGTGGCCTCCACGGCGGTGACGATCTCAAGGTAGTCCTCCAGCGCATCCACGGGAGGGAGAAACACGTGCACTCGGCCCTCGCGAGGCTCCACGCAGAGGGCGGTGCGCACGATCCACGCAGCGGATTCACCCGGGAGCGGCGCACGCTCCGCTGCGGCGATGGCCGCTAGCTCCGCGGCGGATGGCGCCGGGGGCACACCGGGCCCTGCGGCCACGGCGCGCACAAACTGGCGGCGCGGCGGCAGCGCCGCGCGCTCGGCGAGCGGGTCGGCCTCGATGACCGCCGGCATGTCCTGGGGCGTGGCCCACGGTTGGGAGTCCAGAGGCAGGCGCAGCCCCACCGGGGAGTCGCCGGGGATGAGATACAACCGACCACCGCGCAAAAACCACGGGCTGCTCACCCACCCGCCGCCGCCGGCCGGCTTGCGCCGCAGCGGCAGCACGTGGCCGGCCACGGTGCCGAGCCCGGCTTCGAAGACTCGCGCGAGTCGCGCCCGCTCCTGCGGGTCGCGCAGCTCGGAGCGGTGCGGGTCTACGTTGGAGGGGAGATTGCGCTCCCTCCAGAGGTGGTAAAACACGTCCTCGTAGGCCGGCATGATCCAGCGCTCGGCCAGCCCGAGGCGGGCGGCCAGCGCGCGGATGAAGCACTCGGCGAGGGCGGCACTGTTTTCAGAACGGGTGGTTTCGTCGGCGAGCAGGTGGGGATCGTCCCAGACGGGCTCGCCATCCGGGCGCCAATACGCGGCGAAGGCCCACCGCGGCAACGGCTCTCCTGGATACCATTTGCCCTGGCCGTGATGGAGGAACGCCCCCGGGGCGAAACGGTGCTGCAGGCGGCGCAGAAGCTCGTCGGCTCGCACGCGCTTGGTGGCGCCGAGAGCTGTGCTGTTCCACTCCGCACCGTCGTAGTCGTCGATCGAGACGAAGGTGGGCTCACCGCCCATGGTGAGGCGCACGTCGTGTTTCTTGAGATCCGTGTCGATGCGGCGACCCAGTGCGTCGATGGCCGACCACTGGGCATCGGTGTAGGGCTTGGTGACGCGCGGTGTCTCGAGCAGGCGCGTGACCTTCATCTCCACATCGAACTTCACCTTGCACTCGCTCAGCGCGCCGTCGATAGGCGCGGCCGACTGCGGATCGGGAGTAGCGGCCAGCGGGATATGCCCCTCGCCGGCGAGCAGGCCGGAGGTGGGATCGAGGCCCACCCAGCCGGCACCGGGCAGATACACCTCGCACCAGGCGTGGAGATCGGTGAAGTCCTTGTCGGTGCCCGAGGGGCCGTCGAGCGACTTCTGGTCGGCCACAAGTTGGATCAAATAACCTGAGACAAAGCGGGCGGCCAGGCCGAGGTGGCGGAAGAGCTGCACGAGCAGCCAGGCCGAGTCGCGGCACGAGCCGGAGCGCTTGGTGACCGTCTCCTCGGGAGACTGCACTCCGGGCTCAAGGCGAATCAGATAGCGGATATCCCGCCAGAGGCGCTGATTGAGGCCCACGAGAAAGTCGATGGTGCGCTGCCCGGTGAGGGGAGTACCGGCCAGATAGGCCGCAAAGCGCGGGGTGGCTGCCGCGCACAGCCGGAAGGGAGCCAGGTCGTTGGCCAACGCAGGATCGTAGGCGAAGGGAAAGGTCTCGGCGGCGGGTTCTAGAAAGAAGTCGAAAGGATTGAATACCGCCATCTCCGCCACGAGGTCCACCTCCACGGTGAGCTCCCGGGTGGGCTCCGGAAAGGTGAACCGGGCGAGGAAGTTGGCCTGCGGATCCTGCTGCCAGTTGAGAAAGTGTTTCTCGGGCGCGACCCGCAGCGAGTAGCCCAAAATCCGGGTACGAGCATGCGGCGCCGGCCGCAGGCGCACGACCTGCGGCCCGAGGGTCACCGGGCGGTCGTAGCTATAGGTGGTGCGGTGGTGGAGCGCGACGTGTATGGCCATGGAGGGGCGAACCGGGCGAAACCCGCCGCACTGGAGCCCTGCCTCCCGGAGGATTCCGGTGGGCAAAAGGTGGAGGCGCGAAGGGAGACGCAGGTAGGCGGGTGCAGGGGGCATGCCAAGCCCCGGCCCACTTCGCGACAACATGAGAGAATTTCACACATCGGCCGAACTTGGCCCACGGCCTGCTTTTGAACCCATCATGACCGCCCTCTCCCCGACCGTTGCCCCCAGTTCGTTGTTGGAGCCCTACGACACCGGCAGCTATTTCGACGAGATGTTCGCCCGCGACGGAGCCGTGCGCCCCGCCTACAGTAAAGTTGGCGAACACCTCGGACGACTCGCACGCGAGGACTATTTCAAAAAGCAGACAGCCGTAGACGTCGCGTTCATGCGCGGCGGAGTGACGTTCACAGTTTACAACGACAACCAAGGCACCGAGCGCATCTTCCCCTTCGACCTGATGCCGCGGGTGATACCGGCCAAGGAGTGGGCGGTGCTGGAGGCCGGGCTGATCCAACGCCTCACCGCGCTCAACCTCTTCCTGCACGATATCTACCACGAGCAACGCATCCTCAAGGAGCGGGTGATCCCCGCCCACTATGTGCTCAGCGCAAAGCACTTCCGGCGCGAGTTCATGAATTTCAACGTGCCCAAGGATGTCTATATCCACATCTGCGGCACCGACCTGATCCGCGACCACGACGGCCGCTACCTTGTGCTCGAGGACAACCTGCGCTGCCCCTCCGGGGCCAGCTATATGCTGGAGAACCGCGCCGCCATGAAGCGCGCCTTCCCCAGCCTCTACCAATCCGCGAAGGTGCGTCCGGTGGAGAATTACGCTCAGGAGCTGCTCAAATCCCTCCAGTACACCTGCCCGGCGGGAGCGCGCTCCGACTCGCCCACGGTGGTGCTGCTCACCCCCGGAGTGCACAACAGCGCGTATTTCGAGCACACCTTCCTCGCCCGCTCCATGGGCGTGCCCATCGTGGAGGGGCGCGACCTGGTGGTGAAGGATGCCCGGGTATTCATGCGCACCGTGGCCGGTCTTGTGCCGGTGGACGTGATCTACCGGCGCATCGACGACGACTTCCTCGACCCCACGGTCTTCCGCTCCGACTCCCTGCTCGGAGTGCCCGGGCTGGTACAAGCGTATCGGGCGGGCAACGTAAGCCTCGCCAACACCATCGGCACCGGCATCGCCGACGACAAGGTGATGTACTATTTCGTCCCGCGTATCATCAAGTTCTACCTCGGGGAGGAACCCATCCTGCCCAACGTCGACACCTACCTCGCCTCCGAGGAGAAGGACCGCACCTACATCCTCGAAAACCTATCCAAGCTCGTCGTGAAGAGCGCCAACGAGGCCGGCGGATACGGCATGCTCATGGGACCATGGGCCGCCAAGGCCGAGATCGAGCAGTTCCGGGCGATGATCATCGAGAACCCCCGCAACTTCATCGCCCAGCCGCCCATCGCGCTCTCCCGCCACCCCACCTGGTGCGGCGAGGGCTTCGAGGGCCGCCACATCGACCTGCGGCCCTACATCCTCTGCGGTGACAAGATCACGGTTACGCCGGGCGGGCTCACCCGGGTGGCCCTGCGCAAGGGCTCCCTCGTGGTCAACTCCTCCCAAGGCGGAGGATCAAAGGACACGTGGGTGCTCCACGGCGACGAATAGCAACATTGCCGATTTCTGCCAGCGCCAGCCGCCCCAGACCACACGTCTCAGAACTCCGATGGTGGAGCGGAATCTACGCCCGCTACACCTCGCCGCCCAAACACACGCTCCGTCTTCCACTCCACGTTACAGCTCGCCTCCGTATGGCGGGCGCAAAGGCCGCCCCACCACCGAGGCACCGATCAGCCCGCTCCGCCGCCGCCTTCGCGAAGCCACGTAGCCCACCGCTGCGGCCAATCCGCACTCAGCAATTCACATTCCGCAATTCATGAAAGCCGCCTCCCTCGCCGCCCCGCCGCGCCGCAAACAGCCCATGCTATCGCGCGTAGCCAACTCCCTCTACTGGCTGGGCCGCTACTTCGAGCGCGCCGAGAACACCGCCCGCCTGCTCGACGTAAACCTGCAGCTCCTCCTCGACTTCGAGAAACTCAACGACGCCACCCTCGCCGAGCACTGGGTCTCGCTGCTGCATTCCACCGGCGACTCGGAGCTCTTCTTCCAGCATTTCCAGAAAGCGGACTCGGTCAGCGTGACCGAGTTCATGACTTTCGACACGACCAACCCCAACTCGATACTCTCCTGCCTGCTCGCAGCCCGAGAAAACGCCCGCATGATCCGCGACCGCATCTCGCTGGAGATGTGGGAGACCGTCAATGAGCTCCACCTTTTCCTCACCAGCCCGAGTTCCCACACGGTCTGGCAAAACAGCTCCTCCGACTTCTACGCGCGCATCAAAAACGCCTCCCACCTCTTCCTGGGCCTCACCGACGCCACCTTCCCCCGCGACGAGGGTTACGACTTCATCCAACTGGGCCGCTTCATCGAGCGCGCCGACAAGACCATCAGCCTGCTCGACCTCAAGTACCATATCCTGCTGCCCAGCACTGCCGACGTAGGCGGCGCGGTGGATACCGCTCAGTGGCGAGCTGTGCTGCGCTGCGCCAGCGCCCTGGAGGCGTACCGCAGGTTCTACGTTTCCGAGATCCTGCCCTGGAAGGTCGCCGAGTTCCTCCTCTTCTCCGAAACCTTCCCCCGCTCCCTGCGCCACTGCCTGGGGCAGATCGACTTTTACCTGCGGCGCATCAGCGGCACACCTCCCGGCCAGCACCGCAACGAAGCCGAGCGACTCACCGGCCGCCTGGTATCGGAACTCAACTACACCTCTATCGACGAGGTGTTCGACAAGGGCCTGCACGAGTTCCTCGCCCAGATCCTTCCCGTGCTCGAACAGGTGGGCGGCATCATCTTCGAGACCTTCATGACCCATCGCCCCATCGACGAGGTCGCCGAAGTCCGCCTCCACCAGCAGGAGGAGCAGCAACAGCAAAGCGGCGCATGACCGCACCGAGCGTCCTCCCCGGCCGTCCCCGCTCAACAGCAGACGCCGGGCAGCGCTCCGCTTCCGCCCCAGTCACTTGAGTTTTGTTACGCTCAACTTTCCAACAGCCCCACCACCACCAGACCACTTCATGACCGACTCGACGCCCCCCCTCGCCGCCGAGCCACCCGCCGCCACAAACCAGACATCCGGCCAGCGCATCCGAGTGCGCCATCTCACCCGCTTCCGTTACCACGGTCCAATTACCGACAGCTTCAACGAAGTACGCCTCCACCCGCTCAGCGACGACTCTCAGTCCTGCGTGCGCTTCACTCTCGGCATTGAGCCCTCGGCTACCGCCCGTATGTACGAGGACTTCCATGGCAATCGAGTCCATTACTTCGACGTCACCTCCGCGCATGAGCAGCTCGACATCGAGGCCGTCTCCGTGGTGGAGACTCGCCCCGAGCGCCGCCCACCACCGCTGACGGCCTTCCCTCCCGGCCTTCTCGACGACCCGGTGCTTGGGGCCGGCGCCTTCGATTTCCTCGACTCCACCACCTACGTGCCGCTCGCCGTGCCGTTGCGCCATGAGGTGCGCCACCTCATCGGGGATACAATCCACGATCTCTGGTCGGACGCCGTGCTCCTGGGTGAACACGTCCACAGCATCCTCACCTACTCGCCCAATGCCACCAAGGTGAACTCCCAGGTGACCGACGTCCTCGAGACGCGCCGGGGGGTGTGCCAGGATTTCGCGCACCTCATGCTCGGGCTGTGCCGCTGCGCCGGCATCCCCGCCCGCTATGTGAGCGGCTACTTCCTCAATCCCAACCGACAGCCCGGAGACCTGGAGGCCTCCCACGCCTGGGTGGAGATCCTGCTGCCCGGCTTCGGTTGGCGCGGCTACGACCCCACCCACCGCCGCGTGCCGGGGACCAACTACGTGAAGCTGGCGCGCGGCCGCGACTACGGCGATATCCGACCCGTGGGTGGTACCTTCCGCGGTCGCGGCACCCGCGAGATGATCGTGGAGGTGCAGGTGCGCCCGGCGGAGTGAGGGTTTGGACTCGGAGGCCTCCGGTGGCCACGCAGCACTTGGGTGCCCGAAAATGGGCTGCCGGGAGGAGGGAACGGCCCGCTCGCCACCGATCCTAGACTACGCCTGCGTGGCGGCGGCGAATAGCAGCGGGGCGTGTGAATTCTCCAGGCCGGCAATCCGCCTGTGGCGTGCGTATGCCGTGCAGGAGTGGCGGGGAATCTTGCGCACAGGCGGCCGTTCGCTGCGCGAGCGATCGCCTCCAGTGCGAAGCGGAGGCCGGGTCTAGGCGGGCCCAAATTGTTGCTCCCGAACGCGTTGGACTTTCCGTTTACCTAGGCTTCGCAGCGCGCAGTCGATCCGGTCGAGGCTGATTCGGGTGGGTCGGCATAGAAATCGCCCTCCCGGCGAGGGGAGGGCGATGTTCGATAGGACCGGGTAGTGTCGAGGTTGATCCGGCTGCTTCCGGCCATCGTGGACTCTCTATTCAGGAGGCGAGACTGCCGCTCGCTGAACTTAGGGGCGCTGCGGCGGCATCGAGCATGTTTTCGAGTTGGCCAACGGCTTCGGTCTCAAGCGCTAGTACTTGGTTGAGCACGCCTATCTCACGCAGACGAGTGGCCGGGGACCAGTGTTCGAAGGCCTTTCCTGTCCAGGGCCCTAGGAAGGCCTGTTTGTCGGCCAGGGTGCTGCGCAGCATGCGAGCCTCCTCGTTGTAGAGTTCGGCGGCTTGCAGGAGGTGGCTGTGTTGGCTCCCGTGGAAGTATTCAGCGTTGCGGCGCAGGAAACGGTCGGCGGCGGTACGGGAGTCGGCTAGGGAGTCGAAGGCCCACCAACTCACGAAGAACAGGAGCTTGCGCAGTTCTGTATCCATGGAGTCGCTGTTCTGGAGGTCTTCGCGCCACTTGAGCAAAGCTGCGCGCCCCAGCCAGTAGCGGCCGGCTTTGGTCGGGGCGTGGCTGCGGTGCCAGTTCTCTACTCCCTGATTGATGCCTCGTACAAAGGCCTCGTGGGGATGGAGTGCCTCGGTATGGTTGCCCAAGAAACAGAGGAACGGGCCGATCTTGTCGATGGGTATCCGAGACTGGGGTTCGTCGCTCATGTAGTCGCGCAGCAACAGGATGCGCCCTTCGTTCTCGAAGCCGAACACCGCGGCTACATTGAGCTGCGGTTCGTAGGTGAGAACTGGGCGCCCGGCCCGGATTTCCTGGGCGATGGTCGCGGCGTAGTCGGCCATGGCGGGATGGGGCTCGTCGATCCACGACTCGATCGGCAGTTCCCAGCCGATGGCCTTCCGCAGCAGGTCGACTTCCTCGGGGGATTCGCCCACGGGGCTAGACGGGCACCAGCGCCGGCCAGTGTCTCCATGATACCAACGCACACGGAAGGCCAGTCCACTCCAGCCCATCATGTTTTCGTAAGTGTGTGGTGTCGCTGAGACGGAAAGTGCCGCCTCCAGCGCACCGATGAAGGTGCATTCCTTGCCTTTGCCCCATGCGAGCTGGGGCACGGCCTCGATGTATATCTTGCCGGCCTCGTTGATGATGATCGGCAGTTTCATGACTGACTCCCGGGTTGATGATTGGAGGGCCAAGGGCGATAGCCGGGCGGTCGCATGTTTGCGTGTCCGACAACCGGAGCCGGGGGGTTTGGGGCCGGCTGCGCCCAAATTCTAGGCGGCGGTCAGGGCTAGTCAAAAACCCGAATGCAGCGCGAGGGCACGCCAGCGCCTTGGTGTGTCGGCGTGGCTGACTCACCCGGCCTTATGGCCGATCCTTTCAGGTGATGATGGAGCCTAGGGGCTTGAGGTACTTATCCAAGATCGCGCGAACGGTGTCGGGGGTGAGTGGCTTGGAGACGTAGTCGTCCATGCCGGCGGCTAGGCAGGTTTCGCGATCTCCGGTGAGGGCGTTGGCGGTCATGGCCACGATCTTGAGTGTGGGAGCGAATCCGGGTTCGCCCCCGGCTTGGGCCTTGCGGATGGCGCGGGTGGCTTCGAGGCCGTCCATCACCGGCATTTGCATATCCATGAAGACGAGGTCGAAGTGCTCCCGGCGAAGCGCGGTGAGGGCTTCTTCGCCGTTGGCAGCGAGGACGGCGGGGTAGCCGAGGGTTTTGAGAAAACGCATCGCGACCTTCTGGTTCACCAAGTTGTCCTCGGTTACGAGGATGCGCGGTGCACTCGGTACTACTGCATTGTCGCCAGCCGGTATGGCGGGGACGGCTGACTGGGCTGGCGCGGCGGGGAGCGCCGTGAGTTTGGCTGCGGTGGCGACCGGCTGGCCGATGGCGCGCTTCATGGTGTCGCGCAGGCGCGCCTCGGAGATCGGTTTGAATTCGCAGGATGCCAGGCCGCACTCGCTCATTTGCTTCGGCGTGGGGCGTTCATCCTGGGAGGTGAGCAGGACGAGAGCGGGACGGCCGAGCACGAGGCTGAGGTTGATCGCGCGCGCTAGGTCGAGGCCGTCGACCTCGGGCATCTGGTGATCGAGCAGTACAAGATCGTAGGGCTGGCGGGCTTCGGCGGCTCGGGTGAGTTCGCGTAGGGCGGCGCTGGCGGAATCGACGGCCTCGTGGGTGAGGTGCCAGCGCTGGAGGGTGTGGTGGAAGACCTTTCGGTTGGTGGGGTTGTCGTCTACGACCAGGACGCGCCGGTGTTCGAGTGAGCCCAGCGGGGGCGGTGGAGGAGGGGCGGCGTGGGCGTGGCCGAGGTTGAGGGTGAACCAGAAGGTGGCGCCGTGGCCGGGCGTACTCACTACGCCGATCTCACCCTCCATGAGTTCTACGAGGCGCCGGCTGATGGCCAGCCCCAAGCCGGTGCCTCCAAAGCGGCGGGTGGTGGAGCTGTCGGCCTGGACGAAGCGCTGGAAGAGATTGGACTGGTGTTCGGGCGCGATGCCGATGCCGGAGTCCTGGACTTCGATACGCAGACGGTGGGCCTCGGGGCGTTGCTCGGGGGAACTGACGCGCAGGATCACCTGCCCCTTTTCGGTGAACTTGATCGCGTTGCCCAAGAGAGTGAGGGTGATCTGGCGCAAGCGTATTGGGTCGCCGTGGACAAGTCGCGGGGCGTTGACGGCGTAGTCGAGGACGAGCATCAAGCCCTTCTTGCGGGCGGTGCCGGACTGCAGGTCGAGGGTGCGCTCCAACTGCTCGTGGAGATCGAAATCGACCGACTCCAAGGTGAGGTGGCCGGCTTCTATCTTGGAGAAATCGAGCACGTCGTTGATGACGCTTAGAAGCGTTTCGCCACTGAAGATGAGGGTGTTGGCGAAGTCCTTCTGCTCGGTGTCCAAGGCGGTGCCCAGCAGGAGGTGGCCCATGCCGATTACGCCGTTGAGGGGGGTGCGAATCTCGTGGCTCATGTTGGCCAGAAAGGCGCTCTTGGCCTTGTCGGCGGCCTCCGCGGCCTCTTTGGCGGCGTGGAGTTCGGAGTTGGCTGTCGCCAGTTCGGAGGTACGTGCTTGGACGCGCTTCTCCAGGTGGCTGTTGAGTTGGCGAAAGCGCTCCTCGCTGAATGTCAACGCGGAGGCCTTGAGCTCGGTCTCTCCGATTTGGGTGAGCAGGCGGGCATTGCTCTCATTGAGTTCGGAGGTGCGCACGCCCACGAGGCCTTCGAGCCGGAATTTCTCTCGGCGCTCGAGGTAGGAGGCCATCCACGCGATGACGCCGACGAAGCCGAGCAGCGTGAGTGCATAGGCGGCGTAGGCCGTTGTGGTGCGGAACCATGGCGGGCGCACGGTGAACGCGATGTGGGCCTCCTCGCCGATGGGGGAGCCGGCCCTGTTGGGGCGTACCCGGAAGATGTATTTCCCTTCGTTGAGGCGATTGAACGAGGCTGAGCCGGCCGTGCCGGTGGAGGTCCAGTGCTGGCCTCCCTCGCCCTCGCCTTCAAGCAGGACCTCGAAGGTAACGGGGGCCCCAAAGGGATTGGCCGGGGCGGCGAAGCGGAAGGTGAGCGAGTTCTCCTCGTAGGAGAGGCTGGGCAACTCGGTGCCGGGGGAGGTGAGGTGGCGGTCGGTGGCGGGCACTTGCACCGCAGTGATCAGGGCGTGCAGGGTGTGCAGAGGAGGGGGCTGGACGGCCGAATCGTAGCGGGTGAGGCGTTTGAGCTCATGTATCCAGACAACTCCGTTCGCCTCGGCTGTGAACGTGTAGGGGGCTACCCCGGGCAGTACCACTTGGCGCTGGTCCACTGGATCGGGGAGGCTGGGGTCGAGCCGTATCAAGGTGCCCCCGTCGCTGAACCAGATTCGTCCCCGCGAATCCTCGATGGGCCGCCCGATGCAGCCGCGCAGCCCGGGGTGGTGCTGAAACAACCCCTGGTCCGCGACGAAGCGACCGGTGCGATCGTCTAGGATCATGAATCGGTTGTGCAGGTTGATGCGAGCCTTGCCGTCGACCACGAAGATGTTTGTCCAGCCGTCGGTGAGGCCGTCTGCTTTTGCGAATATCTGCACTTTCGGTGGGCCTTGTTGGGGAAACTGCACTCGCGCTGCCCGACTGGCGCCCAGTTCCAGCCAGATGGCACCGCTGCCATCGCTGATGCTGTTGTACACGAAGTCCATGCCGGGCGTGGGGATGCGCCGGGCCACCAGCCCGGTGGCGGTGGGCTGGAGCCAGCCCACTTCGTTGGTGGCCGCGTAGAACCAGCCTTCGGTCGTAGCCGGGGCGATACCGATGCGGGCATTGGCGATGCCGGTGACGACCAGTCGCCAGCCCTCCGCAGTGCGTTCGTGGATGCCGCTGGAGGAGGCGGCGAAGAGCCGGTCTCCCATTACTCCCATATGGGAAAATACAAGGCCGGCCGGGGTGTCGTCCTCGAACCGTAGCAGGTGCCCCTCGGGGCTGTAGATCCCCCGCAGGGCCTTGTCGTCGCAGGCGAGCCAGAGTCTGCCTTGGAAGCGGATCACCACAGCGTAGGCCAGACCTGTGGGGGCCAAGGGGGAGTAGTCCGAGAAGGGGGAGGGCAAGGCGATGCGGGCCACTCCTTCGTTGAGCAGGATCCAGAGCACTCCGTCGGGGGAATAGTGCAGTTTGCGCACCCGGCAGAGTCGGCGGTCGAGGGTGCTGTCGAGGATTTGGACAATGCGGCCGTTGCGGTTGAATACGACGATGCCGGCGGTGTCCACGGCGGCCGCGAAGAGATCGTTGCCTATGGCGCACAGTTCGCTGATGCGCATGTTCGCGAGTTCACTCTGGCAGGGGAAGGGGCGCAGGGTGGTGCCGTCGAACAGCTTCATGCCGGCCCCGGGGACGCCCACCAACAGCAGTTCTGGCGAGAACGCCACAGTGCAGCCGATGGAGTCCACGAGGGTAGACCCGGGCGGGGTGATGTCTACGGTGCGACCGGCTGCCGTATCCACCCGGTAGAGCTTCCATGCTGCAATATCGCTAAGGAAGATCGTGGAGCCCAACTCGAAGACCCTCGCGATGGCTCCATCGTGGGGAATGAGCATGGGGGCCATGCCTGGCCGCCACACGCCGATGGTGCCGCTGCCGCTGTACCAACACCAAGTCTCACCAATGGCGGCGCCGGAGGAGGGGCTGAAGCCGGTCTGGTATTGTTCTGCAGACAGGCTGGCCACCGGCCGGCAACTCCAGCGGGCATCCGTCCCTAGTTCGACTCGGGCGAAGTGGCCATCAGCACCGGTGTAGATACTGCCAGCGGCATCGATTATGACCCTCGGTGCGAGCAGGTTAGCCGTATCCTCGTTGCGGCTCTTGTAGGTGTCCCAACGAACTCCATCCCCAAAGGCCAGCTCACGCTGCGCTACCAGAACAATGCGCCCGTCGGGAAGGAAGTGCATGTCCGTGGGCGCCGAGCTAAGCCCCATCGACTCCGGCCCCAGCACCACAAATGCAGGAACGCCCGTCTCGGCCTGCCCTTCCGGGGCTACCGAGAGTAGCGGGCTGTACGCTGGTGCGGCATGGGCCAAGGCTAACGCAAAGCCGCAACTCAAGAGGAGGGCTATGGTGCGTAGGGCAGGGCGGAGGAAGGTCGGCCGTGAGGACAACCGGAGGGAAAGCATGGTCGGTGAGGGAGACTATTTATCGGCAGGCCCGCTACAGGGTTGAGTCGAAACAGTTTGGTGGCAGCGAACGAAATTGGGGGGATTGGCCGGGTTTCGCCCTCCGGGCAGGGAGAGGCTACCCATTCACTTGGCAGGGAGCTTGCAACCGCTTGACCGCGCAACTCGCGCGCAGTGTGCTGGCCAGTCATCGGCACCGGGCGTTTGGCTTGGGTTGCTGAACCGTGCTGGTGCCCGCCGGGTTGCTGGAAATGGCGTGTCCGCCCGATGGCCGGGAGCTTTGGCTTGGGAAGCTGGGCTCCACCTGGACACGGGTGCGGCTGCGGCCTGTGGCGGCGATGCTCGGGGTGGTGTTCCTCGCACTGCGGACAGACCAACCCGGCGCGAGGGAGGGGGCGGGGCGCCACCGTCTTTTGCTGCGGCTTGTTCTCGGTGGGGCTGCTCAATGCGCGCCTCGATCTGGGCCCGGCATCGGCGTGCGATCCGTATTGTTCCCGGCCCTGCGGGAGGAGCCAGGGCCTGCGTCAATGAAGTTCCCCGGCCCAAGGTCGGGCTTGCACCCGGGCCGCCACGCGCCGTTTATGGGGCCCGCCCCTCCGCGCATCATGCAACTGGAGATACTCACCCTCTGCCGCGAAGCCCGCTACAACGGGCAGGTGCTCGATGTTGCCGGCGCGTTCGATATTTTGATGACACCACGGGTTCCGCTTGTGGTGCCGGTCTGCTGGCTGGCGGGCAGGGTGCGTTTCGAACGCATCGAGGAGGGCCCCCACGAGATAAAGATCATGCTCATCGACGCCGACGGCCGCTTGGTGGCGCCCGAGATTGTGGAGGATCTGGCGGTGCAGTTCGCCGGCGACCTGCCCACGGTCTGCAAGGCCTTCGCCATCCAGTTCGCCCAGCTTGTGCTGCCCGAACATGGCGAATACGCCGTGAAGGTCGCGGTGGACCGCCTCTGCCTCGCCTCGGTGCCCCTCTATGTGAGGCCGGGCAAGTGAGGAACCCTGCATGGAGATAGTCTTCCTTGGCACTGGTACCTCGCAGGGCGTACCCATGATCGCCTGCGATTGCCGGGTGTGCCGCTCTGCCGATCCGCGCGACCGGCGCACGCGCACCAGCATCCATGTCGTCATGGACGGCCTGCATGTGCAGGTCGACGCCGCCCAGGAGTTCCGCCTCCAATGCCTGGCCAACGGCATCGCCCGGATCGACCTGTTTGTGCTCACCCACGGGCACTCCGACCACATCACCGGCATGGACGACCTGCGGCGTTTCTGCGACCTGCGTGGCGGCACGGCCCTGCCGGTGTGGACCACCGAGGAGGGCAGCGCGCGTTTGTGTGCGATGTTTCCCTATGCCATCGGCGAGCGGCCCATGCATGTGGGGTATCCGGCCTTCCAACCGCAGTTGCTGCCGGCGGTGATGGAGCTGCCCCAGGGCACGATCCGCTCCACCCGCTTGCCCCACGGCAGCGTGGAGGTGCTCGGGCTGGTATTCGAAGAACGCAGCACCGGGGCGAAGTTCACCTACTACACCGACTGCAAGGTCGTGGGCCCGGCCCAGCGCGCTCTGGCGCGGGGCTCGCAGGTGGTTGTCCTCGACGGGCTGCGACCGGATCCGCATCCCACCCACATGTGCATCGCCGAGGCGGTTGAAACCGCCCAGTCCATCGGGGCACCGCAGACTTTTCTTACACACCTCACCCACGCCATCTCCCACGCCCACGACGAAGCCGCATTGCCGGCGGGAATCGCTCTGGCCTACGACGGATTACGTTTGATCGTGCCTGCAAAAGAGACGCCGGGGGCTTGAAGGGCGCTCAAGTTCAGTGGGGAACGCAACAAAAGCTAAGGCGCTGAACTTTAGTCTTGTCGAAAGGCTACCGTCGACGTCTAGATTAGAAAAAGGACAATGAAACTCTCCAAACGCGGCGAATATGCCCTGCGCGCTCTGATCAACCTCGGCATCGCCGCCGAAGTAGGGCGCTCCCTGGTTCAGATTTCCGAGCTGGCCGACCACGAGCGCATGCCCGTGAAGTTTCTCGAGCAGATCATGAAGGATCTGAAGGCGGCCGGCTATGTATCCAGCGAACGCGGCAAATATGGCGGCTATCGCCTCGCCCTGCCGGCCGCCAAGATTCCCATCGGCGAGGTCGTGCGCCTGCTCGAAGGTCCGCTGGCCCCCATCGGTTGCGTCAGCCAGACCGCCTACGTGAAATGCTCCTGCCCCGACGAGGCCCACTGCGGCCTGCGCATGATCATGCTCGATGTGCGCAACGCCATCGCCGGTATCCTGGACCGCTACACCGTGGCCGATCTCGTTTCGGTCACTCTGCGCAAGATGCGCGCCAGCGGCGTGGTCCATCCCTTCGCCGAGTCGCCCACGCCCCAGCCCGGCGCCTCCCGCCACTATCGCCCGCGCCCCCCGGCTACGATCAACCGGACGCCTGCCGAAGGCATCCTCTCCAGTCTGATTCCCGAATACACCATCTGATTCGCCCCGGGCGCCTCCCGCCATGAGCCTCCTCCGCCTTTTCGCCACCGCAGCGCTCCTTGGGGCCTCCGCCGTCCTGGCCTCCGCCAAGGACAGCGAATTGCTCAACGTCTCCTACGACCCGACACGCGAGCTCTACGTCGAGTTCAACAAGGCCTTTGCCGCCCACTGGCGGGCGAAGACGGGCGACACAGTAACCGTGAAACAATCCCACGGTGGTTCCGGCAAGCAGGCCCGCGCGGTGATCGACGGCCTGCCGGCCGATGTGGTCACCGTCGCGCTGGCCGGCGACATCGACCCGCTGGCCAACGTCGCCAAGCTCCTGCCCACCGACTGGCAAAAGCGCCTGCCCAACAACTCCTCGCCCTACACCAGCACCATCGTCTTCTTGGTGCGCAAAGGGAATCCCCAGCACATCCACGACTGGGATGATCTCGTGCGTACTGGCGTGGCGGTGATCACGCCCAACCCGAAGACCTCCGGCGGCGCCCGCTGGAATTACCTCGCCGCCTGGGCCTACGCCAAGCGCCACCACGGCGGCGACGCCGGTGCCCAGCAGTTTGTCTCCTCGCTGTACAAGAACGTGCCGGTGCTCGACTCCGGCGCCCGCGGCTCCACGACCACCTTCGTGCAGCGCGGTATCGGCGATGTGCTGCTGGCCTGGGAAAACGAGGCCTTCCTCGCGCTCAAGGAGTTTGGCGCCGACGCCTTCGAGATCGTAGTGCCTTCGCTGAGCATCCTGGCCGAGCCGCCGGTGGCCGTGGTCGACAAGGTGGCCGAGCGCCGCGGCAACCGAGAGGTCGCCCAGGCCTATCTCGAGTTCCTCTACTCCGACGAGGGCCAGGACATCATCGGGCGCAATTTCTACCGCCCGAGCTCCCCGGCCGCGATCGCCAAATACGGCAAGCAGTTTCCCAAGATCGAGCTGGTCACCATCGACGCCGAGTTCGGCGGCTGGTCGGCCGCCCAAAAGACGCACTTCGCCGATGGCGCGGTGTTCGACCAGATCTTCGCCAAGTAACCGTCCTTCAACTGCGCCCGCCGGCCACCCCGGCAGGCCGTGGCCCGCCCGCTTTTCGCCCACGTGTCATCCGCCTCTACAGTCCCGCCTCGCCCGTTCTCCCACCCGGTGTCGGACCGCCTCGCCCGCCTCTCGCCGCGTGCCGAGCGTTCGGATTCGCTTTTTGCCGCCCCGCTGGGGCCCGACGAGCACGGCTGCTACCTGCCGCGTTTCGCCGCCTTTGGTGCCAATACGTCCGATACCGACGCGCGCCTCTCCGTGCTCGCCGGCTTCGCCCTGGGCGACGACGCCTCCAGCCTGGCCGCCTTCGACCTGATCGAGGCCGCAGCCAGCGCACCCGATGCCGTGGGCGGGCTCGTGCTGGATGTGGTCCCTGTGGTCAATCGCAGCGGCGGCGACCTCTGGTCGGCCTCCTGGATCCATGCTGGGCGGGCAGAGCTCGCGCTCCTGGAGCGCGAATACCGCCGAGTGCCTCCCCACGCAGTCCTGCAACTGCGGGCGGGTTCCGGGCGGTATCCGCACGGTGTTGTCCACGGCGCCTCCATCGAGTATTGGCTCGACGGAGCCCCGGCCGCGTTGCTCTCTGCGGGCTGGTCGCGGCAGTCGCCGCACCGTGCCGCGCCCGAGGGTATCGACGGCCTGGTGCCCGACCTGCCTTTTCGCCCGCTCGAGCTTCAGCTCACCCTGGGCCTGGACGCCGCCGGCAACGCCGCCGCGCTGCATGCGATCGTGCAGCGTATCCGCCAACTGCTCGCCCACGGCCAGTATCTCTGAGCCCGCCGCCGCCATGCCTGCCTTGCTCGTATCTGCCGATCCGGCACCACTTGCCACCGTGCCCGCCATGCCAACCGTCGATCCCTTGGGCTCGCTGCTGGACGCTTTCCTCTCGCTCTCCGCAGAGCATCCGGAACTGCTGGGCTTCACCCTCGGCCGTAGCGGCGGGGCAGGGGAGGGCGGCGCGCTGGTGCGCTACACCTGGAAGGGCCCGCGCGGAGGCGGCACCGGGCGTGTGAAACTCGGGCTGTTCGCCGGTATCCATGGCGACGAGCCTGCTGGGGGCTGGGCGCTGCTCGATTTCGCTGCCGCTTTGCTCGCCAGGCCCGAGCTGGGCGAGGGTTTCGAGTTCGTATTCTATCCCTGCTGCAACCCCACCGGGCTTGTGCTCGGCACGCGTTTCAACTCCGCCGGGCTCGACCTCAACCGTGAGTTCTGGCGCGGCTCCGCCCAGCCCGAGGTGCGCCTGCTCGAGCACGAGCTGGACCTCCAGTCTTTCGATGGCCTCATCGCGCTCCATGCCGACGATACCAGCCACGGCCTCTACGGCTACGCCCGCGGCCGGCTGCTCGCCGAGGAGCTTCTGCGCCCCGCCCTGGCCGCCGCTTCGGCGGTGTTGCCGGCCAACCACGATTCGGTGATCGACGGTTTCCCGGCCGAGCGCGGGCTGATCCGCGACTGCTTCTGCGGCGTGCTTGCTGCCCCTGCCGGGCAGCGGCCCCAGCCCTTCGATATCATCTTTGAAACCCCGGCACTGGAACCGCTGGCCGCCCAGCGCTCCGCCGCTGTACTCGGGCTCCAGGCTCTCGTAGCCACCCATCGCCGCTTCATCTCCTATGCCGACGGTCTCTGAAACCACCGATCCACGCGTCGATCTCGAGATTCGCGCAATACCGGTGCCCCGCGGGTCGGGCCGCTCGGTGCTGCCCGGCTTCGGGCTCTCGCTGGGGTATACGATTTTCTACCTCAGCCTGATCGTGCTGGTGCCGCTCTCGGCCGCCTTCATCAAGACCGCCGGAATGTCGTGGGCGGATTTCTCCGCCGCTGTATTCTCGCCGCGGGTGCTGGCCGCCTATCGGGTGAGCTTCGGGGCCTCGCTGGCCGCCGCCACCGCCAACGCGGTCTTCGGTCTGGTGCTGGCCTGGGTGCTGGTGCGGTATCCGTTCCCCGGGCGTCGCGTGGTCGATGCGCTGGTCGACCTGCCCTTCGCGCTGCCCACGGCTGTGGCCGGCATCGCCCTTACCCAGCTCTACGGTGTTCACGGCTGGATCGGCACCTGGCTCGAACCCCTGTGGGCGAAGACTGTGGGTGCGGCGCCCTGGCTTTCCTGGGTCGGAGCGAAGATCGCCTACGATCGGCCGGGCGTATTCCTGGCGCTCACCTTCATCGGTCTGCCGTTTGTCGTGCGCACCCTCCAACCGGTATTGGAAGAACTGGAACCCGAACTGGAGGAGGCCTCGGCCACCCTCGGCGCCTCTCGCTGGCAGACGATCACCCGGGTGCTGTTGCCGGAGCTCGCCCCGGCGCTGCTCACCGGCTTCGCGCTCTCGTTCGCGCGGGCGCTGGGCGAATACGGCTCGGTTGTCTTCATCTCCGGCAACATGCCATACCGCACCGAGATCGTGCCGCTGCTCATCATCACCAAGCTCGAGCAATACGACTACCGCGGGGCCACCGCGCTCGCGGTGGTGATGCTCGTGGCCTCCTTCGTACTGCTGCTGCTCATCAACCTGCTCCAAAAGTGGAGCCGCCGTCACCACCGCGTCTGAACACCTCGTTCGACCCTCGGCCCCGCCACTTCTGAGTTCTTCACTCTACGTTTTGACTTGGTTTCCATGTCCTCCGCTCCCTCACGCTCGCTAGCCCATCGCAGTGCCGCCGCTACGCCCCGCGCCACCCAGGACCCCTCCTGGGCGCGCTGGCTGCTCACTGGCGTGGCGCTGCTCTTTGTTGCGCTCTTCCTGCTGCTGCCACTGGTAGCGGTGTTCACCGAGGCGTTGCGCCGCGGGGTGGGCGCTTACCTGGCCTCCTTCACCGAATCCGACGCGCTCTCGGCCCTGCGGCTCACCCTGCTGACCGCCGTGATCTCAGTGCCGGCGAATCTGGTTTTCGGAGTCGCCGCGGCTTGGGCCATCGCGAAGTTCAACTTCTTCGGCAAGAGCCTGCTTCTCACACTCATCGACCTGCCCTTCGCGGTGTCGCCGGTGATCTCGGGGCTGATCTACGTGCTGATCTTCGGTCTGCAGGGTTGGTTCGGCCCGTATCTTGTTTCCGGTGAGCACCCGTGGCTGGGCGCCTGGCTCAACGCCCGCGACATCCAGATCATCTTCGCGGTGCCGGGCATCGTGCTGGCCACGATCTTTGTCACCTTCCCCTTCGTCGCGCGTGAACTCATACCGCTGATGCAGGCGCAGGGCACCGACGAGGAGTACGCCGCCATCACGCTGGGGGCGAGCGGCTGGCAGACCTTCCGCCGCGTAACCCTGCCCAACATCAAGTGGGGCCTCTTCTACGGCGTGATCCTTTGCAACGCCCGCGCCATGGGCGAGTTTGGCGCCGTCTCCGTGGTCAGCGGACACATCCGCGGGCAGACCAACACCCTGCCGCTGCACGTGGAAATCCTCTACAACGAGTACAACTTCGTGGCCGCCTTTGCCGTGGCCTCGCTGCTGGCGCTGCTCGCCCTGGCCACGCTTGTATTGAAGAGCCTGGTCGAGTGGCGTTTCGCCCGGGTCCTGGCCAGCGCGAAGGCTGAAAACTGAGCCGCTCGAACTCCGAACTCCGAACTCCGAACTCTGAACGCTGCGAACACCGAATACTCAACATTGAACACAGAACATCGATCACTGACCGCCAAGCCCCTGTTTTCCGACGTCTGACTTCAACGTTCAGAGTTCAACGTTCACTGTTCGGAGTTCCGCTTTCCCTGCCTTCCTTTCCGCCATGTCCATCCTCGCCTCACACATCACCAAGCACTTCGGCGCCTTCCGTGCGCTCGACGATGTAAACCTCTCCGTGGGTGCCGGAAAACTGGTGGCGCTGCTCGGGCCCTCTGGCTCGGGCAAGACCACACTGCTGCGCATCATCGCCGGCCTGGAGCACGCCGACCCCGGTGCGGGCAGCGTGGCCTTCCACGGTGAGGACGTCACCCATGTGCCCGCCGGCAAGCGCCGTGTGGGCTTTGTATTCCAGCACTACGCACTGTTTCGTCACATGACCGTGAGCGAGAACATCGCCTTCGGCCTCGATGTGCGCCCCCGCTCACAGCGCCCGGCCAAGAGTGAGATCGCCGACCGCGTCAACGCCCTGCTCAAGCTCGTGCAGCTCGACGACCTGGGCGGGCGTTTCCCCACCCAGCTCTCCGGCGGCCAACGCCAGCGCGTGGCCCTCGCCCGCGCCTTGGCCGTGGAGCCCAAGGTGCTCCTGCTCGACGAACCCTTCGGCGCCCTCGACGCCCGCGTGCGCAAGGACCTGCGACGCTGGCTGCGCCGCTTCCACGACGAGATCGGGCTCACCACCGTTTTTGTCACCCATGACCAGGAGGAGGCCCTCGAGATCGCCGACGAGGTGGTGGTGATGAACAACGCCCGCATCGAACAGGTGGGCACACCGCAGACCGTCTACGACCGCCCCTCCACGCCCTTCGTGTACCAGTTTCTGGGCAACGTGAACCGCCTGCGCCTGCCCTGGCACGGCTACCTGCCCGAGACGGCCCTGGCCGCCCCCGATGGCACCGAAGCGGTATTCGTGCGCCCGCACGACCTCGAGCTCGTGCGCCACCAAAGCGGCATCGACGGCGAGCCGGGCACCGTGCTCACCATCCACGCCGCCGGCGCCCGCGCCTGCCTCACCTGCCAGCGCCGCTCCGACGGCGAGCGCATCGAGGTGGAGCTCTCCCGCGCCGAATACGACCAGCTCCAGGTGCGCCCCGACGACGCCGTGCTCCTGCGCATCCGCCACAGCCGCGCCCTGCGCGAAGAATACGCGATTTGATTTTCTCCTAGCAATCCACCCGGAACACCAACCAAACACCACCATGGCACGCATCTACAGCGACATCACCCAGACCATCGGCAACACCCCGCTTGTTCGCCTCAACCGCACCGCCGCCAAGCACGGCGCCCAGGCCGAGATCCTCCTCAAACTCGAGTTCTTCAACCCGCTCTCCAGCGTGAAGGATCGTATCGGCGCCGCTATGATCGAGGACGCCCTCGCCAGCGGTAAGATCAACCAGAGCACCGTGCTCATCGAGCCCACCAGCGGCAACACCGGCATCGCCCTGGCCTTCGTGGCCGCCGCCAAGGGCCTCAAGCTCATCCTCACCATGCCCGAGACGATGAGCCTGGAGCGTCGCAAACTTCTCAAGATCCTCGGTGCCCGCCTCGTTCTTACCGAGGGCGCCAAGGGGATGAAGGGCGCCATCGCCCGCGCCGAGGAGCTGCAGAAGCAGATCCCCAACAGCGTAGTGCTCCAGCAGTTCTCCAACCCCTCCAATCCCGCCGTCCACCGCCGCACCACCGCCGAGGAGATCTGGCGCGATACCGACGGCAAGGTCGACATCGTCGTCTCCGGTATCGGAACTGGCGGCACGATCACCGGCGTGGGCGAGGTGCTCAAGGAGCGCAAGCCCGGCATGCAGATCGTAGCCGTGGAGCCCGACGCCTCGCCGGTGCTCTCCGGTGGCACCCCCGGCCCGCACAAGCTGCAGGGCATCGGCGCCGGCTTCGTGCCCGGCGTGCTCAACACCAAGATCTACGACGAGATCATCCGGGTGAAGGAATCCGACTCCGGTCCGGTATCCAAGCAGGTGACCACCCTTGACGGCATCCCGGTGGGAATTTCCTCCGGAGCCGCGATCTGGGCTGCCCTGCAGCTCGCCCAGCGCCCTGAAAACGCCGGTAAGCAGATTGTGGTGATCGTGCCGTCCAGCACCGAGCGCTACCTCTCCACCTGGCTCTTTGCCGATGTGAATACCGACACCGACAGCATCGACGACCTCATCGCCGCGACCTGATCGCCGGGAAGCAGCAGTCCGTGTTCCGGGGCGGGGGGCGGCCCCCGCCCTCTGCGTATTCTAGGTAGCGATCGTGCGGTCCAACTGTAGGGTCGGCCCTAGCGTCCCGACCGCAGCCTGAGTTCAGCCTTCAGTGTTCGCTTCCCTTGGGTCGGAGTTCGCGTCCGCACTGCTGCCTGGGTTCGGCTTTCGGCATTCCGCCTTCAGCCTTCGTTTCCCGCAGGGGCGGACCTAGCGTTCGGACCGCTGACTGAGCCGTACCCATGCAATTGTACCGCTTAGCGCGCTGGCAGTGGACGAACTCCGGTGTCCGTCGTAGGAGCGTGCTTGCACGCGATCTGCGCTCTGAATCGCGTGGAAGCACGCTCCTACGAATGACCGCAGCCTGAGTTCCGCTTTCAGCCCATTCCGCCTTCGGCATTCGCTTCCCTCCGTACCGCTGCGCTCGCAGGCGCTGCGTCGTGCCTAACGAAGAAGGAAGAGTGCAGAAGGCAGAGTGACGAACCCCGAGATCGGACGAAAAGCCGGAATGATTCTCTCGCCCCGCCTGCCTGTGCCGTGTCTGGCACGGCAGACAGGCCGCAGGCCACGACAGGCTACCTGCTACTCACTACTCGCTACTTCAGCCTGAGTTCCGCGTTCATCATCGCTCTGCGTTAGCGAAGCGCCGCGACACCCCTGCACCACCGCTGGCGAACAGATCAGAGCGAAAGTGCCGCCGAACTGCATGGTCACGGCCCAGAGGCCGCACCGAGCTACGGCCGGCGCGCCGCCGCCGCCAGCACCGGTGGCGCAGCGCAGCCGTCCGAGCCTGCCCCTGCGGCTGGGCGTAGGGAGGGGGCCGTTGTGGTGGGGTCATGGGCACGGCTTGCAACCGTTTGCCTTCACGACCGTGAGGGCAAACGGTTGCAGTCCTGGGCCACCGAACACACCACTCAGGGTGTTCTAGAGGGGACAGTCGGAATCATTAGCCCAGAGTATTCCCGGGTAGTACGGCCCGCGCGCCGCCGCCGCCAGCACCGGTGGCGCAGCGCAGCCGTCCGAGCCTGCCCCTGCGGCTGGGCGTAGGGAGGGGGCAGTTGTGGTGGGGTCATGGGCACGGCTTGCAACCGTTTGCCTTCACGACCGTGAGGGCAAACGGTTTCAGTCCTGGGCCACCGAACACACCACTCAGGGTGTTCTAGAGGGGACAGTCGGA
>CAJCBL010000152.1 GCA_903960515.1 uncultured Verrucomicrobiota bacterium
AAGAGTCAGCAAACCGCTTGGACGTTCGGCGCGTAGCGAATCCTCTCCTTGAGGAACCGGATGCGTGAATTGCGCTAGTCCGGGTCTGTGGGGGTGTCGGCGGGCAACCGCCGGCACTACCCGGAATACCCGGCTGGTCCGGCGCGTAGGTGTACTCACCGACCCGGAACAGGACACGGCCAATCTGGAGTTGGGCGATCTGTTCGACCTGGAGGAGATTCAGCGCATCCAGGATGCGTTTGCCGCCGCCACCGGGGTGGCCTCGATCATTACCGCGCCCGACGGCACCCCGATCACCCGGCCAAGCAATTTCTGCAGGCTGTGCGAGCAGGTTATCCGCGGAACGGATAAGGGCCGGTGCAACTGCTACCGTTCCGATGCTGTGCTCGGGCGGCATCATCCCGAGGGGCCGGTCATCCAGTTGTGCTTGAGTGGTGGGCTGTGGGATGCGGGCACCAGCCTGAGCGCAGGCGATCGACACATCGCCAACTGGCTCATCGGGCAGGTGCGCGACGAGGCGGTCGATGAGGCGGCGATGTTGGCCTATGCTCGGGAAATCGGGGCCGACGAGGCGGAGTTCAGCAGCGCGCTGGCGGAGGTCACCCGCATGCCCCGGGCGCAGTTTGAGAAGATTTGTGGCGCCCTGTATTTGATCGGCAATCAGATGTCGCGGCTCGCGTTGCGCAATCTCCAGCAGGCCCGGTTCATCACCGAGCGCCAACGCCTCGAGGAGCAGTTGCGGCAGGCCCAGAAACTGGAGGCGGTGGGCCAGTTGGCGGGCGGGGTGGCTCATGATTTCAACAACATCCTTACAGCGCAGTTCATGCATCTGGCCTTGTTGCAGGATCGCACCGACCTGCCGCCCGACGTGGTGGAGGCGCTCGGCGCGCTGCAGACCGGCGCGCGGATGGCCGCCGATCTCACGCGCCAGTTGCTGGCCTTCAGCCGGCGGCAGATCCTGCAGATCCAGCCGATCGAGCTCAACGATCTGCTGGCCAACCTGCTCAAGCTTTTCCGCCGCGTGCTGGGCGAGCACATCGAGCTGCAGATTGTGCCAGCTCCCGCTCCGGTCTGGATACAGGGGGATGGCGGGATGGTCGAGCAGGTGGTGATCAATCTTGTGGTGAACGCCCGCGATGCCATGCCTCGCGGCGGCATCCTGCGGCTGGTCTGCGACACGGTGGAGTTGCCCGCAAGCGGACGTCTTGAACATCCGGAGGCACGTGCTGGCGCATTTGCTCAGCTTACAGTGAGCGACTCCGGCTGTGGCATGGCCCCGGAGACGATGCAGCACATCTTCGAGCCGTTCTTCACGACCAAGGCCGTAGGTGCCGGCACCGGTCTCGGGCTGGCCACCGTGTATGGGATCGTCAAACAGCACCAGGGCTGGGTCGAGGTCGCCAGTCGGCCGAGCACCGGAACCATTTTCCGGGTATATCTGCCCTTGGCCGAGGAGGCCGCGCCTTCGGAGCCGTCGTCGACGCTGTCGGCGGTTGCAGATCCAGGGGCCGGCCAGCTCATCCTTGCCGTCGAGGACGAGGAGCCGGTGCGCAAAGTCCTGGCTGCTTTTCTGCGCCGGCAGGGCTATCGAGTGTTGGAGGCGGTCGACGGCAAAGAGGCGCTCGCCCTCTGGGCGCAGCATCACGAGGAAATCCGGCTTTTGTTTACCGACATGGTCATGCCTGGCGGGATCGACGGGCGGGAACTGGCCGAGCGGCTGCTTTCGGAGGTGCCAGCGCTGCGAGTGGTGTTGGCCAGCGGCTACAGCCAGGAACTGGCTCAGCAGGGGCTGCCCGCGGCGCGCTGCACCTTCCTGGCGAAACCGTATGACAAAGCCGGTGTCGCTGCAGCGGTTCGTGCCGCGCTTGAGCCGGCCGGCTGAGCGGTGCGCTGCTGTTGGTGACCGCGCGCATCGCGTACACCGCGTGCTCAGCGAGCGCCGGGCCCCGCCGGGCGCTCCGCGCGCCAAGGGTGCTAATCCGACCGTTTGCCTTCACGGCCGTGAAG
>CAJCBL010000153.1 GCA_903960515.1 uncultured Verrucomicrobiota bacterium
CACCCCAAGCCGACCAAGTACCAGCAGGCTCGTATCGAGGTGATCGAGGCGCAGTCGGTGGCCGGCGGCCCCGAGGGCGAGGCTTGGCGGCGTCGCCAACTCGCGCTCATGGGCGATGTGTCCAATTTCATGAAGCTCTTGAAGCAGCGTTTCGCCATCTGGTTCAACAAGGCCCACAGCCGCTACGGCACGCTCTTTGCCGAACGCTTCAAGTCCGTGCTGGTGGAGTGCTCCGGCAACGCGCTGCGCACCATGGCCTTCTACATCGACCTCAACCCGGTGCGCGCCGGCCTGGTCGCCGACTCGAAGGACTACCGATTCTGCGGCTATGGCGAGGCGGTGGCCGGCGCTGCCTCCGCCCGGGCCGGCCTCTGCCAGGTGCACGCCGCGATATGGCAACAAGCCCAAGCCGCGCACCGTATTGGACTGTTTGGCACCGGTTCGGCCCCTCGCCTTGCCGGCTCAACCATCGCCCCGGCCGCCTTCCAAAAGGTGCTGCGACAAAAGGGCCAACTCCCTCTCTCCACGGTGCTTCGCTGCCGGGTGCGCTACTTCACCGACTCGGCCGTGCTGGGCTCCCAGGCTTTTGTTGCCTTCCATCTGGCCGCGTATCGACGCCGCTACGGCGCACGTGAGCGCAGCGCCCCGCGTCCGCTCCCGCCCATTACGGATTGGGGCGGCCTCACCGTCCTGCGCGCCCTGCGCCACAGCCCCTTCGGGTAGATGGCCGGCAACATCCAATGGCGTTGGTTGAGCGCTCGGCTCACCGGTTTCAAATCGTGCGCTCAGATTTGGCCGCTGACGGCGTTGATGAGCGAGGCGGGGCAACGGCTCCTGGTGCGCCGCTTCATGACTTTACGGCTGCGCACGATGAGGGAGACGGCTCGGAGGGTGACGGTGTGTTGGCCCGGTCAGGCGCGGTGGAGCTCGGTGATGAAGGGTTCGATGGTCGCCGGGGCCTGGTGGGGCATCCCCTCCCCGCAGGTGACGCCCGAGCGTATTTCCTCGTTTTGGACCCGGGCGAAGGTTTCACAACAGCGGTGGTTGGCCGATGAGGACAAGATTGTGCAAGCGAGGCCGGTGCTCCAGGCGCAGCAGCCGCTTGCGCAGGCTGTAGGCGTGTATGAGGTGGGCGCCGTCGATGTTGGGTGCAAGCATCTTGCCGGCGCGATGCACGCGGAAGACTTCCTGCACAGGAGCCGTCCGCCGTGCGGGGCCTGGCCGCTGAACCCGATCTGGAAGGTAGTGCTGAGGATCCGCAGGGGGGCGGTGGGCGTGTAGCGTGCGGTTTAATTCCTGGGCGATCAGCCGCTCGGGGGCATGGGCAAGTAGGCGGGCGAAAAATCCCGCTTGCCTCCGGGCTAGCTGTAGGGTGCTCTGACCCTTCCTCTGCTTCAGTAGCAGAAAACCAACAACCTTTCCTTGGTCCCCAAGGATAATCGCAAGGCAGCCCTCGTTGGCGGCCTGTGGTAACAGAACGATCCATAGATTATGAACATCACACTCAAAGACCTCCTCGATGCCGGCGTGCATTTCGGGCATCAGACCAAGCGCTGGAACCCGAAGTCGAAGAAGTACATCTTCGATCATCGCCAAGGCGTCTCGATCATCGATCTCGAGAAGACCTACGACTTGCTCGGCAAGGCGTGCGAGTTCATCACCGACCACGTTGCCAATGGCAAAAACATCCTGCTGGTCGGTACCAAGCGCCAGGCCCAGGAGATCGTCCGTGAGGCGGCTACCGCCACGGGCATGCCCTTCGCCGTCAATCGCTGGCTGGGTGGCACCCTGACCAATTTCGAGACGATCAAGCGCTCGATGGCCAAGTACAAGAAGTGGCAGGCCATGGACACCTCGGGCGAGCTCGCGAAGCTCCCCAAGAAGGAAGAGTCCAAGATCCGCCGCGAGATGGCCCGTATGCAGCGCAATTTCGACGGCATCACCGAGATGCCCCAGATCCCGGCCGCCATGTATGTGGTGGACATCAACCACGAGGACATCGCCGTTGCCGAAGGCAACCGCTGTGGCATCCCGGTTATCGCCCTCGTTGATACCAATTCCGACCCGACAAAGGTCACCTTCCCGATCCCGGGCAACGACGACGCGGTGAAGTCGGTGCGTATCGTTACCGACACCATCGTTGAGGCCATCCAGGCCGGTCTCGCCCAGCGTGAGAGCCGCAAGGCCACCCGCGCTGCCGAGCAGAAGAACGCGATCGCCGAGCAGAAGGCAGCTGTGGCCGCCAAGCGCGCCGCCGCCGAAGTCGATCTCTCCAAGGTGGAAGTGCCCGCCGCCGTCAAGGATCTGGTCGACGAAGTCGTCGGCGAAGTTCCCGCTGCGCCCGCCGGTGCCGGTGCCTCGCCCAAGAAGCACGCCGTCCGCCGCCCGGCTCCCGTCCGGAAGGCGTCCGACGCCTCCTAAGTAGCCCCTGTTTTCCCCATGAGCACCGTTATCACTGCTTCCCTCGTCAACACCCTGCGCGAAAAGACCGGCGCGGGTATGATGGACTGCAAGAAGGCCCTCGTTGAGGCCAATGGAAACTTGGAGGAGGCCGAGACGATTCTGCGCAAGAAGGGCGCCGCCTCTGCCGTGAAGAAGGCCGACCGCGCTGCCAATCAGGGCCTGATCGAGAGCTATATCCACCTCGGTGGAAAGATCGGCGTCTTGATTGAGGTCAACTGCGAGACCGACTTCGTGGCCAAGACCGAGGACTTCAAGGAACTGTGCCGCGATCTGTGCATGCAGATCGCTGCCGCCAGCCCGCTCTATGTGAGTCGTGATTTGGTGCCCGAGGCCGATGTGGCCAAGGAGCGCGAGATCGCCGTCTCGCAGGTGGCCGGCAAGCCCCCCGCCGCGGTCCAGAAGATCGTGGAAGGCAAGCTTGAGAAGTTCTACCAGACGATCTGCCTGCTCGATCAGCCCTTCGTGAAGAGTTCCGACATCACGGTGAAGGATCTCCTCATTCAGAAGATTGCGAAGTTGGGCGAGAACATGGTGGTGCGCCGCTTCGTGCGCTTCCAACTCGGCGCCTAAGCAACGTAGCCAAGCCAGTAATTTTCAACGGGCGTCGTCCTCACGGGCGGCGCCCGTTTTTTTGTGTTGGCGACTGCGCAGTCGCAGAGAAATGAGCACTAGCCGTGACTATGCAATAGCCCGAACCGGGGGCTTTGTGCCCTGCTCCAGTTGCGCCGTAACCATGCAATCGCACCGCTTTGCGCTCTGGCGGAGCACGGACTCCGGTGTCCGCCGTAGGAGCGTGTTTGCACGCGATCTGCGCTCTGAATCGCGTGCAAGCACGCTCCTACGACTGAATGGTTACGACTGCGGTGTACTAGTGCCGCCGCCGCGCTTCGCTAATGCAGAACGCAGAAGGACGAACGCAGAACGATGAACGCAGAAGGCAGAGCGGAGAAGGATCAGCGCAGATCCCGGCGCGACAGAAGTAGTGAGGAGCTCCAGCCTGCCTGCATGCGGCCCCGCATGGGAGTGAAGTGGGAATCGTTACGGTCACGGCGCGGCCCCATTTTCCAAGGGGCGCGCTCTGTCTGTTGCCCTCTTCGTTCATCGGTAGGTCCGCGCAAGCGTTCACGTCGGGAAGGTCCTGGCACAAGGTGCGACCCTGCTATTTGGATTCAAGCGTAACGGCTCAGGGGCTGGGTTGAGTGGTCAGCGACAATTAGAATCCGCCATGCCGGCAGGAGGGAGCTCAATGCGCAAGGTCTAGGAAGCGCTCTATTGTGAGCGGCGAGGCGAACCTCACCTGTTTCTGGCGGATAGAAAGTCACCTGTGATAGCAGCGTGCCGCCGCGGCCCGGGCGGGCGGCGGCGGCGGGGGACCTTCAGGGTGCAGGGTC
>CAJCBL010000154.1 GCA_903960515.1 uncultured Verrucomicrobiota bacterium
CAGGTAAATAGCAGCGACAACGCGCCCGATGCGAGGACGCACTCGGTTTCGGTTCCTCGGAAAACGGTTTTAGGCCAATAACCGTGAAAATATGGGTCGCACCGACGGCAGGGCTGATTTCTCAGTCCGACAGGCTCCTAGCCATCGTTGCAGCTGTCAAGAGCGACAAGGAGGAAGATGGAGAAAATGGCGACCTCTATGCCGCAATGGGTTATGTTCGTAAGAGCGACCGCAAGACCGGCCGGCGCATGCCAAAGGCTGCGGTCGCAACTCAGAACAAGTAGTTTGCTTGGGTTTGCGGCGGTGCCCCACGGGCGCGGCAGAGCCGAGGCTCCATTTCCTCGCCCTTCCCGCCAGCCGCCGCAGGCCGGCAAACCTAAGGCGGAACGGGAGGGCTGTGAAGGCTGAAGGGCGGAAGTCGGAAAGGCTCAAGCCTAGGAAGGCTGAAGGCGGAAAGGAAGGTGGCAATGTTCCGAAAAAACCGCTTGGAGGTCGGCCTTACTTCGATCCGCCGCTCCGAGTAGGACCGCTCTCTGACCGGTTCTCCGGAAAGGCCAGTTTGCTAACTGTCGCTCCGCAAAGGAATGCGGAACGACGAGAGAAGGAACGGTTGATATGGGAAGGTGAAGTCGAAGTGGGCGGCGGGATGTTCCGAGTGTAGCTGGATGGCGGAGCCATTCAGCCGTTCGGCGAAGCCCAAGCTGTATGACTTCATCGGCGCGCTACGAAGAATGGCGAAGGAAACTGAATCGCTTCGCGCTCCAGCTACCCGGAAGGCGGCGGACTGAATCGCTTCGCGCTTCAGCTACGAGGATGACGCAATGCCGCGCGCACTTCGCACAGAATCTGGCCCAAACGGTTGCGACCTGAGCCGTTACCGCCGTCACCCCAATAGCTGTCGCTGGCGGAGTGTTGCACCAGCACGATATCCCCGGTCGCCAGCAGGAGCTCACGCACTGGGGCATGCTGCGTGAATTTCGCCAGGATGGCTTCGTACATGATGGCGTCCTTCACCGCTTCCCAGTCGGGGCGTAGTGGTCGGCTGCGGTCACGGCCCAGGTTCGCCGCCAGCATCGGCGAGGAGGCGTGGCGAATCGTCTCCTCGTGCTCGGTACCGGGGAATTTTTGGGCCTGGAAGTAGTGCTCCGCAGTCGGCCATACCTTGCCTTTGAGCTCGATGGGGTAGGGCGCGAAGTTGGAGAATTCACGGTACGCATCGTTGTCGCGCGAGAGTAGGGCCGGATGCATGGCGGGTGGTGTTAGGCTTCGTCGAGGAATTGTGGGGGCACGGAATCGGTTAGCCATACTCCATTGGCGGAGCAGTAGAAGGGGTGCCCCTGCCTTGCCATCTCGCCGGCGGCGACTCGTAGGACGACGGGGCGTCCATGCCGCTTGCCGACTTCAATCGCAGTTTCTCGTGTAGCCGAAAGGTGGACGTGGTGACGCTGTTGCTTCGAGAGCCCGTGGCGGCGGATCTGCGCGAGAAAGCGGTCGGCCGTTCCATGGAAGAGGTGTTCGGGCGGGACGGCTGGAGCGAGTTTGAGATCGATCTCGACGGAGTGCCCCTGATTGGCGCGAATGCGCTGGCCGTTGTCGCTGAACGCGAAGCGCTGCTTGTCGTTTTGGGCGACGATCTTTGCGAGTTCAGCGCGGGTGATGGCCACTCCGGCAGCGGCGCAACCGGCGAGCAGTTCGTCGACTCCCACCCATCCCGAGGAGTCGAGGGTGAGGCCGGCCTTGGCGGGCTCATGCCGGAGCACCAGGCTGAGAAACTTGCTGGTGCGTGTGTAGCCTTTGGACATACGGAAAGATCAGAGGATGGCTTGGTATGCTTGCCAGACTTCGTCGGTAAAGCAGCAGAGCGCGACTTCGTCGATGGTGGTGTCGTTGGCGAGGAACTCGCGGATCGTATCCGCGGCGACTTTGGCGGCGGCTTGGATGGGATAGCCGTACACCCCGCAACTGATGGCGGGAAACGCGATGGTTCGGACCTGGTTGGCCACCGCCAGGCGCAGGCTGTTGCGGTAGCAGCACGCGAGCAGGTCGGGTTCGCCACGGGTGCCATCGTGCCATCGTGGGCCAACAGCGTGGATGATCCATTTTGCCGGAAGCTGATAGGCACGGGTGATCCGGGCTTCTCCGGTGGGACACCCGCCGATACGGCGGCATTCGGCCAGCAGTTCCGGTCCTGCGGCGCGATGGATCGCGCCATCCACCCCGCGGCCACCGAGCAGCGATGGGTTGGCGGCGTTCACGATGGCGTCGACAGCGAGGGTGGTGATGTCCTCACGGGAGAGTGTGATTTTCGCGTTCATGAGGCGGAGCCGTTGTTGATGCACTGCGCGACGAAGCGGGTGACGAGCTGCCCCAGCTCCTCTTGGCGCGGCAACTGGCTACCCCACTGGAGGGGAATCGCCCGCTCTCCGTAAAGGATGCCGGCCAAGCCCCCGGCCACGCAGCCGGTGGTGTCGGTATCAGCGCCCAGGTTCACCGCTGCGAGCACCGCCTGCTGGTAGTTAGTAGTGGTGAGCAGGCACCAGAGGGCCGCTTCGAGGGTTTCGACAACGTAGCCACCGCTTGCAATTTCGTGGCAGGGGAGCGCGCCCAGCTCCGGATTCAGTGCACGATCGAAGTGGGCGAGTTCCGCCACTGGAGTGCCGCTCCAATTTCGGATGAACGTGGCGGTTTGGCGGATAGCGTCGTTGGGCTGCGCGCCATCGAGCAGGCGAGCGGCGACTACGCAGTATATCGCACATGCGAGACTGGAGCGCGGATGGGCGTGGGTAAGCCTGGAAGCGCGTGCCGCTACCTCGGCTACAGTCGCAGCGGGCCGATCGGCGAAGCGTAAGGCGACAGGCAGGATGCGCATGAGAGAGCCGTTGCCGTTGTCGTTTTGATCGGCGCCTCCGGCCTGCTCGGGCTCTATGCTGCCGGCGAGTCGGCGTATTGCCGTGCGAGTGCCATTGCCGATATCAAAGACCTCGCCGTGTGCGCTCCAGTGGCCTTTGGATATCCAGCGAACAAAGCCATCAGCCATCCTGGCTGGCGAATACCCGTCCAGCAGCGCTTCGGCAGAGCAGAGTAGGAGCGCCCCATCGTCGGACCAAGTGCCGGGCGGTTGCTGCCAGGTGCCGAAACCGCGCATGGACACTACGGGATTGATGTCGCGCTGCTCGCGTGTGGTGAATTCCACAGGAACCCCAAGGGCATCGCCTACGAGTGCTCCGTAGATTGCGCCGCGCATGCGATCAGCTTGGGGGAGGAGCGATGTGGGCATCGTTGGCCGGCCTAGCGTAATAGAGTGGAGGTGACCGTTGCCAATGAGCCGCCAGTACGGGCGAAGGGGTTCATGGAGCTACGCGGAGTCCGGCGAAGTTGCCGGCGTAGGCCACGCTCATGAGCACGGGCCAGAGGCGCGCGGAAAGCACGGCTTCTCCACGACGGTTCTTTTCCAGCAAGTCCAGGCAATCCTGCTGCGTGTACAGGTGAACATGGATGCGCTCGCCGTCGATACCCGGCTTCAGATCCGGTGTGCCCTCGCATTCCAGGGTAACGAAGGCTTGGCTTTCGTCCGACAATCCTGCCGACGAAAAGGTCTGGCCGGAGGTGTGGTGAATCGTTGAAGCCGTCAGCCCGGTTTCTTCCCTGAGCTCGCGGGTGCCGCACTCGGCGATCGATTCGCCGGCATCCAAAAGCCCGGCCGGCAGGCTGAACTCCCATTGATCGAGCGGAACGCGAAACTCCTCGATCACCACCAGGCGGTGGAGCTCGGCTGCTGGATTTTCGCGGTGCAGCGCCACGATGGTCACCGCGTCGATACGGTTGGGTTCCCCCGGGCGTCGGCGGCTGGCAAATACCCAGCCGTCCTTTTCGAGCAGATTGATCCAGCGGGTGGCGTGAAGCAGTTTGGGGAGATTCATGGAAGGTGCAGAGATGGGCGAGCTTTGGGGATGGGGGAGCGTCTCGAAACTTTATGGGCATGACGGAACCAACAGAAGGCAACGAAGAGAACGAAGAAGGGGAATGGGACGTGGATAGTACTTCCGATCACAAACGGCTCATCGGCGGGAAAGCTATTTGGACGTGGGATTTGGCTAAATGCCCTATTCTTCGTGGCCTTGGTTGGCTTCTGTAGAAGATAGGCGGTTGGATCTCGCCTTACTCGATTGTGACGCCGGCGGCGGCCATCTCCGCGAAGGCTGCGGCGATGGTATCCTTGGCGACTCCGGCACACGCAGTGGCGAGCACGCGGGTACGGAAGCCTGCCTTTACCGCATCGATGGCGGTGGCTTTCACGCAATAGTCGGTGGCGATCCCAACGACATCCACCGCCTCAATACCATTGGCCTTGAGGTAGCCGGCGAGCCCCGTGAGATCGCCGCCATCGTCGGCGAAGCCCGAATAGCTGTCGAACTCGGTGCGCACGCCCTTGCGGATGATCAGATCGGCGAAGCGGGTGTAGAGACCGGGATGAAACTCCGCCCCCGGCGTGCCTTTTACGCAGTGGACCGGCCAGGCCACCTGATCGCGGCCGGCCGGTGTCCTGGCCACACTGTACAGCGGCACACCGAGGTTGGCCGCGAACGAGCAGTGCCCGGCGGGGTGAAAGTCCTGGGTGAGCACGATGCGTGCGTAGTGGCCCTCGGCCATCAGTTGGTTGATGGGCGGTAGGATGGTTTCCGCTGCGGGCAGGTCCTGACCGGGGAGCGGAACGGCGAGGGCGCCGCCGGTCATGAAATCACATTGAACATCGACGACGATGAGGGCGGTTGGGGGCGTTTTCATGGTGTCTTGAGTACTAACGAAGTTTCGACGCGGGTTGGGCTAGATTTGGAAGTTCAATATCAATGGAGGAAAGGATCCCTACGCCTTGGCAGCGTAGCCCTTCTCCTTGAGTTCCTTGAGGACTTGGGCCCGCACCTCGTAAAGCTTGGTTGGATAACCATGCTTGCCCGGGGTGCTGCCCACCTCCTCTACGAGACCGGTGCGCACGATGTATTTGCGGAAGTTGCGCAGGTCCATGGCCTCTTGGCGCAACTGCTCCTGCAGCGCGTGCAGTTCGCGCAGGGCGAAGTTCTTCGGGAGGAGCGCGAAGCCGGTGGGTTCGCGCAGCGCATGGTAGCGCAATTCCGAGAGGGCTCGCTGCACAATCTGCCGGTGGTCGAAGGCCCAGCCCCGGGACGGCAGCTTATCGATCGGATACCAACCTCCGGACTTGTACGCCGGGCCCCATTGCAGGCGCTCGGCCTCTTCGCCGGGGATGAGTGAATAAAACGCGATGGATACCACCCGGTGCCGTGGATCGCGCTTGGGCTCGTCGAAGACGCCCAGCGGCACGGGATCGAGGTCCAGCCCGATCTCCGGCCCGAGGCGGCGGCAGATAGTGTCGGCCACCGCTTCGTCATCGCGCACGTAGCCGCCGGGCAGGCTGTAGGCATTCGGAAATGGATCGGCTTCGCCCACTTCGTTGACGGCGGCGCGGCGGCCGAGGGCCACATGGAGTTTGCGCTCCATGACGCTCAATATGACGCAGTCGAAGGCGAGGCGGATGGCGGGAGGTGTCATGATGCGGAAGGGGCAGTTCTTGAATGGATCAGTCCACCCGGCCACCGGTTACCACCGCAGCGGCCAGCAGGCTGGCGATGGAGACAAAATGGAGTTTCCCCGCGTATTCCGCAGTGCCGCTCAGTGAATCCGCCGAGCGGATGCTATCGGTGGTGATGAGGGCATCGGCTTGGCTGAGCACCTTCTGCAGTGTCTGCGTTTCGCCATCCAAGGTCAGGATTAGATGGGTGCAGGCCATGATGATCTTGGCGGCTCCGGCCTTCCGATAGGCTTGCGCCGCTTTTGTGATCGAGCCGCCGCTGCGGATCATGTCGTCGTAGAGGAGCACGGTCTTGCCCTGCACGTCGGCGCCGCCGACGTTGAGGATCTCCGTGGTGGCGCCGTCGTGGCGGCGCTTGGTGATAATGGCGATCTCGGCGCCGAGTTCGTTGGCATAACTTTCCACCCATTTCGCCCGCCCTGTATCTGCGGAGCCCACCACCAGCGACTGTGTATCGCCGCGAAGGAGTTCCTGCACCTTCGCCAGGATGGCGGCTTTGGCGTAGAGATGCACCACGCTGGCGTTGCCCTCGAAGTAGTGCTGAATCCCCTCCGCATGGAGATCGACGAGGAAGATGACCTTGCCTCCCGGGGGAGTGGGGATCGACGAGAGGATGGTCGCGTTGACCTTCGCCCGAACGACCTCCCCGGAACGCACAGCCCTCTCCATGGTCGAGTAGCCGAAGTAGGGGATGACAATCGACAGGCGTGCTGCTCCGTCGCGCACAGCCTGCCAAGACAGTGAGACGATTTCGAGCAACTCCTCGGCGGTGCGGGTGCCGCCAACGATCACCACATGCTGGTGCTGCACCGGCTGCTCGATACGCAGATAGGTTTCCCCGTCGGGGAAGCATTCGCGGTGGAGCGTGTGGGGGGCTGGCTGCGGTCCCGCGCCACTGTTGGCGGTGAGCAATTCCCAGATGTCGCCAACGAGCTTCGCGTAGCCGGGCGTCGAAAGAATGAGCGGTGGCTTCATGTCGGAGGGGCGTTTGGTTCGATGCCGTAGTTGGCTAACGGGGGAGCCGTTTCAGCTCTTCGCTGAACCCGCCGCTGAAGATCGGGAAGCGGGTGAAGGAGCGGGGATCGAGGTTCTCGGCGTCCAGATGCAAGCTGGGCGCGTAGCGCTCGCGCTTCCACTGGTTGCGGGGAAACAGGGTGAAGAACTTCCTCACCTGGGCCGGAGTGGCGATGCCGTCGGCCACGATCTGCTCGGGCGATTTGCCGTGGAGGATCGACGCACGCTCGATGGCGTCGAGAACCGGATAGGGCATCAGGTCTTTCTCATCGGTCTGGTTGGCTTCGGCCGGTTTGAGTTCAGCGGTGGGCGGACGCTGCCGGACCTCCGCCAGCCAGCCGTAGCGGTTGGCGAGGAGCAGATCCAGGGCTTCGAGAATCGAGGCCTTGTCGAGGCCGCCGAGCGGCCCGAGCGAGCCGGCCGTATCGCCGTCCATGGTGCAATAGCCCACGGCAGACTCCGAGCGGTTGCTGGTGGTGATGTTGAGCTTGTTCTCCGCGTTGGCGATACACCAGGGCAGGAGCGCGCGGGCGCGGGCCTGGATGTTTTGGCGGGTGATGTCGTCCTTCTGCCAGTCGAGCGGGCGGGCGAGGTAGCGGGCGAGGAAGCCCTCGGCGAAATCGACCGTCTGTTGGACGTCGGCGTTTTCGAAACGGGCGCCCAGAGCGCGCGCCGTGTGCTCCGCCGCGCGCAGGGTTTGTTCGGAGCTGTTGATCGTGCCCTGATAGATGCAGGTGAGAATACGCCGGGTCGCCACCACCGCGGCCGCCTCGCTGGCGGCCGGGCCTTCAAACCATGGGAAGGCTTCCTTGAAGCGGGCCTGGTCGTCCGCTGTACCCAGGCAGCCAACGCGCACCATCTCATGCACGAGCACCGCGCAGAAGGTCGAGTCGGCCCCGCCCGAGAGCGATATCACGTACCCGCTGGTCCCCGTCTTCCGGATAAAGTCGAAGAGCCCGAGCGTTTCCGCCGCCAGCAGTTCGATCAGCTTCTCCCGCTGCGCGGGCGTGGCCTTCGGGAAACCGTCGGTGGTCCAGGGCGCGATGCCGGGCAGAGGCTGAACTTTGGACACCGCATCGCCTGTGGCGGCGACCGGCCCGGCGCAGAAGGTGGGGCGGGGCTGGCTGCGGAAGCTGGCGCTTTGGATGCGATTGAAGCGGTTGATCGAGAGATCCACTACCGCAGTGGTCAGCCTCCAGCGGCCGTAGCCGAACTGGCGCCCCTTGGTGATCAGTTGGCCGCCGTTGGCGATGAGGCAATCGCCGTCGTAGACGATGCGTCCGGCTTCGTTGCCGAGCAGATTGGCGTAGACGTAGGCGCAGTTGAAGGCGCGGCTGCCGTCGGTGACGAAGCGCTCACGCGTATGTGTCTTTCCGAACGCGAAGTGGGAGGCCGAAGGGTTGAGGATGATGTCGACGGCGGCCTTCGCCAAGGCGATGCCGGGGCGCTCCGCCACCCAGGCGTCCTCGCAGATTTCGAAGCCGAAGGTGGCCTTCTCTCCGCCGGCGGTGAACTCGAAGGTGGTGTCGCCCAAGGGTGCGCTGCCGCCGCCGGGCAGCGGGTAATCCACTACGCTGCCCTGTGTCCAGGGTTTGAACCAGCGCGGCTCGTAGTGCACTCCGTTGCCGGCCAGGTTCTGCTTGGCGTAGAAGCCGCGGATCGCGCCGCTATTGATGACGGCCACCGTGTTGAAGAGCGCACCGTGGTATTCAAGCGGCAGGCCCAGCGTGAAGATCAGATCGGTGCCCTCACTGCTGCGAGCAAGCTTTTCGGCCAGCGCGAGCGCGTGAGCGCGCACGTGGGGCCGGAAGAAGAGGTCCTCGCAACCGTATCCAGTGAGACAGAGCTCGGGCAGGCACAGGATCTGAACACCCTGGGCGCGGGCCGCCTCGATGGAGGCGGTGAGTGAGTCGAAATTCCACTCCCAGCCGATGGGCGTGGTGTTGATGGCGGCGGCGGCGACTTTGATTTTCATGGAGCGGAGCGGAGGAGTCAGGCGATGCCGAAGGTCTTCTTGAGGTTGGCGAGGAACTCGGGGTTGTCGCAGGTGGCCTTCTCGGGTTCGTCCGAGATCTTGGCTACGGGCTGGCCGTTCACCGCCGAGAGCTTGATCACCTGGCTGAGCGCCTTGTGGCCGGGGACATTGTTGGTGAGGAAGGTGCCGATGAGGTAGCTGGTCTTCCACGGGTTGCCCTCATAGCGCCGCCACAGGGCGAGCATGGTCTCGACTGTCAGAGTGTCCGAGTACACGGCGAACTTCGAGGCCGGGTCTACGCCGATGCTGGTGAGGTGGTCGATGATCAACCGGGTCCAGGTGGCGGGATCTCCCGAATCGTGGCGGAAGCCGTCGAAGAGTTTGGCGAAGTAGAGATCCACATGCTTGAGCCATTCCTTGGTCGTGAGCACGTCCGGGAGCATGTAGCCGAGGTCGCCGCGGTATTCATTCACCCAGGCCTGCATCGCGCGCCGCGGGAAGGTGGCCAGGGTGCCGCCGTGCTGCTGGTAGAACATGCCGAACAAGTGCGCCTGGGTGCCCACCAGGCGCAGGTCCATGTCCCTGGCGAAACGCACATTGCTGGTGCCGAAGAGCTGTGCGGGTACGGCGTCCTTCATGCGCAGGAGCACCTCGCGCTGGTGGGCCATGGTGAAGCGCCGGCGCGTGCCCGCTTCGGTGAGACGGATCTCCTTTTCGGGATTCTCGGCGGCGGCTAGGCGGATTTTGGCGAGTTCGATGTCGAGCAGGCCGATGGCGCCACGGCTGGCGGCGAGGCGGTCGCTCTCTTGGGGGAAGGTGAGCTGGCTCCAAAGTTCCGAGATGATCGCGAGGAGCAGTTGCTCGAAGAGGATCGCCTGGATGCCTCCCTCGACGACGATTTGCAGTTCGCCGTTCTTCTCTGCGATGCGCACATAGTCCTTCGGGTGGAGCCGCATGTCGCGCAGGTTGTCGATGAACACCGGCTTCATGTAGCGCACGTCGCGGATGAAGGGCAGCTCCTCGGGCAGCAGCACATGCCGGTCCTCGAAGAGGTCGATGGCCTCGCGCAGGGCTGAGAGCAGCCGGGCGGTATTGGCGCCCTTGGTGCGCACGGTGTACTTCATCTGGACGCTTACGCCGCCGTCGTGGTCGAGCTGGTGAGTGAGCGCCTGGAGTTGTGTGAGCTGATACCAGTCGCAGAACGCGGTGAACGGGGCCTCGGTGAAAGCTAGGTCGAAATTCATGGGAAGGCGGGCTGGGAGGATACGGGCGGGTTGGGGAAGGGGGGCTCAGGCCAGTTCGTTTTTCAGGATGAGGACCTAGCGCGAGCAAGCTCTCTCGTACACGGGTTCGGCCTTGGTCCCCTCTTGAATGCGACTTGGAATCGGGCACTGCTGCGGCGCGGGCCGTGGCTGTAGAAGCATCCTTGTGACGGATGGTCGAGGCGGGCAAAACGGGGAGCGCTAGGAGCGGGGGCTCTCATGGGTATTCACGAAACAGTGGATAAGATTGACAGAAGGTGTTTTTGGGACACTTAACGCCCGTGTCAATCGTACGCTTTCGGAAAACTATCCGTTCCTACACGGTTTCCAGCTTCAACCCAATACCACCATGTTCGGCATCCGCTTCATCAAGGTTCAGCCCACCACCTACCTGCTCCAGTACCGCAGGGGGCAGCTCGTCCGCGAGGGCCTCGGTCTCGCGTTTTTCTTCTACGCGCCCACCACCTCGCTGGTCGCGATCCCGGTGGCCAGCAGCGAGGTGCCTTTCATCTTCGAGGAGACGACCTCGGATTTCCAGACTGTCAGCATCCAGGGTCAGGTGACCTACCGAGTGGCCGACCCCAAGAAGCTCGCTGCGTTGATGAATTTCACGCTCGCCGGTACCGGCCAGACCTACGCCGCCGACGACCCGGGCAAGCTGCCCCTGCGCCTGATCAACATCGTCAACGTCCATGCCCGCGCGCTGGTCCAGCGCATGGCCCTCAGGCAGGCGGTTCGGGAATCGGATGCGCTGGTGGCGGCGCTGCGGCCCATCCTCACCGGATCGCCCGAGATCGCCGCCCTTGGCCTGGAGATCCTGGGCTTCTCGATTCTGGCGATCAGACCGAAGCCGGAGACGGCCCGGGCGCTGGAGGCGGAAACCCGCGAGCAGCTCTTGAAGGAGGCCGACGAGGCGATCTTCCGCCGCCGCAATGCCGCGGTCGAAAACGAGCGCGCGATCAAGGAGAACGAGTTGAATACCGAGAATGCGATCGAGCTCAAGAAGCGCCAGATCCGGGAGACGCAGATGGATGCCGAGCTCGCCGTGCAGGACAAGCAGCGGCAATTGCGCGAAGCCGAGGCCGCCACCTGCATCACCCTGGAGAAGACCAAGAAGGAGCTGGTGGCCCTCGCCGCGCTAAACGCCAAGGCCGAGGCTGATGCGCGCGCCTACGGCATCGCCGCAACTATGACAGCGTTGGGAACTGGAGACCCGCGGATGCTGCAGGCGCTGGCCAACGCCGGGATGAGGCCCGAGCAATTGATCGCCGTGGCCTTCCAGGAAATCGCCGGCCGGGCCGACAAGATCGGGCAACTGAACATCTCGCCCGATCTGCTCCGCGAACTCATGGGCCAGCAACCGAAAGCCTGATATGGAGCGGCTCACCGAAAGGAAGATCGTGCTCATCGTGAGGGAGACGCGTCTGGAAGAACTCAAGGCGCGCTTCAACACGGTGAGCCAAGCCCGCTTCTATGTGAAGCAGCTCGGAGGGGATTTCAGCGACTATGAGGAGGAGGATGCCCTGTATCGGAAGGCTGTGGCCGATGCGCAGCAGGAGATCGCCCGTTTCGGGCGCTTGCAGTTGGTAGCCCGGTCGTTCCTTCCCAACTTCATCTTCGGGCCCGAGGACTTGGTTGTGGCGGTGGGCCAGGACGGTTTGGTGGCCAACACGCTCAAGTATCTCGACGGCCAGCTTCTGCTGGGCGTGAACCCGGATCCACGCCGATACGACGGCAAGCTGCTGCCCTTTTCCGTAGGCGTTCTCAAAACGGTTCTTCCCGAGGCTCTGGCGGGCAAGCGCCCTGTAAAATCAGTTACGATGGCGAAGGCCACCTTGAACAGCGGCCAGACATTGCATGCGGTGAACGATCTGTTCATCGGGCCGGCCAGCCACGGCTCCGCTCGCTATACGCTGCGTCAGCAAGACCGCAGCGAGCGGCAATCATCCAGCGGAGTGATCGTCTCCACGGGCCTCGGCTCTACGGGCTGGCTGGCGAGTGTAGTGGCCGGAGCGCGAGGGATAGCGGCGGCCACCGGTGCAGATGTGTCGCAGCCCCCGGTCGAGACCACGTTGCGCTGGGATGCGCCCAAGCTGGTATTCAGCGTCCGGGAACCCTTCCCGAGCCGCACCACCGCCACCGAGATGGTCTTCGGGCATGTGGGGGAGGGCGCGGCGCTGATCATCGAATCCCACATGGCCGAGCGGGGAGTGATCTTCAGCGACGGCATCGAAGCCGACTTCCTTGAGTTCAATTCCGGCGCGCGGGTGGAGATCCGGATTGCCGAGCGCCGAGGCCGGCTGGTGGGGTAGCGGCGGGCGGCGGGGGCGAGGGACCAGGCGCTGTTGCCGTGCCCGCTGATTTCCGGTGTAGTGGTGAGCGTGAGGCGGCGGGGGAAAGCTGATGGGCGGCCCCGGCGAGTTTGAGGTTGCCTGGCAAATCCGCTGGCTTGCTTCCAGGCGTTGACCACGGCCGGATTGTCTGCAACTGCTCTGCTCTCGGTCGGCCGGGCGCCCCCAGCGCGCCAGCGGTTATCGTCCCCCGCTAGGCCTCCACCGTACCAAAAACGAACATGAAGAAGTCCAAGTCTGCCAAAGAGTGCCCGCGTTGTGGGGATGGTCCCTGCAGCGCCACAGCCCTGCGCTCCTACGATCCGCAGTTCCGAGTGACCCCGGCCTACCGGGACACTCTGCCCGACATGATGGGGGAGGCCGGCACCATCCAGGGCGCCGATGTGCCGATACAGCAGGTGGGCGTGTCCAACTTCCGGCTGCCCCTGCGCTTCGCCACCAAGGGCGGCGCGCCCCGCGAGCTCGGGGCCAGCATAACCGGCACGGTTTCCCTCGGCTCCGGGGTGAAGGGTATCAACATGTCGCGCATCGTGCGCACCTTCTACGGCTTTGCCGACAAGGTCTTCTCTCCCGATCTGCTGCCGCGTATCCTCGACGCCTATCGCAAGGAGCTTGGCAGCCCCGACGCGCGGCTGCAGGTGCGCTTCGAGTACCCGATCCGCCAGAAGGCGCTGCGCAGCGGGCTGGCCGGCTGGCAGTATTACCAGTGCGCGTACGAGGGGCGTGTCGATGCCACCGGGCGGGTGCGCCGCCTCATCCATTTCGACTTCGTGTACTCCTCGGCCTGTCCCTGTAGCGATGTGCTCAGCGAACACGCACGCAACGGTCGCGGCATCTACGGCATTCCCCACTCCCAGCGCAGCAAGGCGCGGGTGCTGGTCGAGGTGGCCGAGGGCCGCAAGCTCGCGCTCGAGGACTTGCAGAAGCTCTGTCTCGCTGCCTTGAGCACCGAGACGCAGGTGATGGTGAAACGCGAGGACGAGCAGGCCTTCGCCGAGCTCAATGGCGCGTACAGCAAGTTTGTCGAGGACGCCGCCCGGCTGGTGTACGCACAGCTCGCCGCCGACAAGCGCATCGCCGATTTCCAAGTGGCCTTCGCGCACCTGGAGTCGCTGCATTCGCACGACGCAGTGGCGGTGATTGCCAAGGGAGTGAGCGGCGGTTTCCGGGGTGATTACTTCGATTTCGCCGCGCTGGTGTGCTGAGGCAGGGGGGGCCTTCGGGCCAAATATTGCGCGGCCAAACGCTTGCTGGTCGGGCCGGTCACCGGACCGGCCTTGCTAGGGGAGGGCCACTTACTAAGTGGCCTTCCGTAGCGGCAGCGAGCAACCGGCGAGGGGAGGAGAAGCTAAGTCGCTCGTAAACGCGGACTTAGTTGGTGGTTAATGTCTTAGGGAGTGCCAATAGATGCAGGGAAGTGCAGCATTATGAAGCCAAATACCCCCTTTTGGCAACCCTCCGGCAACCTCAGATCAGGG
>CAJCBL010000155.1 GCA_903960515.1 uncultured Verrucomicrobiota bacterium
CTGCTCGCTTTATATCGCTGCCAAAACGCGGGAAATTAGACCCACAAAAACCAAACAAAAAAACCACTTACACAGATTACTTTACAAAACCCGGGGCGCCGTGCTCGCTAACTCGTCCCGCAGCCCGCATCCTTCGGCCTTGAAAAACATTATCGTCAGCTCTCTCATCGTCTCGGTGCGCCCCTGATCCGCGAACTCCTCGCCGCCTTCCGCCGCGACGAGGTCTCCGCCGCCGTCGCCGCGGATAAGCTCGGTCTGGGTCGCACACGCTTCTACGAACTCTACGGCGACTATCTGCGCGCCGCGGCTCGACCGCACGCGCCGTGCTGGACGCCGGGAACCTCCGGCGGCGACCACGCTCCGGACTGGCCCCACGGCACCGAAGCGCTCCTGCGCAAATTGCTCGCGACCCAACCGCCCGCGCCCTACCGCTGTGCTGCCTCCGAAGTCCTCCGCCGCTTGGGCGTCCAGATCGATCCGGCCACCGTGCGCCGCTGGGCCCTCGCTCATCAACTCGCTCACCCCCTCCCGGCCCCGCGCCCGCCCGCCTCGCGGCGCCGCTGGCAGTGCCTCAAAATCGGCGCGCTCTGGCAACTCGATGCCACGCCCCACCGCTGGTTTCCGGGCGACCCGAAAAACTATCCCCTCTTGGATCTGCTGGATGATTGCTCCCGCGTCTGCACCGGAGCCACCATTTATCACAGCGAAGATTTGCTCGCATACTTCGACTTCCTCCCCACCGCCTTCACCGAACACGGTCTGCCGCTGGAACTTTATGTCGATTGCCACAGCCTCTTCTTTCCTCAGCGCCCCGACGCGCTGACCCAACTCGGAGCCGCCCTCCACTTCTACGGCGTCTCCTTGCGCTACGCACGCACGCCGCAGGCCAAGGGCAAAATCGAACGCCAGCATCAATACTGGCAAGGCCGCCTGCCGGCCCTCTTCGCCGCCGAATCCATCACCACCCCCGAAACCGCCAACGGGCTCCTGCCCGACCTGCGCCGCCACCGCAACGCCCACGAAATCCATCGCGAACTCCAACGCACGCCCAACGCCGCCGCCCGCGCCGCCCACCGCGACCAGCGCAGCGTCCTGCGCCCGGTGCCGCGCTGCCCCTGGTGGCCCTACATCTGGAGCCGCCGCACTCAACTCAAGGTCGGCCCCGATGGCCGCGTGCCCATCAGCCACGAACGTTTGCGGGTGGGAGTCAGTGCGGGCACGCGCGTCATCCATTGCCTCCAGCCCAACGGCACCATCAGCATCCTCGCCCACGAACCAAAAGCCGGAGAACGCCCCGCCCTCCTCCTGCAAATCCGCGCCCAATAATTCTGTCCGCCTTTGCTCGCACGCTTTTGTTCGCCTTTGAAATCCTCACGACACAGTTTGAGTTTTGGCTTGGTTCGGGCGGGAGATTCCTTACACTTCCCCCATGTCGGAAATTGTCAACTTCGTTAATCATGGGGCGTCCGCCATTACGCCGGCGGTCGCGGAAAAAGTGCTGCGGATGGTGCCGCAGTGGAAACTGGAATTCACCCAGATCACTGCCCCCAAGTTTCCCCACTTGGTGGATCAACTGGAGTTTCTCGCCGACGCGGTCGAGGACGTGCTGGAGGGTGCCTACAAGGAGTTGCCTTACTTCGCGGTCGCCCAGGCAGTCTTCGCGCTGGCCTACGCCCACAAGAAGATCGGGATCATCCCGGACTACGTGCCGAATTTGGGCCGCGCGGATGACTCGAGCGTCGTGCGCGCCGTGCTGATCCAGAACGAAAAGCCCTTCGCGGTGTACGCCGCGTGCCGCAGCCTGGACTGGTCGCACATCACCAGCCAGCCTTGAACGGGGAGCACCCGCCGCCGTCATGGTCAAAATCGCACCCTCGGTGCTCGCCGCAGACTTCTTGCATCTCGGCGAGTCTGTCCGGGCCGTCGAGCACGCGGGTGCCGACCGCCTCCATCTCGACGTGATGGATGGCCTGTTTGTGCCC
>CAJCBL010000156.1 GCA_903960515.1 uncultured Verrucomicrobiota bacterium
CCCGATCCCGAGCAGGTCGACGTGCTCTACTTTGATCGCTTCGGCGACGAGCCAAGCGCAGTGGTTCTGCTGCCGCAGGACATGGAAGGGGCTCTCGAAAAAGCTCTCGCCGCAAAGCACCTGAAAGCGAACCGCGAGATCGACCGCTCCAAGCGATCCGATGCCCCAGCCCGGCTAGTGGGGCCAGCCCGCTATCCGCCACCGCGGGTGCCGCGAACCGATGTCGCCCGCGGCGAACAGACTATGGCAATCGAGTCGATCACCTGTGCCGAGGTCTCCCTGAGGCTGAGCGTAGCCAGGGTCTCGAGCTGGGGGATCAATCTCGGCCTGCTCAAGAGGGAAGAGCAGATGACCCCCGACCATCGGTCGTTCGACGATTGGCGGAAGCTCAATGGGTTGTCGGCCAGAAACCTAAGTCCGGATACACACATTCTCCTTTTCGCAGCGTACGCGGTCGCCGTCACGGGAAAGCTCGATACCACGCGCACTTTCCGGGCTCCGCGCATGCCCCTCATTCACAACCAGCGCTGCGGCAAGCGCTACATCCTGCACTTCGGCCCAGAGCAACAAGGCAGTCCCTGCGCTCGGCACATCCTCCTCTATTCTGGCCCCGAGAGGCCGGTGCTTTACGGCGTGCCACCCACCGGGCGCACAACCACCGCCGAACTCAAAGAGGGCCTCGTACTCCTCCAGACCTGGGATAAGCGTATCCGTTTCTACCAGCTTACGGATGCCCAATGGGCGGAGTGGAACAAGGCCCGGCCGGACACCACTTCACTCCCCCCGGACTTGCGCGAACTGGTCAAGGAGGCCTTCGCCGCCGCAGAGCGTCTGCGGGCCAAAATGCCACCACTCGCGTGATGCCCGGGCCCCAGCGCTTCCGAGGCGAGCGCCCGATGGGCATGGCAAGGATGCGAGGGGCTCCCGCGCGCAAGAGCGTTGCCCCGCCCGGGCCGCAAGCCGGATTTACCTAAGGAACCCGCCGTCGGAGCTGCTGGCGGCGGCCGCGCTCGCTTTGGAAGCGAGGTGGTGAAGATGTCCTTGCGATAGGCGGGCGGTTCCTTGCCGTGGCGCTGGCAGGTGACGATCGGCGAGTAGAGTGAGGTATGCGGGCAAGGGGACCCGCCCCCCGAGCAGGTAAGAGCTGACTTTGCCCAGCGGCTTGCTCCGCTGGGTATCCCCAGGGAACCCGCTGTCGGCGCTGCTGGCGGCGGGTTCTGGGCAGAAGCCCGGCGAAAAGGCCCAAGGCCGGTGTATTTCGGGAACGACGATGTCGCCATCGACCCCGGACCGACGTTGTCCTACCCCCTGTGGTATCAATAGCCCCACCATGATCGAAATACTTGTTTCCGGCGGGCAAACCGGCGCCGACCGCGCCGCCTTAGATGTCGCCATCCTCCACGGTTTCGCCCACGGCGGTTGGTGCCCGAAGGGACGCCTCGCACTCGATGGCGTCCTCGGTGGCCAGTACCAGTTGCGCGAGACGCCCAGCGCCCGCTACCTGCAGCGCACCGAGTGGAATGTGCGCGATACTGATGCTACGGTGGTTTTCACTTTCTCGGTTCTCGGGCTATCGCGTATCGATTTTCCTTGCGATGCCGAAAATAGAGTGCGAACTTTTCGGCATCTTACCTATGAAAACGACCTACGGTGACCTCCGGAAGTCAATTGAGCGCAGGCTCAAGGCCAAAGGTGCCGAGTGGGCATTTACTCCGAGTGATCTGGCGGACTTGGGCGACCCCCGCTCTGTGGGAAAGGATCTTTCCCGAATGGTAAAGTCGGGAAAACTTCGGCGCGTACGGCGTGGGGTATATGAAATTCCACGGGAGCATCCGTTGATCGGCACCGTGGGGGCGGGAACCGATGCCGTAGTGGCGGCGATTGCTCGACGCGATGGGCTCAAGCTCCTGCCCTCGGGGGCGCATGCTGCGAACCTGCTCGGGTTGAGCACCCAAGTTGCCGCCGTCGATATCTACGGGGTCCAGGGGCGATCCAAGACTTCGGGCGAAATAGGGCGTGCCGCGGTTCAGTTCCGGCAGCGCTCCACCAAGGCGATGATGATGGCGGGACGCGCCAGCGGCTGGGTGGCGGAAGCGTTGCGCACTATCGGCCGCGTCCATATTAACAACGAGCGGCTGCAACCGCTGCGCTCCCGTCTGGGCACCAAAGAGAAGAAGCAATTGCGTGATGATCTTCGCTATGCCCCGGCTTGGATGCGTCCCTTTTTCCTCGAACTCGCACGCGATGACTAATACTCCCCAATATTGGGCTCTCACCGCCCAGGACCAACGTGCCCTCTTTGCGGCGGCTGCGGAGCGCTTGCTGCTGCCCGCGCATATGATAGAGAAGGATGCGTGGGTGTGCTGGACGCTAAAGCGGCTCTTCGACCTGCCTGCGGCGCGCGAACACTTCATTTTTAAGGGCGGCACCTCTCTCTCGAAAGTGTGGAAGGTGATCGAGCGCTTTTCGGAGGATATCGATATATCGTTGAGCCGCGATTGGTTGGGCTATGCCGGTGCGCAAGATCCGGAGGCGGCAAGCGGCAAGGAGCGCAAGCGACGCCTCGACGGCTTGGCCGAAATCTGTGCACAAAAGCTGTGCTCCGAAGTGCTCCCCGCGCTGCATACTCAGTTTTCAAAAGAACTCGGAGGCAAGAACTGGTCGCTGAAGATAGCCGAAGACGACGCGCGGACCCTGTTGTTTTTCTATCCCAGCGTCTTCGCTGAAGCAGCCGGGGACTACGTGCGTCCGGTCGTTCGCATTGAGGGCGGGGCGCGTTCCGATCATTGGCCGGTAACGGCGCAGTCGCTCATGCCTTATATCGCAGAGGCATTCCCCGCGGCGTTCCCACAAGCAGCCTTTACGGTGCCGGTCCTGGATGCTGAGCGCACCTTTTGGGAGAAGGCCACCATTCTCCACGCTGAGGCCCACCGGGACGCCGCGAAGGCCACCCCCGAGCGGTTCTCCCGGCATTACGCCGATCTGGCTGCCTTGGCCCAGCATGCCGTGGGTAAACAGGCGCTGACCAGAGACGACCTGAGAGCGCGAGTGGTA
>CAJCBL010000157.1 GCA_903960515.1 uncultured Verrucomicrobiota bacterium
CCCACGCTCCTACCAAAGGAGGTGCCGGCTGCGTGAATACTCACGCAGCGCCCGGCCACCTACACCTTCGCCGCCCAGCGGCCGAAGATGCCGCAGGGCAAGATGGTGGCGTCGCGCTGTGCTGGCAGGCCTATCTCACCCACGGAGATGGTGCCGCTGTTGCCGGGCAGCAGCGCGGCGAGCAGGTTGCCGGCCACGACGGGCGAAAGGCGCGCGGTGTAGCTGTTGATCAGGAAAAACAGGGGACGATCGGTGAGGATCTTGCCGCAGTCCTGAAGCAGGCTCCAGAGGTCGTCCTCGAGTTTCCACATCTCGCCGGAGCCTCCGTGGCCGTAGGTGGGCGGGTCCATGATGATCGCGTCGTAGCGTTTGCCGCGGCGCTGCTCGCGCTGCACGAACTTGCGACAGTCGTCGACGATGTAGCGGATGGGGGCCTCGGCCAGGCCGCTGAGCGCGGCATTGTCGCGGCACCACTCCACCATGCCCTTGGCGGCGTCGACATGGCAGACGCTGGCTCCGGCGCGGGCGGCGGCCACGCTGGCCGCCCCGGTGTAGCCGAAGAGGTTGAGCACGCTGATCTCGCGGCCGGACTTGCGCGCCGCGCGGATAAGGTCGGAGGACCACTCCCAGTTGACCGCCTGCTCGGGGAAGAGGCCGGTGTGCTTGAACCCGGTAGGGCGGATACGGAAGGTGAGGTTCAGTGGAGCGTATCGGATGGTCCACGATTCAGGCAGGGGGCGGCGGAACTCCCAGCGGCCGCCGCCGGTGTCGCTGCGGTGGTAGTAGCCGTCCCAGCCGGCCCAGGGCGCGGGCTCGCTGCGCGGCCAGACGACCTGGGGGTCGGGGCGCACGAAGACGTATTCCCCCCAGCGTTCCTGTTTCATGCCGCCGCCGCATTCGAGGAGGCGGTAGTCCTCCCAGTGGTCGGCGAGTTGGATGGGTGAGTAGTCGAGCGGCATGGGCTGAGAGCGGAACCCGGAAAGGCGACGCCGGAAAGAGAAAAGCGGATCGGCGCGACGGAAGGGGCGCAACTGGCATTGTGGGGGCCGAGGGGAAAGGACTGCCAACCGGCGGCTTACCGACGCTTGGCCCGGCGCCCCAGGGCCGGCCTTACCTGCGGCTGCGTGCAGCCTCCCAGATCGACAGCAGAGCCGCGAAATCCTCGTCGCGGCCGCGGCTGGCGATGCGGTATTGGAAACTCGGAGCCTCGGCGAGCTCGGCCAGTGCAGTCTGCATCCGGCGCTCGATCTCGGCCTCGCCGTCGCCGCGCCCACCGAGGCGCGCACGCAGCTCGTCAATGGTCGCCGGGGCCACGAACACCGTGGTGAGCGTGCGCTGCAACAGGTCGTCGGCTTCGGCCGCCGCCCGCACGCTGCGCACTCCCTGCACATCGATGGCGATCACCAGGCTCATCCCGGCGGCGAGCCGGTCGACCACCGCGCGCCGCAGCGTGCCGTAGCGGTAGCGGCCGTGCACACACGCCCACTCGAGGAATTCGCCCCGGGCCAGCGCCTCGTCGAACTGCGCCTCGCTGAGAAAATGGTAGTGCACTCCGTTCACCTCGCCCGGGCGCATCGGTCGGGTGGTGGCGGTGACCACCCGTTCCACGCCCTCTCGCTCGGCCACCAGCCGCTCGCTCAGGGTCGTCTTGCCCGAACCGGCCGGGCCGGCGAGCACGAGCAGCACGGGAGTGGGGGCGGAGTGTTCGCTCATGGCGGCGGCGTGAGTGCGGTCAGTAGGTGAAGGCCAGAATCGCCAGCAGCGCCCCGTAGCCGGCGAGCAACGCGCCCAGGGTGCGGGCACGCGAACCGCGCGCAAACAGCCAGCCGAAGAAGTCGCGCAGGCGATACGGATAGCCAGCCAGGTAGATAGCGGCTGCGATCGCCAAATACACCGCCCCCACCATGAACAGTCGCTGCGGGTGCGCCCACTCCATGTAGGCCGCGTAGAGCAGCTCGCCCGCGCCAAGCAGGGTGAGCACAGCCAGCCCGCGCACCGCGAGGAAGTCGGGTGCGTAGGAGAAACTCAGAACCGCCACCGCGCCGAAGGCGGCAACCAGCAGCGGCTTGGGCAGCAGTTCGTCGGCCGCGCTTAGGTGGACCAGCCGCCACAGGAACCACAGGGCTCCCGCGCCCATGAATAGCCACGACGCCCGGCGCGAGCGGGGTAGTGCCTTAGCGGTGGCGCCAACGGCCGTCCCGTTCCACAGCAACAGCGAGCCAAGGGCGAGCAAGAGCAGTCCGGGCAAAAGCGTGGCGAAGGTGAGGTTCATGAGATCGTAGCCCGTGGTCTTATCCGGCGGCAGGTGTAGGCGTCGAGTTCTCGTTTTACCCCACCGTGGGCTCCAGCTCGCCGTAGAGCACACTTGTCGTGGCCCGGGTGATCCGCACTGCCGCCAGCGCGCCGACGAGCTGCTCCGCACTGGGGAAATGGACCAGCCGGTTGCCCCGGGTGCGGCCCGTGAACTGCCGGCCCCGCTTGTCCGGGCCCTCCACGAGCACCTCCTGCACTGTGCCCACCAGCGCCGCTGTGTGCCGGCGCGAGTTGCCCTCCAGCAGGCGCAACAGCTCCTGGTTGCGACGCTCCTTGGTCGCCTCGTCCACCTGGTCGCCCAGCTCCGCAGCAGGCGTGCCGGTGCGCACTGAATACTTGAAGACGTAGGCCATGTCGTAGTCGGCCTCGGCAAAGAGAGCGGCGGTCTGCGCGAAATCCTCCTCCGTCTCGCCGGGGAAGCCCACGATGACGTCGGTCGAGAAGCTCAGGCCCGGGTGCGCGGCCTTGAGTGCGGAGACGAGCTCAAGGTAGCGCTCCCGGGTGTAGGGTCGGTTCATCGCGCGCAGGATACGGTTGCTGCCCGACTGTACGGGCAGGTGCACCTGCTCGCACAGTTTCGGCAGTCTGGCGTAGGCGGCCACCAGGTCGTCCTTGAACCCACGCGGGTGGGGCGAGGTGAAACGGATCCGCTCGATGCCCTCCACTGCATGGACACGCTCCAAGAGTTGCACGAAGGGCGACACCCCGCCGGTGTGCTCGTAGTCGCGCCGGCCGTAGCTGGTCACGATCTGTCCCAGCAATGTCACCTCGCGCACGCCGCGGGCGGCCAGTTCGCGGCACTCGGCCACGATGTCGTCCATGGGGCGTGAGCGCTCGTCGCCGCGCGTCTTGGGCACGATGCAGAAGGCGCAATCCATGTTGCATCCCTGCTGGATGGAGACGAAGGCGGTGACCTGCTGGGGGCCGTCGAGCAGATGGTCGCGGATCGCGTTCTGCGAGCCGGCCTCCTCGGCCACGTCGATGATCGTCTCCGAGATTGGCACTCCGGCCTCGCGGGCGGCCCGCAGGTTGTCGAGGTAGTCGGGCACAGTGTGGAACTTCTGGGTGCCCACGATGAGGTCGAGATCGGGCAGCCGGTCGAGCAGCTCCGCGCCGCGGTTTTGCGCCATGCAGCCGAGGATACCCAGGACGAACTCCGGGCGGCGCCGCTTGTGGACGACGAGGTTCTCGGCCTTGGCGATGGCCTTCTGCTCGGCGAGGTCGCGAACCGAGCAGGTATTGAGCAGGAGGATATCGCAGGCGTTCTCGTCGGCCACGATGCGGTAGCCGCGGGCGCGCAGCATCGCCGCGACGGCCTCGCTGTCGCGCTCGTTCATCTGGCAGCCGTAGGTCTTGAGGTGGACGCGGTTCATCGGGGTGCGGGTGCGCAGCCAGCCGCGGGGCGCCGCAACGGGCGGGGCTTGGAGCGGCAGCGTGGCGTGATCAGGGCGCGGGTCATCGGGCGGATGCGCGCCACGGTTGGGCGACGGGGGGAACCGTCAAACGCAATCCCAGCTACGTCATGCTCTCGTAGGCGTGGATCTCTCGGGCACGGTCGGCCCAGCAGGGCAACTGGGTCTGGCGGCCGGATTTCAGCAGCAGGATCTCCTGTTGCATCGCGGCCTCCCCGGACTGCTGCATCACGTGGTTGAGGCCGGCGTAGAGGATGTCGGCCGGGTCGATCTTGAGCTGTTCCGCCAAGCGGAGCAGCGGCTGATACTCTTCCTGTTCCAAGTGGATCTTGATTGAGTGCATACGCTCACCTTTGGGGTTGGGGATTGGGCCGCACTGATAGTCCGCAATCTCCCAGCCGGCAACCCCGGGGCGCGGGTCGCCCGCAGGCTGGCGGTGGAGTTTGGTGACGCTGGGCCGGTCGCCCAGGTGCTCCTGGTGGTGGAGTTGGTGATCCTCCCGCCATGGGACCGGTAGCGAGCGTGGAGGCCTGCTGCCGCGGCCCCAGGCCAACCGTTTACCTTCACGGCCGTGAGGGTAAACGGTTGGCCTCGGGCGGGAGCCTCGCGGGCCGCCAGCCCCGAATTTTGCTCTCCGCGTTCTCACTTCGCATAGCTTGCGCCGCTCCCCGCGCTTGCCTTCCCCCCGGCGCGCCGCCCACGCTGCCCCCAACATGACCGCACCCGCTCTCACCGGAGCCCAGAAATCGCACCTCCGCAGCCTCGGCCAGACGATGGACTGTGGCATCGCCATCGGCCGGGAAGGGCTCTCTCGCACTGTGCTCATCGAGCTCAAGAAGCTCTTTGGTCACCACGAACTGGTGAAGGTGAAGCTCAACGCCGAGCGCGAGGAGCGCGTGAAGCTCTGCGCCCAGATCGAGGCGGAAACCGGCTCCATCGAGGCCGGCGCCATTGGCAAGACCGCCATCTTCTACCGCCAGCACCCCGACCCGGCGGTGCGCACCATCGAGCTGCCCGCCCCCAAGGCGAAGCCGGTGGAGTGAGCGTGGCGCACTCGGCGCACCGGTAGCAGCAGCGCGCCTGCTGCTTTGCGGCACAAGGCGCCCCTGTGAGCCCCTTCTGTGCCGAGGTATCCGAGTATCCCCGGCGCGGAGTTTGTCAGCGCGTATTCGCGCTGCCTCCATCAAGGAGGCGGCGAAGCCGCTTCGAGCTCAGCCCAATTCCAGGGCCTTGCGGATCATCGGCAGCGACTGCGCCTCCGCCGGTGTTGTGCCGTCGACCGCGAAGAGCTGCTCAACCAGTTTGAGGGCCAGTGCGCGGTCCTCCGGACGGGGCAGACGCTCGCGCACGGTCTTGAAGAACTCCTCACGCTCGCCGTCGTCGTTGCGTACGCGCCGCACTTCGCCGATCGATTTCCCCTCGTAGTAGTCGAAGGAGATGTTCGGATCCCAGTTCAATGTCCGCGCGGTAGCCTCCACCATCGCGTCCTCAGCCAAGGCGATGTGCGAATCCACGTAGACGCCGAAATGCAGCAGGTCGACGATCGCTTCGCGCGCAGCCTGGGTCATTCCATCCTGAGGTTTCGCGGTCGGAGTGAAGAGCTTCTTGAAGGCCATAGGGAGAAAACGGAAGTCCGTGCGGGGTTGTTGTTCCAGCGGTGCCCAAGCAACCAGCACCGCGCCGCTGCGGCAAGCGCCTTGCAAGCCGGCACAACAGAAACCCACGTGCTGGTTTTCCGGTAGCCAAGCTTGTGGGCGCAGCGCCCGCAGCGGGTTCGGTGCCTCCGCGTTCCTATTCCCTATCTCCAGTTTCCTAGCGCACGAGCCTCAGGACTTTTCTTCGCCAGCGTTCATCCAATCCGGCTCCGCATCCCTCAACGGTTGCAGGTCGGGGTCGTCCATCGCGTTCTTGAGAAAACTGGAGTCCAGCGCCACCGCCCGCACCACGCGGGCCTTGGCCTCTGGCAGGTCGCCCAACTGGCAGGCATAGCAGGCGAGATTGAACTGCACGGTGGCATCCTTCGAGTGGAGCGCCTCGGCCTCGAGCAGGATCCGCTGCGCGGCCTTCACCGAGGTCGCGCGCCGGGCGGCATAGGCCCGGATGATCCACCAACCCGCCGCCTCCGGCTCGGTCGTCACCAGTTCCTGGGCGTACTTGAGCAGAGCCTTCCACTGTTCGGTGGCCTGCAGCATCCCCACCTTCAGCGCGACCACCTCGGGCAGGCGCGACTCCTCCTCGGGGACAGCATCCAGCTCGGCCTTGGCCTCTTTGACCATGCCGAGTTCAAGGTAGCCGCGTACGTGCGAGATGCGCCATTTCAAGTCCACGCCAGCAGCCCAACCGAGCCGGTGCGCTTTGGCAACGCCTCAGCCGTGAGGTTTCAGACGAGCCAGGAGTCGCGCGTGACGAGCCCCGAACTCTCGGCGTTCGCCTCGCAACCCTGCGACACTGCCGGCGCCTCCCCTGGTGCCGAACCACCTGATACTCCACCCTCGACTCTCGACTTGATGATAGCGGCTCTATCCGACCCGCCTGAACGACTCCGCTCCGCGTACGGCCGCGCCCGAGGCCCCGGCCTTCCAGGAGAACGGTGCATGTGGATGCCGGTGCTGCAGGATGTGCGGGCGCTCCAGCCCGTGAGCGAGCATCAGTTCCTCGTTGCCCAGCAGCTCCACCGTGGGGCCGTCGGCCACGATGCGCCCGCCATCGAGCACGATCGAGCGTGTGCACAACTCAACCACGAGCTCCAGATCATGGGTGGCCACCAGCTTGGTGGCTGAGATCTCGCGCAACAACTTCTTGAATTCCCTGCGGCCCCGCGGGTCGAGCCCGCTGGTGGGCTCGTCGAGCGCGAGGATCGCCGGCCCGTAGGCAAGAACTCCCGCCAGGCAGGCGCGGCGCTTCTCTCCCTGGCTGAGGTGGTGCGGTGTGCGCCGTTCGTAGCCGGCCAACCCCACCCGTTCCAGCGCCGAGCGCACCCGCGCCGCCACGACCTCCGGTGCCAGCCCGAGCTGCTCCGGCCCGAAGGCAACATCCTCGGCCACCGTGGCGCAAAACAGCTGGTCGTCGGGATCCTGGAAGAGCAGCCCCACCTGCCGGCGCACAGCCTCCAGGTTGCCCGCCGTAACCGCCATCCCGTGAATACGCACCGCGCTCGCCGCCGCCGGCCGCTCCGGCAGGATGCCGTTGAGGTGTAATAGCAGTGTGGACTTGCCCGAGCCGTTGGGCCCGAGCAGGCCCACACATTCCCCCGGCGCCACCGAAAGGCTCACCTCGCTCAAGGCCTCCGTACCGTCGGGGTAGCGGTGGCTCAGCCGTAGTATCTCGATGGCGGGTGTCATTCAGCGCTCAGCCTGCCTGTTGCAGGGGAGAAACTGGCGTCCATACCGGGTCGACGTGGGCGGTTGCTGAGGACCCAAAGCGTATCGGTACAGTGGTGGGAGATGGCTTGCAGTCGATTCATGGCGCAGACCGCGTGCGAGCGCGCAGCTGCCGCGGACACCGGAGTTCGGGCACTGTCCGGACGCAAAGCGGCGCGCTTGCATGGCTGTCAGAAACGGCGCCGGTAGAGCGCTCCGCGGGAGTCCCGGAAGGTCATGACGCCGTCGGCGAAACCGACCAGAACCAGATTGTTGACCGGGTCCACGACCTCGCCTGCCTGGAAGGGGGTGGCGCCCAGCATGATCATGCCCCCGGTTTCGCTCGCGCGGGCCCCGGCGATCCTGAAGGCGGAGACGACGTTCTGCAGCTCCGGCAAGGGCGGGGGCGGGGGAGGCGGGGCTTCCGGCACCTCGGGTACTTGGACGTCCGGGACGGAGGGCGTGGGTGAAGGTTCCTCAGGCACCACGGCGGGCTCGGGCACGGGAAGCGGCGGCGGTTGCGGCGCAGCCACCGCCGCGACGGGTTGCACCGGTGCCACGGGTTTTGCGACGGGGGCCGGCGGCGGGGTGACAGCAAGCGGGCCGGTGGGGAAGATGCCCAGCGGGTCTGCAAAGTAGACATACGCGGCGCCGGCCACCACGAGCAGCAGCAGCAGGGCCAGCGTGACGTGGGACTTGCTCTCGCTGCTGCGGGCAGCGCTGGAGGGCTTTCCGGTGCTGGAGGGCTTGGCTGTGCGGGACGCTTTGGCCGCAGCAGCGGCAGGGCGGTCCGGTTGCTTCTTTGAGGCGAAGCCGGGTGGCGGAGGGAAGTTGGTGGGGCGTGCAGGCTTTCCGGGTGCGGGTAGAATCGGGGGCGTGCCGGCACCTGGGGCGGCTGTTGCTGCGCGAGAAGGGGGCGGCGTGGCAAACGCCGGGGCGTGATCCTTCTCTGGAGGCGACGCGGAGGGGAACGCAGGCGGAGTGGCGGGAACGGCCCCAGCAAGCGAAGCCGCAGGGGCCGTCGCGGATACCGGTGCTGCGCTGGCGGCGGGGGCAGCCGGAGTCTCCAGGGGTGGTGGCTCGGCGCTCACGGCAGCAGCGGCTACTGGAGTGGGGGGCTGGAGCGGGGCGGGTCCGGGAAAAAGAGGGGGTGGCGCCGAGGGCGGCTCCTTGACGAGCAGACTGGCGAGGCGCGGCTTCAGCGCAGGCGGAGGGGGGGCTACCGGGGAGGTTGGCAACGATGTAACCGGTTCGTTGGTGCCCGCTGCCGGGGCCCCAAGCACAGGCTCCACGGATGGAGCCGGGGGTGGGACCGCAGAAGTGGCGTCGGACCGGCTGCGCAGGCGCAGCGAAAGTTGGGGTCTCTCCTCGTTGCTCATGATGGAAGAAATGGGGATGAATGCGGCAGAGGGAAGAACAGAATCGGCGAGGGCGAGGGAAGATGGCTGCGCCCCGCGCTGGTTCCGGCGTGGCTGCCCGCCCGCCGGATGCGGAGCTGCCCCGATAGGGTATCGGTTGGCCGGTTATCGTTGTGCATGAGAAATGGAGTCAGGTGTGGCCGGCCTGTGGTGACGGTTCTGGCGGCGGTCGGGCGCGCCCCGCGCCCCGGCAAAGGCAGTGCGATGGCGGGGCGCAGGGCCGGGAGAGCGGCGTGGAGTCGCGCCCCGCGCGGCGGCCTCAAGGGCAATCCGTCTTGCGCGCCGAACTCCGGTGAAAGGAGGTCGGGCCAGCACGCTCTCGTTGTGGATGTGCTCATAGGCGGGGTACGGGGGGCGGCGATTGTAGCGGGCAAACCCGAGTTTGCGAATGGAGGCTGCACTTCGGCGGGGCCGCGCTGCGCAGTGGCCCGCCGGGGTGGGGGCGTTTCCAACAGTTGGTCGGGGCGGTGGCTTGTCGCGGCGGCGGCGGTGGCGCAGGCTGGCGGCGATGTCGACACTGTGTGCCCCTCTACGCCCGGAGAACGAGCGGGTGTTTTTCGCCGGAGTTGCCGTGGTGCCAGAGTGCTGCGCCCAAGGGCGGCGCGCTGCGAGCTGGCGGGAGAGCGGCGCGGAGTGGGTGCGGCCTTTGATCGAGAGGCAGGACTGGGGCGAGGACTGGCCCGAGGGCGAGGTGCCGGGGCGGCGCTGGGTGATCGATTTCCCGCCGGGTGCCGATGAGCGCGCCCTGGCGGAGGCGGGCGAATTGGGGCGGCTCTTTCAACGCTCCGGCGGGCGGATCGCGCGGAGCGGACCGGCGGCGGAGCTGCGCATCGCGCTGGCCAAATGCGACCGTTGCCTGGCGGCGCCGGCCGGCTGTCTGCGCGCGCGCTGGAGGTGGGTGCCCTCCGCCGCCCTGCCGGGCACAGGGCTGGTGGTGGCGGTGCGCGACGATGAATTCCTGGCCGGGGTGCTTGCCTCGGTGTGGCCGGCGGTGTGGCTGCGGGGCACGGGCCTGCGGCTTGGCGCGGGGGCGCTGAGGCGTTTCCCTTTGCCTTGGGCTCCGGATACCCCACGGGGCACGCTCAGCCGGGAGCAGGAGGAGCGGCGTTGGGCGGTGGTGCAGGCTTGGCGGGCGGCCGGGGGCGGTACCCGGGATCTGGAGCCCGGCGGCTTTGCCTCGCAGGACCTCTCCGCGGCGGTGGCGGCGGCCTACGGCTGGCCGGCGGGTATCGAGCAGGCGGAGGCGCTGGGGCTGCTGCTGGCTATGGGATAGCCGGCGGCGCAGGCATGGCCGCGGCGGCACCGAGGTGCGCAGCGTACCAGTGGTGCAGGAAATCCAGGATCTCCACCCCGAAGAACGCCAGCAGCGCGAAGTAGATTATCGATACCACGATGGCCACGAAGCCGGCGATCACCATGCCGCCGTCCTCCTCCAGCAGCCCCATGGCCAGGCAGACCATCGCGGCGGCCGGCGGACCGTTGGAGAGCAGGGCAGGGATCATCAACAGGAGGGCCGCTAGCACGATGCCGGCTCCGATCACACGGTGTGCCCAGCGGCCGGTGACAAAGAAGGGAAGCCTCTTGCGGGAGATGCGCTCGAGCAGCCGGATGACCTTCTCCGCGCCTCTAAGCAGGACGCCGAAGAAGCGAGGGGGCAGCCGGCGCGCGCGCAGCTTTGCCGGCAACCGGCTGGGGTGGATACCCAGCGCCAGCCCCAGCCCGAGGCCGGCCACCACCGGGCCGATGGCCATCGCGACGCCCAGAAGCGTGGCGGGGGTGAATAGCGGCAGGGCCACCAGGACCACCAACAGCGAATAGGTACGGTCGCCCAGCACATCGATCAGCTTGGCCAGATGCACCTCTTCGTGCCCGAAATGCGCGTTGAGCGCGTGCAGCTCTGCGGAGAGCTTGCGCGGCGGCGCGGCGGGCGAGGGCTGGGAGCTGGAGGATTCGGACATCGGGTGGCGGCGGGATCGGCGAGTGCCGGGGCGCCATGTTGGGCGAACTACGCTGGGGCGCAATGGCGGCGGCGAAACTTCGCTGCGGGTCGATTTGCCGAGGGCCCGGGCGGTGGGCCGGCGGTGGTGGTTGGTCGCGGGCGGTGAGGGCTGCGCGGCGCCGGGCCCGGTGCCCGCCCATGGAGACGGGCGGTGTCCGAGGCTTGCCCGTCGGGCGAAGCGTGGTTGTTGTTTGGTTTGTGCCGGAAGTTGACCAGCTCATCGCCCGCTTCGGTCTGCGGCCCTTGCCCCAGGAGGGCGGCTGGTTTGCGCGCACCTGGACGAGCACCGAAACGCTGTCGGGGGCGGCATTGCCTCAGCGCTACGGCGGCGGCTCCCGGCCCGCCGGCACCGGTATCCTGTATCTGCTCGCGGACGGGGAGTGCTCCGCGCTGCACCGGCTGCGCTCCGATGAGACCTGGCACTTCCATGCCGGCGCTGCCGTGGACCTGCTGTGCCTCGATCCGTCCACCGGCTGCGGAGGGCGGGTGCGGCTGGGGCCGGCGGTGCTGGGCTCCGACGCCCCGCAACTCGTGGTGCCTCACGGCTGCTGGCAGGGCGCGAGGCTGGCGGCGGGCGGGCGCTGGGCGCTCCTGGGCTGCACCATGGCCCCCGGCTGGGACGACGCCGATTTCGAGCTCGCACGTCGCGATGAACTGGTGGCGGCGTGGCCGCAATTTGCCCATGACATCGCGGCGTTGACGCGTGAGGGTTGATCCATGCCAGCCTCCCGGCCCAAACTCCTCTCTCACCTGCTCGGCGTGCCGGGCGCGTTGAAGATCTGGAAATGGTTCTCCCACTCCCGGGCGCGGCTCAACCTCGCCGACATGCGCCAGGAGTATGCTCTGGCCGGTTTGGCCGAGGGCGATGCCCCGGCCGGGGACTGGTGGCCGTTGTGGGAGCGCTGGCTGGCCGAGGCGGTGAAGTCGGGTATCCGGGAGCCCAATGCTCTGGTCGTGGCAACCGCAGATGTGGCCGGCCAGCCGTCTACCCGCATGGTGCTGCTCAAGGGAGCCGATCGCCGGGGCTTTGTCTTCTACTCGAACTATGAGAGCCGCAAGGCGGGCGCACTCGCCGCCAACCCTCGGGCCTCGCTGCTCTTCCCCTGGCATGAGCTGGAGCGGCAGGTGATCGTGGAGGGCTCCGTAGAGAAGGTGTCAGTGGAGGAGAGCACGGCCTATTTCCACTCCCGGCCGCTGGGCAGCCAGGTGGGCGCGTGGGCCTCGGCGCAGAGCACGGTGCTTGCCGGCCGCGAGGAACTGGAGCGCCGGGTGGAGGAGCGCATGGCCGAGTTCCAGGGCAAGGTGGTGCCACTGCCGCCGTTTTGGGGCGGATACCGCGTGGTGCCGGCGGCCATCGAGTTTTGGCAGGGGCGCCCGAGCCGGCTGCACGACCGGCTGCGCTACACCCGGCAATCCGACGGCACCTGGTGCCGCCAACGACTTTCACCATGAAGCTCTACCTGGTTCGTCACGCCCACGCTGTATCCGATGCCGAGGACCCGGCGCGCCCTCTCAGCCCGAGGGGGCGCGAAGTTGCCCTCTCGATGGGCCGCTGGCTGCGCGGCAATGCCGCAGTGGATATCGCGGAGGTGTGGCACAGCCCGCTGGTGCGGGCGCGGGAGACGGCCGAGCTGTTGGTCGAGGGCGCTCGGCTCAAGGCGCGGTTGCGCGAGGCTCCGGGGCTGCTGCCCGAGGACGATGTGTCGGCGATGGCCTTGGCGCTCGGGCGTCACGGGGATTCCGTGATGCTTGTCGGGCATGAACCGTATATGGGCGCGCTGGCGGCGCGCTTGCTCGGGATCGAGACCGGCGGGGTGGAATTCAAGAAGGGCGCCGTGCTCTGCCTCGAGCGTATCCTGCGCGGCGCGCCATGGACGCTCCTCTGGCATGTCAACCCGCGGCTGGTGGCGGGCGAGGAGTAACGAAGCGGCCACGCGCGATGCGACTCTTCCTCACCGGCGCTTCGGGTTTGCTGGGCGGCAATTTCGCCGCGGTGGCGGCGCGCGCCGGTCACGAGGTGGTGGGCACCGTGGGCGGCTGGACCGGTGCCCCTATCCCGGGTTTGGCTACGCAGATGCGGCTGGAGTTGCGCAACGGTGCCGCGCTTGAAGCGGCGGTGCGCCGGGCCCGGCCGGAGGCGATCGTGAACTGCGCTGCGGTGTCCGACCCGGGCCAGTGCGAGCGCGAGCCGGAGCTGGCGGCGGCGCTCAATGTGGAGCTGCCTAGGCAGCTAGCTACGCTGGCGCAGAAGCTGGGGGTGCGCCTTATCCACGTCTCCACCGAGCAGGTCTTCGACGGGTCGGGTGCGCCCTACAGCGTGGACGACCCGGTGGCTCCGATCAATGGTTACGCGCGGCTGAAGGCGGACTCGGAGCGGGAGGTGGTCGCGGCGGCGCCCCTGCTGTCCGCGGTGGTGCGCGCTCCGCTGCTGATGGGCAACAGCCCTGGCGGGAGGCGCAGTGTACATGAGCGGCTGCTGCTCGACTGGAGCGAGGGGCGCGTGGCCCGGCTTTTCAACGACGAGATTCGGCAGGTGGCCATGGCCGACAATCTGGCGGCGGTGTTGCTCGAGCTCTGTGTGCGGTGCGAGCTGTGCGGGGTGTTCCAATGGGCGGGGGCGGAGCCGGTCTCAAGGCATTGGCTGGGGCTGGCGATCGCGGCGCGTTTTGGGATTCCGGCTCAGGGGCGGGTTGTCGTAGCCCACCTACTGGGCACGCCGCTGGCGGCCACTCGGCCGCCCGATCTTCGGCTGGATCTGCGTCCGCTCACGGAGTTGCTCTCCACAAGGCCGGAACCGCTGGGCCCACAATTGGCGCGGCTGGTAGTGCCGGAGGCGTTGCTCGGGGCGATGGGGAAGCTGCGCAACGGCCCGCTGCCCTGGGCGCAGCCCGAGCCCTCGGGTGCGGCGGACGGCAACGCGGGACCGGCCTCCGCCTGGGATGGGCGTCGCCCTCGATGCTGCGGGGTTACCGCCGTTTCCAAGGCGTGGATGCGAGGGCGCGCTCGGCCTTGAGCTTGAGGTAGCTCGTCACCCGGCCCAGTTCCACCTTGCCGGCGGCAAGGGCGGCCTGCACGGCGCACTCGGGCTCGGTGCCATGGCGGCAGTCGCGAAACCGGCATTGCAGGGCGAGAGCAGCCACCTCCGGGAAGAGGTCGTCCAGGGGGGTGTCTGCATCCCAAAACTGGAATTCGCGCATGCCGGGCGTGTCCAGAAGGAGGACGCCTCCCGGCCCCAGGAACAGCTCCCGGCTGCTGGTGGTGTGCCGGCCCTTGGCGTCGGACTCCCGCACGTCCTGCACGTCCTGGAGTTCGTCGCCGGCGAGTCGGTTGATGAGCGAAGATTTGCCCACCCCGGAGAGCCCGAGGAAGGCGATGGTCTGCCGGCGCACCAGCCAGGGCTTGAGCGCCTTGGTGCCGCCGCGTTTGGTGGCGCTCACGGCGACCACGGGGGCGCCGCCGGTGAGTTTCTCCACCTCCTCGCGAATGCTATCGGCGGCGGGGTTGAGGTCGGCCTTGTTGAGCACAACCACGGGGGCGATGCCGCCGGAGCGCACCGCGGTGATGAAACGCTCGATGCGGCGCTGGTTCACCTCCACGTCCAGGCCCACGACGATGAATACCGTGTCGAGGTTTGCGGCGAGCACCTGTTCCTCGATGCGGCGATGGCCGGCGGCCTGGCGCGAGAGCAGTGTGTGCCGGGGAAGCACAGCCATCAGTCGGGCGCGGTGCTCCTCGGGGCGGGGCTCCACGGCCACCCAGTCGCCAGCCACGGGCAGTTCGGCGCGCCGGGTGGAGCGGTGGCGCAGCTTGCCGGCGGGCTCCGCGAGGATCTCCTCCTCGGCGGTGGTCACGCCCCAGCCGCGTCCGAAGTCGGCGGTTACGCGGCCCGGCACGCAGCCGGCCGCCGCGTGGGGCGCGAAGGCGGCGGCAAACGAGTCGTTCCAGCCGAAATCTTTGAGGGACATGCGGGCCGCAGCATACGGGTGAAGCGGTGGAGCGGAAGCTTTCTCCGGAGGATGATGCGGGTGCATACCGACGCCGGCTTGAAGCCGCAGGTTGGCGCACTCCGCCCGGCAAGCCGGCGCCGGCCGTGGCTGCCATCCTTGGCTGTGGCCGGGGGCACGCTTGCCCGGCGCGGGCACTGGACTGTCGTGCGAGCGGAGGGTGGGGGAATTCTCCCAGTAAACTTCCGCCCGTTCCGGCCGATGAGGAACCGCCCGGCAGGAGCTCGGTCCGTTCCCCGGCAGCGTTTGCGGAAGCTCTCACATGAAGAATGGCGCAGCCCTCGCGGCACGGTTCTCGGCCGGGGTGGCTCACCTCGGCCGCTACGGCGTGGCCGCCCTCCTGCTGCTCCTGGTTGCCGGGGTATTGGCAACTTGGTGGACGCTCGTGCGTACCGACGGCTCCATGCGCGCCGAGCTGCTCCAGCAGACTCGCCTGGTGGCGCAGGCGGTGGACGTAGACGGCGTGCGCAGCCTCACCGGTACGGCGGCCGATTTGACCTCGCCCAAATACCTGCGGCTGAAGGCCCAGTTCGCCGATGTACGGGCGGACAACCCGCAGTATCGCTTTGTCTACCTCATGGGCCGCAAGGCCAACGGCGAGGTATTCTTCTTCGCGGATGACCGCCCGGTCGGGCATATGGACGAGTCCCCGGCGGGCATGATCTACGACGATGTCCCTGAGGGCTTCCGGCGCGTGATGGATTCCGGCACTGGCACTGTGGAAGGGCCGTTTACGGACAAATGGGGCTCGTTCATTAGCGGCTGCGTCCCTCTGATAGACTCGAAGGCAGGCAAGGCCATTGCGATTTTGGCTGTGGATTACGACGCCAGTAGTTGGAATTGGGAGGTAGCCGGCCGGGCGGCCTTGCCGGTGGGGCTGATGCTCGTGCTGCTTATCGGCGCGGCCACTGTCCTAGGCGCTTCCTGTAGCGTGGCGGCTACGCCCAAGCCGGTCCTTCGGAGGCTCATGCCTCCGCTTACGGTGATGGCGGTGCTTTTGCTGGTGGGCCCCGGGGTGCTCCTGTGGCAGCAACATCGACGGACCCTTGAGGAGACCACCGCCGCCGGGCTGGCCGAGACTGCCGGCGCTTTGCATGCGGCCTTGGCCCAGCAAACCGCCGGGCTGGCCACGGCTCTGCAGCCGATTGCCGCCGATCCCCGTGTGCAAACGGCCCTGCGCGAAGGCGATTCCGCACTCCTCCTGGCCATCTGGAGCCCCGTGTTCGAGTCGCTGCGCCGGGAGCAGCACATCACCCACCTCTACTTTTCCGACACGAAGCGCGTCTGCCTGTTGCGTGTCCACAAACCGGATAAACGTGGCGACCTCAACAACCGCTTCACGGCCCTCGAAGCCGAGCGTACCGGCAAGGCCGCCTCCGGCATCGAACTGGGGCCGCTGGGCACGCTCACGCTTCGGGTGGTGCAACCGGTTTTTGAGGGCGGCTCGCTCGTCGGCTATGTGGAATTGGGCAAGGAGATCGAGGACGTGCTGGACCTCCAGCGCACGCGGTCCGGCCATCAACTCGCAGTGATCATCTCGAAGGAGCAGCTCAATCGTGGGAGCTGGGAAGAGGGCATGCTCATGCTCGGGCGCGATGCGAGCTGGGGCCGCCTGCGCAATAGCGTCGTGAGCTACGCCACTCAGGGCGGTCTGCCTGATGTTTTCGCTGCGGTGGCAGACCACGCGCCCGGCTGCGACCATGCCCACGGTATGGCGGATCGGGAGGTCGTATTCGAGGGAAAGGAGTGGCGGGTATCTGAGACTCCCCTCACCGACGCCTCGGGCAACGAGGTGGGCGACGTGCTCATGATGATCGACGTCTCCGCCGACCATGCCGCCTTTGTGCGCCTGCTGGCCGTGGCCGGCTCCGGTGGCGCAGTGCTGCTGGCCCTGCTGCTGGGCCTCATCTACGCTCTGCTGCGCCGTACCGATGCGGGCATCCAGGTCCAGCAGGCGACGCTGCGCGAGAGCGAGCAGGCCTATCGCAACCAGTTCGCCGCCAACGCCTCGGTGATGTTGCTCATCGATCCGGAGGACGGCGCTATCATCGATGCCAATGCCGCTGCGCTGGGTTTCTACGGCTACCCGCGGGAGCGGTTGTTGGCGCTGCGCATCACCGATTTCAATATCCTGCCAGCGGCCCAGGTTAAGCAGGCCATGGCCTCTGTAGCTGTGGGGGCGGGCAGGCGCTTCGATGCCCAGCACCGCCTGGCGGACGGCTCGCTGCGCGAGGTGGAGGTGTCGGCCAGCCGCATCCAGTTTGGCAACCGCGCGGTGCTGCATTCGATTGTCACCGACGTCTCCGAGCGCAAGCGCGCCGAGGCTGCGCGCCGGGAGATCGAGCAACGGCTCTCCTATGCCATGGATGCCACGGGCGACGGCATCTGGGACTGGGACCTTCGTACCGGCCTGGTGAAGCACAACGCGCGCTGGTGCCATATCCTGGGCCTGGATGAGAGCTTTCTGGAGCATCCCATCGAGGCTGCTATGGTCACAATCCACCAGGGGGACCGGGATCGAGTTGTGGCGGCCGTGCAGGCAGGCCTGGATCGCCGGGCCCCCTATGTGAGCCGGCATCGCATGCTCCACTCCTCAGGCCGGATACTCTGGGCGCTGGACCGAGGTCAGGTGGTCGAGCGCGATGCCACCGGCAAGGCCCTGCGCATGGTGGGCGGGCTGGCGGATATCACCGAACAGAAGCTGGCGGAGGACGCCCTGCGCGAGAGCGAGGCGATGCAGCGGCTCCTGTTGGTAAACCTCCCGGCCGGAGTGGTCATTATCGACCCGGTGACGCGTATCATCGAGCAGGTGAACGAACATGTGGCCACCCTGTTCGGCGCCCGGGTGGATCGACTGGTGGGGCATCGTTGCCACTCGCTTCTGTGCCCGGCTGCCGAGGGCAGTTGCCCGGTGTGCGACCTCGGCCACGACGTGGACAACGCGGATCGCGAGATGCTGCGGGCCGACGGCACCCGCCTGGCGATCCTGAAAACCGCGAAGCGGGTTCAGATCAACGGCCGGGAGAAGCTGTTGGAGTGCTTCGTGGATGTGTCCGCCCGCAAGCGGGCCGAGGCGGCGCTCACCCAGGCCTCCGAGCAGCTCTCGCTGGCAGCACGCGCTGGAGGCGTGGGCATCTGGGACTACGACGTTGTCGCCAACCTCCTTAGCTGGGACGACCAGATGTACCGCCTTTATGGAGTGGCCCCGGACCGCTTCGGCGGCGCCTACGCGGCGTGGCTGGCAGGGGTTCACCCGGAGGATCGGGAGCGCGGGGATGCCGAGATCCAGATGGCGCTGCGCGGCGAGCAGGAGTTCGACACCGAGTTCCGCGTGCTCTGGCCCGACGGCAGCATCCACAGCATCCGGGCGCTGGCCATCGTGCAGCGCGATCCCTCCGGTAGGCCGCTGCACATGGTCGGCACCAATTGGGATATCACCGAGCAGAAGCGCACCGAGGAGCGGCTGCGTTCCAGCGAGGCCAATTTCCGCACCTTCTTCGAGTCCATGACCGACCTGATCATGGTCGGCACTCCGAACGGCGGCATGATTTTCACCAACGCCGCCGTCACCCGTACCCTGGGTTACACCACCGGGGAGCTCGCCGCCATGCATGTGCTCGACATGCATCCGGCCGAGCAGCGCACGGAGGCCCAGGAGATCTTTGAGGCGATGTTACGCGGTGAGCGCGAGAGCTCCCCTCTGCCTCTTGTCACCAAGAGCGGCGCACTGATTCCAGTGGAGACCCGCGCCTGGCCCGGCCAGTGGGATGGCAAGGACTGCATCTTTGGGATCTCAAAGAATCGTACCACCGAGCAGGAGGCTCAGCAGCGTTTCGAGCGGCTGTTCCGCCACAACCCGGCGCTGATGACCCTCGTCCTCGTGCCCTCCAATAGCTTTGTCGACGTGAACGACACCTTCCTGAGAGCGCTCGGGTACTCCCGGGCCGAGGTGCTGGGCAAGACGGCCAGCGAGCTCAGGCTCTACCCGTTCCCTGAGCAGCAGACCGCGATGGACACCAGGATGCAGGCCGAGGGGCGCATCGCCGACTTCGAGATGAAGGTGCGGCGAGCCGACGGCACCTTCCTCTACGGCATCTTCTCGGGCGAAGTGGTAAACAGCCACGGGCTCCAGTATTTCCTCACCGTGATGGTGGACATCACTGGCCGTAAGCAGGCCGAGGATGCGCTGCGCCGCAGCGAGGCGCAGTTCAGCCAACTGCTGCAGACCACCGACCAGGGCATCTACGGCATCGGCCCGGAGGGCTGCTGCACCTTTATCAACCGCTCGGGCCTGAAGATCCTGGGCTATGAGCTCGAGGAATGCCTGGGGCGGGACATGCATGAGCTCATCCACCACAGCCATGCCGATGGCTCGCCCCACCCGGTGGAAGAGTGCCCGATCTATCTAGCCAAGTCCACGGGGCGCGGCACGAGGGTGGACGACGAGGTGTTCTGGCGAAAGGACGGGACCTGCCTCCCGGTGGAGTATTCGTCGTTCCCGGTCATCGACGGGGCCTTCATCAGCGGGGCGGTCGTCACCTTCGCCGATATCACCGGGCGCAGGCGCGCCGAGGCGGAGCTGCAGGAGCTCAATCTCGACCTTGAGGCCCAGACGATCCGGGCCAACGACATGGCCGCCCGCGCCGAGATGGCCAGCCAGGCCAAGAGCGAGTTCCTGGCCAACATGAGCCACGAGATCCGCACCCCCATGAACGGGGTGATCGGCATGACCGGCCTGCTTCTGGATACCGAGCTGGACGCCGTCCAGCGGCGCTACGCCAACACCGTGCGCAGCAGCGGCGAGTCGCTCATGGCGCTCATCAACGACATACTCGACTTCTCCAAGATCGAGGCCGGCAAGCTCGACCTGGAGATTCTCGACTTCGACCTGCGTGCCATGTTGGAGGACTTCGCCGCCACCATGGCCCTGAGAGCCCAGGAGCAGCGGCTGGAGTTCATCTGTGCGGCGGCGCCAAACATCCCGGACCATCTCAGCGGCGACCCGGGCCGGCTGCGGCAGGTGCTCGTGAACCTGGTGAGCAATGCGATCAAGTTCACCAAGAAGGGCGAGGTCGCCGTGCGGGCTACGCTGATGTCGGAGCCCGATGGCGACGTGATGCTGCGATTTTCGGTGAGGGACACCGGTATTGGAATCCCGGATGGCAAGCAGAGGCTGCTCTTCCAGAAATTCACCCAGGTGGACGCCTCGACCACGCGCCACTTTGGCGGCACCGGCCTGGGGCTGGCGATTTCCAAGCAGCTTGCGGGGCTGATGGGCGGGCAGATCGGCGTCGAGAGCGAGGAGGGCCGGGGCTCGGAGTTCTGGTTCACCGCACGCTTTGGCAGGCCGGCGGAGCGGGAACGCCCGGTCGCGCCTGCGGCCAGCCTTCGGGGCACTCACGTGCTCGTCGTCGACGACAGCGACACCAACCGCGAGGTGCTCGTGGCCCAGCTCCGCGCCTGGGGCGTGTGGGTGGAGGAAACGCCGGACGGAACCGCGGCCTTGGGCGCCTTGTATCGGGCCAACGACGCCGCAGCGCCCTTCCAGGCCGCCATCCTCGACATGCAGATGCCGGGCATGGATGGCGTCGTCCTGGCGCGGGCCATCAAGTCCGACGCTTCGCTGAAGGACACCCACCTGGTGATGATGTCCTCACTGGGTGAAACCGGGGACAGCCAGCGCATGGCGGAGATCGGCTTTGTTGCCTGGCTGCACAAACCGTCGCGGCAGGCGGACCTCTTCGCCTGCCTCTCCCGCGTGCTGGCCCCCGCCGCCGGCGGCACCATCGATCCTGTCGCCCCCCTCGCGGCCACCGCAGCCACGCCGCCGGCACGGCTGCTCCGGGAGTCGCGGAGCGGGGCCACGCGTATTCTGATAGCGGAAGACAATATCACCAACCAGCAGGTGGCCTTGGGCATATTGCGCAAGCTCGGCTTGCAGGCCGATGCCGTGGCCAACGGGGCGGAGGCGCTCTACGCCCTCGCCAGCATCCCCTACGACCTGGTGCTCATGGATGTGCAGATGCCGGAGATGGACGGCATCGAGGCCACCCGCCAGATTCGCGACCCTCGGTCCTCTGTGCGCAACCACGAGGTGCCCATCATCGCGATGACGGCTCATGCCATGCAGAGCGACCGGGAGAAATGCCTCGCGGCGGGTATGAACGATTTCGTGGCCAAGCCGGTTGCCCTCAAAGCACTGCTCGGGGCGCTGGAGAAATGGTTGCCTCCGGAGGCGGATCCGCCCCCGGAGGCCGGCCCCGCAGGAGTTTCGCCTGCGGCCGGCGCGGCCCCCGCGCCGGTGAATGCGCCGAGCGCTGCCGCTGCGGCGTCGGTGGACATCTACGACAGGGCGGCCTTCCTGACTAGGATGATGGACGACGAAGCCCTGCTGGAGGTGATCCGCGGCACTTTCCTCGCGGACATGCCCGCGAAATTTGAGGCGCTCAACAGCGCCTTGGCCCGGGGCGAGGCCGACGAGGTCGCCCGCTGGGCCCACCAGATCGCTGGCGCCGCCGGCAATGTGGGCGGCAACGCTCTGCGCCAAGTGGCCATCGACCTGGAGGCCGCCGGGCGGGCGGGCGACCTCCCAGTGCTGGCCCAGCGCTGGCCGGATTTGCAGCGCCAATACCTGCTCCTTAAAACGGCCATGGGAAACTGAGCCGCACACCATTTATGCGTATCCTGATTGCTGACGACGACCTGACGACCCGCACCACCCTCAAGGCGGTGCTTCAAAAATGCGGCCACGAGGTGGTCGAGGCCCGCGACGGCACGGAGGCCTGGGCGGAGCTCCAGCGACCGGATGCGCCGCGGGTGGCCGTGCTCGACTGGCTGATGCCCGGCCTCGACGGCCGGGAGATTTGCCGGCGCGTGCGCGCCGGCGACCAGGACCATGCCGCCTATCTGATCCTGTTGACCGTGTGTGGTGGGAAGAAGGATGTATGCGCGGGCCTGCATGCCGGGGCCGACGACTACATCTCCAAGCCCTTCGACCCGGTGGAGCTGGCGGCCCGCGTTGAGGTGGGGCGCCGGGTGATCGGGCTACAGGAGGGGCTGGCGGCCAAGTTGCGCGAGCTGCGCGAGGCGCTCGACCACATCAAGACCCTGCATGGCATCCTGCCCATCTGTGCGAACTGCAAAAAGATCCGCGACGACAAGGGATACTGGAGCCAGGTGGAGGCGTATGTGAGTGCGCATTCCGAGGCGGTATTCTCGCACGGGATCTGTCCGGAGTGCATGGGCAAGTGCTACCCGGAATATGCCGGGGAGGCCGGTGAAGTGAGCAAAGGGGCGGAAGGGACCTAAGCCGTAACCGAGCAAGCACGCCACTTTGGGTTCGGACAGCGCCCGACCCCCGGAGTCCGGCAGGAGCGTTCTTGCATGCGATCAGCGCTCTAAGGCACGCGCAAGCACGCGCCTACGGCGGAACAGTTACGCCCAAGCCCGAGGCCGAAATTCTTCCGGATGCTATCGTTCGCGGCCGCGAACGATAGCATCCGGACGTGATTCCGCAGATCCCCTGCCGTTCCGCAGCAATACGGTATTTTATCGCTGGGTACAAATCGCCTTGTCTGTGGTAAAGACGAAGGCTGATCCACGAAGATGAGCCAAAGGGACAGCCGGCCAATTCCATTAGCCGTTGCCGTGCAAGCACACCGCTTTGGGCCCGCACAGTGCCCGAACTCCGGAGTCCGGCAGGAGCGTTTTTGCATGCGATCGCGCTACAAGTCGCGCGCAAGCACGCGCCTACGGCGGAACAGCTACGCCCAAGCCCGAGGCCGAAATCCGTCCGGATGCTATCGTTCGCGGCCGCGAACGATAGCATCCGGACGTGATCCCGCAGATCCCCTGCCGTTCCGCAGCAATACAGTACTTAATCTCTGGTCACAAATCGCCTTGTCCGTGGTAAGGACGAAGGCTGATCCACGAAGATGAGCCAAAGGGACAGCCGGCCAATTCCATTAGCCGTAGCCGTGCAAGCACACCGCTTTGGGCCCGCACAGTGCCCGAACTCCGGAGTTCGGCAGGAGCGTTCTTGCATGCGATCAGCGCTACAAGTCGCGCGCAAGCACGCGCCTACGGCGGAACAGCTACGCCCAAGCCCGAGGGCGAAAATTCTTCCGGATGCTATCGTTCGCGGCCGCGAACGATAGCATTTGGACGTGATTCCGCAGATCCCCTGCCGTTCCGCAGCAATTCCGTAGTCGCTCTCTGGCCACGCAGCGCCTTGCCCGTGGCAGGGCCGAAGGCTGAACCAAGAAGATGAACCAAAGGGGAATGCCGGATTAGGGCGGGTCGGCTGGCGAGGGGCGAGGCGGGCGCGGGTCATTCGTTCGCTCGGGGCGCGGGCCCGGCCTCGGCCCTAATCCCCCGGTGTCTCCAGTTTTCTGACCCCGCTATCGGCCGATCCCAAGTGCAACCAAGAGGTGGTTATGAACGGCATCGTTGCGCACCAGCGGAGGAAACGCCTCCGCCCCGGGCCCGATGGCGGTGAACCCCACAAAATCGGCGGTGTGGTCGGTGCTGGTCCAGCCGATCGCAAGATAGCTCTCCAGGACCGCGGCGAGGGTGGGGGCGGCGCCGCGGTCGGGCTTGTAGGTCGCAGTGCCGTGGCCGCTCATCGCAGCGAGCACCGGAGCTACCTCCTCGATTGTCAGGGGCAGGCCGGTGCCGGCCACCAGATGCTCGTGCAACTCGATGAGCGTGGGCTCGGTGCCCAGCGTGGCCGCCATCCTCTCGAAGGAGGACCGGAAGGAGGCGATCTGCGCCAGGCCGGTATCGGCATGACCATTGCCGATCAGCCCGGGGTCGGCGGTGCCGTGGTCGGCGGTGATCACCACCAGAGTATCGGGATTCTGCTGCTGGAAGGCGAGGGCGGCGGCCACGGCGTCGTCGAAGTCGAGCATCTCCAGCATGAGGGCGGCGGCGTCGTTGTTGTGGGCGGCGTGGTCTACGCGGCCACCTTCCACTTGGAGCACGAAGCCGGCGGGCCTGGCGGAGAGGCGGGCGAGAGCGGCGGTGGTCATCTCGGAGAGTGTGGGCACGGTGGCCGAGAGTGCCGGATCGGCGCGGTGGTCGAGGCGATACGGGAGATGGTCGTCGGCGAAGAGGCCCAGGAGGCGCTCGTCTCCCGGGGGGGCGGCCAGGAGCGCCGCGCGGTCGAGCACGATGGAGTGGCCGGCGGCGGAAAACTCCTTGGTGATGTCGCGGTGGTCGACTCGGCGTTTGGGGGAGAAATGCTTGAGGCCGCCGCCCAGGCCCACGTCGAGCCCGCGTTCGAGGAACTGCACGGCGATGACATCCTCGCTGGCCCGGCTGTCGACATTGGCGAGGAAGCCGGCCGGCGTGGCGTGGGTGAGGCGGGCGGAGGTGACCAGGCCGATGGCTTTGCCCGCGCGGCGTGCTTTCACCAGGAGCGGCTCGATGGCCGTGCCGTCGGCGGCCAGGTTGATCGAGCCGTTGGCCACGCGATGGCCCCCGCCCCAGGCGGATGAGGCGGCGGCGGAGTCGGTGACAAGCGAGCTGGCCGAGGCGGTATCCATTAGCCCGTTGTGGAGCCCTCCGGTTTCCAGGCGGGCGGCCCAGTGGCAGCGGCGACCGCAGAGGTGGCGTCGGTAGAGGTCGGCCAGGGTGAAGGCGCCGGCGCTCATGCCGTCGGCAACCAGAAAGATCACATTGCGGGCGCGCCGCGCAGAGGCGGGAGCGTCCGGGGCTGCCGGGGCGGGCTGGGCGGCGCGCAGCGGCAGGGCGGCGAGGAGCCCGGCCGCCGAAGCGGTCTGGAGAAAGCGGCGACGGCTCAACGATGCGGGCTGCAGGGCCATGGGGTATCGGACTTCAAGTTGCTGAATTCAGATAGGCGCGAAGTCCAGGGCCAAGCGGAGGCGCGCGGACAGGCAACCAGCAGGAGCCAGCAGCGGGCAGAGGGCAAAACTCAAATGCCCAGCCGGGCGCGGACGGTGGGCAGCTCGAGCCCGTCGATACGCAGGAGCTTCAGGCGGGAGGTGTCGCCCCGCTCCAGTGAGATGGCGCGCCGGGGCAGGCCGAGCTTCTCGGCGAGGAACTCGACGAGGGCCTCGTTGGCGCGCCCTTCCACGGGCGGGGCGCGCAGCTTGATCTTTGTCGCGTTGCCCATCGTACCAACGACTTCGTCGCGGGATGCGCCCGGCACGACCTTCACCTCAAGCCGGCAGAAGGCCGGTGCGGGCGCGGCTGGGGTGGGCGGTTTCTTTGGTGAGGCCACGGCGGGAGGGGCGGCTCAGCCGAAACCGTTCATTTGTAGGAGCGTGCTTGCACGCGATTCAGAGCGCAGATCGCGTGCAAGCACGCTCCTACGACGGACATCGGAGTTCGGGCACTGTGCGAGCGCAAAGCGGAGCGGTTGCATGGTTGCGGCTCAGATGGCGTCGAAAATGGCGACGCTTGCCCACGAGCTCTTGTGGTCGGCCACGAATTGCAGATGCACCGGGTGGGTCTGGTAGGCCTCGTGGCCGGCGAGGTCGTCGAAGACCACTGTGAGTGCAAAGCTGTACGCGGAGTCGAGTACCGGCCGGGTTGGTACGGGGGCTGGCGTGCCTACATAGAGTTGGCGCACGGAGGGCACGGCCCGCAGCGACTCGAGGCCGGCGCGCAGCGCCGCGCGGCGCTCGGCGGGAAGTTCGGCAGGGAGGTAGAAACGGACGCTGTGGACGAGCATGGCCGAAGGCTCGCGGGCTACGGAGGTGGTGTCAAAGCCGGGGGCGGTGCCGGGCCATGCATTGGCGGGACCGCCCCTGCGCGATCTGCGGCCGGATGCGCGCTCGGGCCCCGGCCGGCGCGCCGAGCATTGACCATCCAGTTCAACTCGGTTTTCGCTTGGATCTGTTCGCCGCCCAGGTGGTGTATCCTGCGTTCGCCGGTGCGCCGCGCTCGCGTCGCACCGGTCCGGACACAAGGTTCGAACCTACAATCGGACCGGATCGTTACGGCTCAGAACAACTGCCGCGCCAGGTTGCGTTCGAGCGCCAGCCGGGAGAGGAACTCGTCCCGGGTGATCACTCGGGCGCCGAGCACCTCGAAATGCGGAGTGAGTTGCTGGATATCGATCCAGCCGGCCCCCCGGGCGGTGAGGTGGTCGACCAGGTGCAGGAGCGCCAGCTTGGAGGCGTTGGGGGCGAGGTGGAACATGCTTTCGCCGGTGAACAGCCCGCCGGCATCCACCCCGTAGAGACCGCCTATGAGGCTCTCGCCGTCCCATACTTCCACGCTGTGCGCCCCACCGGCGTGGTGCAGGGCGCAATACCCGGCGCGCATGGCCGGGGTTATCCAGGTGCCGCGCTGGCCGGGGCGGCGGGCGGCGGCGCAGGCCGCCATCACCTGCTCGAAGGCGCGGTCGATGCTGAAGGTCCACGGGGTGCGCCTGCGTGCCTGGCGCAAGGTTTTGGGGACGTGCAGGTTGTCGAACTCCAGCACGGCCCGCTCCCCGGGCGACACCCATGGCACCGGATGCCGTGCCGAGAAGGGCCAGGGGAAGATGCCCCGGGCGTAGGCGGCGCGCAGGTTGGCGGGCGTCACCGGCACGCCGAGCGCGAGCAGGCCCTCCTCGTCGGCCAGGGCCGGGTCGGGGAACGGATAGGGCTCGGGAAACGCCGATTTTCGCATACCGCCCCAAGGTTGGGCGCCGCCATGGGGCTGGGCAAGCCGCTGGGCGCTGGCCGGTTTGGCCCCGGCCGGCGAGGAGGTGCGAACGGACGAGAAAAGTTTGAAGGGATTTTTCGGCCTGCGGGCTTATACTCCGCGACCTGTCCGCCCCAGCGGCCTCGACCACGATGAATACTCCCGACCCTCTCGATGACCTGATCGCCTCCTGGAAAGAGGTTCCCGCCCCCGCGCCCGGCCTGCGCCGGCGGGTTTGGGCGCGTATCGATGCCGCCGAGCGGTCGCGGCCCGCGGGATTTTTGCAGCGCTGGAGCGAGCTCTTCGCCTCGGTGGTGCGCCAGCGCGCAGTGATCGGCTGGGTGGCCGCCTGTATCGTGCTGGGGCTGATCAGCGCCGAGCTGCGGGCCACACGCCAGCCCATGCGCGACCTGGGGCAGCTGGCCGCCGTGTACCTGCAGATCATCAATCCATTGTTACGCGACAGCGGGGACCGTGCCCCATGAAGCGTTTCCTCGTAATCGTGTTGCTGGGCTTTGTAGCCGGAGCGGTGGCACACATCGGCTTCTACGCCTATCGCCGGCCCAGCGTGGAAAGCCGGCTCACCCGCGATCTCGCGTGGATGCAGAGCGTGTTCGGGCTCGACGCCGTGCAGTACGAGAGCATCCGCGCCCTGCACCAGCGCACCGGCCCGGAGCTCGAGCGCCTGTTCAGCGTGCTGCGCACCACCCACGAGGAGCTCAACCGACTGGAGGAACTGAGGCGCTCCACCGACAAGGTCGACTTCATCGCCTTCCACCAGGCAAAGGAAGCCAACCGCAAGGCCCGCCTGCAGTGCCGCACACTCACCCTCGATCTGGTGTACGCCGTGGCCGAGCGCATGTCGCCCGAGCAGCGTATCCGCTACTTCGCTTTGGTTGGCAACGGAGTGGAGATCTCCACCCCGCCCCCGAGCTGACCGCGCCCCTTGCTCCGCCGCACCAACCCCGTCACGGAACTCTGGCGATGCCTGCCGACCCCGCCCACGATCTAGCGCTGATGGCCCAAATGGTGGCCGGGAGCGATGCCGCGCTCGACCAGTTGATGGAGCGCTGGGAAGGGCCCCTGCGCAGCTTCGCGCATCGTTACCTCCAAAACGCCACCGATACCGACGATGTGGTCGAGGAAACCTTCGTACGCCTCTACCACAAGCGCGCCGACTTCATCCCAGGCTCCAATTTCCCGGCGTGGATCTTCACCATAGCCGTAAATCTCTGCCGGCACCGTCTGCGCTGGCGCCGCCGGCATCCCTCGGAGTCGATCGACGGGGGCGAGGAGGAGGGCGGCGAGGGATCACTGGGCAGCCGGCTCGCCTGCGGGCGCGCAAACCCGGCGGTGGCCACCGAGGGCAACGAGAGAATCGAGGCGCTGCGCGCCGCGGTGTCCTCGCTGCCAGAGGACCATCGCAGCGTCATTCTCCTGCATTCCTACGAGGGCCTGAGCTATCGCGAGATCGCTGCGGTGGTGGGCTGCTCCGAGCGGGGGGTGGAGACGCGGCTGTATCGGGCCCGGCAGGCTCTGCGCGGCCTGCTCGCCCCGTTGATGTCCGCCGCCGGCCGCCCGCAGGCGGGCGTGTAGGCGACCGTTGGCGACGATGGGGGATGAGCCCGGCATCGGGGCCGGCCGGGGAATGAGCCCGAACCCGGGCAGGCGTACCCGGGTTTAGGAACTCGTGGGCGCCGCCGCCTTCGGGGCGCGCGTGCAGAAGGCGAGCACGGCGGCCACCACCAGCATCACGGCGCAGATTCTGTAGGCCAACGCGAACGAGCCGAACAGGTCGCGGATCATCCCTCCGTAGCGCGAGCCGAGCACTCCGGCCACTCCGAAGCCGGTGAATACGAAGCCGTAGTTCACCCCGAGGTTGCGCACCCCGTAGAAGTCGGCGGTGGCCGCAGGCATGAGGGTGAAGATCGTGCCGTAGCAGAGCCCGGTGAAGGCGGTGCCGAAGATGATCAGCGCCTGCGTGTCGTAACGGATGAAGAAGGCCATGTTCACCGCCTGTAGTGCGAAGGCCAGGATCATGGTGCGGGTGCGTCCGAAGCGGTCGGAGACGAAACCGGCGGCGATGCGGCCGATGGTGTTGAAGGCGGAGAGGATCATCACGCCCACGAAGCCCGCCTCCCAGGCGGCCTGCTCCTTGGCGATGAGGGCGGCGTTGGCGATGAGCATCAGCCCGGCGGCGGCGCTGAGCACGTAGATCAGCCAGAGCAGGTAGAACTGCGGGGTGCGCAGCATCTCGGGCCAGTCGCGGTCGCGGCCGGGAAGTGCGGCCTTGCGGGCGGGACCGCCGGGGCCGGTACCGGCCGGTTGGTATCCGACCGGAGGATTGTTGAGCAGCAGGGAGAACAGCAGGATGAGCACGAAGGCGCCGGCGCCGAGCGTGAGGAAGGTGTTCTGGATGCTCGTGGCGCCGAGCAGCCACTGGGTGAGCGGGGAGATGTAGATCGCCGCGGAGCCCACGCCGGCCACGACCAGCCCGGTGATCAGGCCCTTGCGGGCGGGCGGGAACCACTTCATCGCCGGGGGCGTCGTAGCCGAATAGCCGAGACCAATGCCGATGCCGCCCAGCACGCCGAAGGTCAGCGCCATGGTCAGCGGGGTGGTGGCGAAGCCGGACGCAGCCAGGCCCAGGCCGAAGATCAGGCCGCCCAACTGCGCGACGCGCCGCGGCCCCATCTTGTCCTGCATACGGCCGGCGAAGATCATCATCACCGCGAAGGAGGCCGTGCAGATGGCGAAGGGAAGACCGGCGTCTGCCTTGGTCCATTTCCACTGAACGACGAGTGCCTTGGCCAATACGCTCCAGGCGTAGAGGGAGCCGAGCACAAGGTTGATGCCGAGGCCGGCGAGGGCGACGATCCAGCCGCGGGTGGCGGAGGGCGAGGAGGACATGGTAGGGAGGTTCGGGTTTTCGCCGCCGAGGCGGGCTCGGGGCTGAGGGGAAGGAGCTGCGGCACAGGAGCGGCAGGGCGGGGCACTGGGGTCGTAGAGGGATGCTTGGCACAAGTCCAGAATCGGCTGGAAGAAACTCAAGCGGACGATCCCGTGCGTAACGTGGGCTCCCCCGGATGCGGCGCGGGCAGCGGCCCCGATATCTCACCTGGTTCGGCAGCGGCCTCGGGGAGGGGGCATCCATTGGACCGCTCCGCGCGTTCCTCCTGGTGGCCTGTGGTGGCGTAGCGCTGTCAGTGTCATGCCGGTGCGGACGCATGTGCCCACCCCGCAGACGAAGATGGCGAACATGGCCGAGCCTCCCTTGCCTCGCCTCCGAGGGGCTGCGCTTCCGGGGCTCCGGTGCGGGAAATCCCCGGGGGCTCTCCGCTCACCACTAAATGAAGTCACGGCTTGGTTTGGATTTCGGGTCGCTTCTGGAGCCGCGTCTGCCGAAATAGGGTACTGCGACCGGCAGCCAACTGGATCCATTTTTCCATGAACACCAACTCTCTCATCGCGGGCCTCGCCATCGCGGCGCTCAATACGCTCTCGATTCTCCCTCCGTTGCGGGTGCATGCCCCCTACCTCGTCGCGGCTTCGATCGTCTTGGCGCTGTGGGTCGCCCTCAAGGCCGCCACCGGCCAGAAGCCCGGAGCTGCCGTCACCGCAGCGCCAGTATCCCCGGCACCGCAGCCTCCGCCCGCGGCCGTGCCGCCGAGTGGCGCGCAGCTTGGCGCTGCGGCGCCGGCAGTTCCCGCTGCGCAGCCGCCTCCGCCTGCTGCACCGGTGGTGCGCAACTTGTCGGAGGCAGAGGCCATCGGCCTGCTCGGCGTGTTTCAAACCAAGGGACGCCTGGTCGACTTCCTCATGGACGACATCGGCACCTACAGCGATGCCCAGGTGGGGGCCGCGGCCCGAGTGGTGCATCAGGGCTGCAAGGCGGCGTTGCAGGAGCACTTCACCGTGGTTCCGGTATCCACCGAGCGCGAAGGCTCCCGAGTCGTGGTGCCGGCCGCAGCGCCTGCCGGCGACTTCGAGTTTGTGGGCAAGGTGGCCGGCCAGCCGCCGTTCTCCGGAGTGCTGGTGCACAAGGGCTGGAAGGCGACCAGCGTGAAGCTGCCGCGTTCGCTGCTCGTCGACGCTGGGCGCCTGCCTCCGATCGCCCCGGCCCAGGTGGAGCTGCGCTGAGCCCGGAGCCAGCCACCGCCAAACTGCTTTCAAGACCAACCTGTCATGGAAAAGACCTTCACCCTAGGAATCGACCTCGGCACGACCAACAGCGCAGTGACGCTCTGCGACCTGCGCAGCGGAGAGACCCGCGTGGTCGAGGTGGCCCAGCTTCTCGCCCCGGGCCAGATCGTGGAACGGGATACGCTGCCCTCCGCCCTCTACCTGCCGCACCCCAGCGAGTTCGCTCCAGAGGCGCTCCGTCTGCCCTGGCATGGCGCGGCGGATGCGCCGGGCATCGTGGGCGTCTTTGCCCGGGATCGCGGCGTGCAGGTGCCCGACCGGCTGGTGGCATCGGCCAAGTCGTGGTTGTCCAACCTGCACATGGACCCGCGCTCGCCGATCCTGCCCTGGGGTTCTACCAGCGCCGAGGGCAAGATTTCCCCCTTCGAGGCCTCGCGCCGCTACCTGGAGCACCTCCGGGAGGGCTTTCTCCACGCCGAGCGCCGCGCCGGGCGTGAGTGGAGCATGGATGCCGGGCAGGTCGTGATCACCGTGCCCGCCTCCTTCGACGAGGTGGCGCGCAAGCTCACCGCCGACGCCGCAGTGGCGGCAGGTTTCAACGACGTAGTCCTGCTGGAGGAGCCGCAGGCCGCCTTCTATGCGTGGACGGACCGCGCAGGGGCGGATTGGCGCACCCAGGTGAAGGCGGGCGATATCGTGCTGGTGTGCGACGTGGGCGGCGGCACTTCCGATTTCAGCCTCATCGCGGTGAGCGACGACGGTCAGGGCAATCTGGATCTCGCGCGCATCAGTGTGGGCGAGCACCTGCTGCTGGGCGGCGACAACATGGATCTCGCGCTTGCCTACTCCCTGCAGGCCAAGCTCGAAGCCGAGGGGCGGGAGCTCGACGACTGGCAGTTCCTGGCGCTGGTTCACGCCGCCAGCCAGGCCAAGGTGGCGCTGTTTGAAAACACCGCACTGGCCCAGGCCCCGGTTGCGATCCCCTCGCGCGGGTCGGGACTCTTTGCCGGCACGATTTCTACGACGCTCGAGCGCGCTACCCTCGACTCGGTGGTGGTCGACGGCTTCTTCGCCCTCACCGGCATCGACGAGCTGCCCCAGGAAGATGGAGGCGCGGCCCTCCAGGAGTTCGGGCTGCCCTTCGAGGCCGACGCTGTAGTGAGCAAGCACCTCGCCCGCTTCCTGATTCGCAGCCTCGAGAACGTGAAGGCCAGCGAGGCCCTGCGGCGCCTAGTGGGGGCCGATGAAGCCTTGCTCGCGGGCGCCTATCTGCGCCCCACGGCGGTGCTGTTCAACGGCGGCGTATTCAAGGCAACCGCCATGCGCGAGCGGGTGTTGCAACTGCTCGGCGCGTGGGGCGGTGGACCGGCGCCGCGCGAGCTGGAGGGTTTCCAGCCCGATCTGGCGGTCGCGAAAGGCGCGGCCTGCTACGGGCGCAGCCGCATCAGCGGTCAGGGGATACGCATCCGCGCCGGCACGGCCCGCTCGTACTATCTCGGGCTGGAGGTTTCGCGCCCGGCGGTGCCGGGCGTCAAGTTGCCCGTGAAGGCCCTTTGCGTGGTGCCTCAGGGCATGGAGGAGGGCAGCGCCCACACGATCGAGGACCGGCAGTTCGGCCTGGTGATCGGCAAGCCCGCCGTGTTCCGCTTCTTCTCCTCGGAGATCCGTGGTGGCGATGTGGTGGGGCTGGTCGTGGGCAACGCCGAAAAGGTGCTCGAGGAGACCAGCAAGCTGGAGATCACCCTGCCGCCCCTCGACGGCGTGCCCGCCGGCCAGCCCGTGCCGGTGCGGCTGCAGTCGGTGGTTACGGAGCTGGGCAACCTTGAGCTCTGGATGCAGCACACAGCCTCCGAGCGCCGCTGGAAGGTGGAGTTCCAGGTGCGCATGGAGTGACGGCGCCGCGCCCCATGCAGGACGCCCCGGCCTACAGCATCGGTATCGATCTCGGTACGACCAATTGCGCCCTCGCCTACGCGGCGATGGGCGGCGCGGGCGGCGTGTCCACGGTGCTGCCGATTCCCCAGCGGGGGGACCTGCACTCTCTGGTGGAGCGCAGCACTTTGCCCTCGTTCCTGTACCGCCCCACCGAGGAGGAGGCTGCGCAGCTCGGCGACGACGCCCGGGGGCGGATCGCCGGGTGGATACTCGGCGTTGCCGCGCAGCAGCGCATGTTTGTGACGCCGGACCGGGTGGCCCACTCGGCCAAGTCGTGGCTCTGCCAGCACTCGGTGAGCCCGGAGGCGCCGCTGCTGCCGTGGCGGTCCGCCTCAATCCCAGAAGCCGAGAAATTGTCGCCGGTGGCGGCGGCTACCGGGCTGCTCACCTGCCTGAGGCAGGCCTGGGACGAGCGGCTGGGGCCGGGGGCGAGATTCGGGCGGCAGGCGGTGACGATCACAGTGCCGGCCTCGTTCGATCTGGCGGCCCAGCAGGCGACCCTGGAAGCGGCACGGCTTGCCGGATACCCCGCCAGTACCCGGTTGCTGGAGGAACCCCAGGCCGCCTTCCTGCGCTGGTTGGAGATGCAGGGCGAAGGCGGCGCTCTGCGCGCCGGCCAGCGTATCTTGGTGGTGGATATCGGCGGCGGCACTTCGGACTTCTGCCTGTTTGCGGTTACTGAGCCCGAGCCGGGCGGGGAGCCCGGGATCGAACGCGTCGCCGTGAGCGACCACATCCTGCTCGGCGGAGACAACATCGACCTGGCCCTGGCCCATGCGCTCGAGCCGCTCCTGGTTACCGAGGGCCGGGAGCTGGGCGCGGACCAGTGGGGGCACCTGATCGCCCGCGCCCGCGAACTCAAGGAGCGTTGCCTGGTGGACGATTCGCGGGAGGGGGAGAGCTTCGGCGTAGCCATCCCCGGCCGCGGGTCGGGGCTCTTTGCCGGCACGCTTTCGGCCACCATCCCCGGCGCCGATGTGCGAGCACTTCTGCTCGAAGGCTTTTTTCCGCTGTGCCCGCTCGAAGCCAGCCCCGAGCGGCGCGACGGAGGCCTGCTCGAATGGGGTCTGCCCTATGCGGCGGACTGCGCGGTGACTCGCCACCTGGCGGAGTTTGTCCGCGCCACGGGTGGACGGGTGGACGCCGTGCTCTTCAACGGAGGCACTCTGCGGGCGCGGCTCGTGCGCAACCGGCTTGTCGAGCAGCTCGGTCGGTGGCAGGCCGGGGTGGTGCCGGTCTGTCTGGAGAACGCGGAGACGGATCTGGCGGTGGCGCGCGGTGCGGCGTTTTCCGGAGCGCTCGGGGCCCGGCGCACTCCGCCGATCTCCTCGGGGCTGGCGCGCGCCCTGTATCTGGCTATCGCCGACCCGGCGAACGCCGCCGGCGCGCAGCTCCTGCTGTGTGTGCTGCCCCGCGGCGCGCAGGCCGGGGTGCCGGTGGAGATCGAGCTGCCCGGGCTGCGCCTGGCCGCCAACCGGCTCGTGCGCTTCGAATCGTGGCAGGGCGAGGTGCAGGGGGCGGACCCTGCCGGGGCGTTGCGGGCGGAGGCTGGCGCCGGCTTCACCCGTCTTCCCCCGTTGGAAACGTGCATCGGCATCGAGGGCGGCGGCGCGGAGCGCCCGCAGGGCTCGATTCCGGTTCGGCTGCGTAGCGTAGTGACGGAGACCGGTATCTTACGCGTGGAGTGCCTGGCGGCCGGGCCTGCTGCGGCCGGCCGCTGGCTGCTGGAGTTCAACACCCGGGGCACCGCCATGGAGGGGCGCGATACAGCCGCGCTGCCGCCGGCTCCGTCCGGTGCGCCGCAGTTGGCCGGCGCGCTCGCCGAGCTCAAGGGGCTGGTCCTGGTGGCGGCGCCCAGGGCCTCCAAGATTCTCACACGTCTAGAAGCAACCATGGGCCGCGAGCGGGGTGCGTGGACCTTGCCCGAGCTGCGGCACTTGGCCGATGGCCTCCTGGCGCTGAGCCGGGCGCGCACCGGCGGGGAGATCCGGGCGGAGTGCTGGCTGCAACTGCTAGGCTATGCCGCGCGCCCGGGTTTCGGCGTTGCCGATGATGCGCAGCGGCTGGCTCGCATCTGGGAAATGGTGGTCCTGGCGCCCGGGAAACGGCCGCCGCGAGTGGAGGTGCAGGAGCTGCTCCTCTGGCGGCGCCTTGCCGGCGGGCTGAATCCCGGGCAGCAGATGGAGCTGCTCGATCGCCATGAAGTGTTGGGCACCGAGGCCGCGAGAGTGTCCGTCGAGCGGATACGCTTGCTCGGCGCTTTGGAGAAGGCCCCGGTGGCCCGCAAGTTGCCCTTGGCAGTGTGGAGCCTTGAGCAGGGACTGAGGCTGGCGAAGGTGGGCGGATACGCCGCTCCCTGTTTCGCTACGCTGGGGCAGTTGCTCAGCCGCGCCCCCTTCCGGGCCGGCCCAGAGCATGTGTTGGCGCCGGAAGCGGTGGTCGAGGCGTTCGAGCGGGTGCGCGTCCTCGACTGGCGCGAGCCGGCCTATCGGGAGCTCGTCCCCGCCTTTCTCAAGGCCGCCCGCCTTGTCGACGACCGGGCGCTCGATCTGCCCGGCCGTGCGGGCCGCAAGATCGTGGAGAAGCTGGAGGCATCCGGGGTAGCCCGCGCCACGCTCGGTCCGTTGCTCGAATACCGTCCCCTCACGCGCACCGAGCAGGCCAACTCCTTTGGCGAAGCGCTGCCGCTGGGGCTGAGTTTCGAGTAGGCGAGGGGGCCGTGGTTGTAGGCGGCTGACAAGCGCGCTTCGGTGCGGAGTAGGCGGCCCGGCGGCTTGGCGCCCCAGCCGGCGCCCTGGCCGGCACCCAGCTCGGAGCTGGGCGGCGCGGCAAAATGAACCGCCCCGGCGCAGCCCCGGCCTAGTTCTGCGGCGCTTTGATGAAGTCTTTCAGGAAATCCAGGTAGCACCGCGAGCCCGGGTGTCCGTCGCCGCGGATTTCGCACGACTCGCGCACCGCCAGCAGCGCATTGACCCACTCGGTAGTGGGCAACGGCTCCTCGACTAACGAGCCGTCGTCTTGGGGGACGACGATCCCGATGTCCGAGCGTGCGGCGCCGAGCTCGGCGGCCAGTTCGGCGGCCAGTTCGGCGGGGCGGCGCTCCTTGTCGGGTGCCGTCGGGGCCACGGGCGCCGGCGGCCGGCCCTTCGCGGTGTTGATGGCCCGCACCAGCGCGGAGCGTATCAGAGAATCGGTGAACACCACTCCGCGGCCCGCGGCGGCCCGGTCCACGCTGTGGATGCGGCTTTCGATCGCGTACATGATCTGCGCGTAGAACGGATCCCTCATCAGGTCGTGTTTGCTCATGGAGCGAACCAAACACGCGGTGATGCGGGCGCAATCCTTTGGTGGGCCACTTCAGCCCTCCAGCCTTCCGCCAGTAGCCTTTCCTCCTTCGTAGCTGGAGCGCGAAGCGCTTCAGCCCGCCTTCGCCGACCAGCTATGTCAATGGGGCCGCCCAGTTTGCGATGCGTTTTGTAGCACTGCTGTGCATGGTCAGTTCCTCGCTCCTCCGAGGTCTCGTCTGCGGCGACCATCCGAACTGCTTCAAGGGCAGCTCTGCTTTGATCGACGGGTCCAGTTTCTCGTGAAATAGATGCGGCTCCCTTCGAGAAAGCGTTTTTCGTGTTCTCCATCCCGTCCAGCGCGAGTGAGGAAGAGTGACATGGTATTCGGGTCAAATTTTCACAAGGCGCGCAGCCTCCGGGTCATAGCGGAAATTCTCGATAGTGCCTTGGATGAGCGTTTGAATTACCTCATCGATCACTGGCAGCGGCACCAGAAACCATTCCCGAGGCTCCACCTGCGCACCAAAACGATCCTTGAGCTCCAAATCCAAGCGGACTTTGCCGAAGAACTTGTGGAGCAATGCTTCGAGCCGCTTACGATTGATATTCGCAAGCTTGAAGGTCGCCACGATCTCCACGTCGGCCAGCAGGTAGGTTGGATCTTTCTTTGCATTGGCTATTCGCCTTTGAACGTCACCTCCGGTCACGCCGATTTTGTGGATCACGGAGCGGTTTTGAACGACAAAGGGATTATCCGATTTGCTCCGGAGCACATATATATAGCCGGTCGGTAAATCGTCTGCTTCCTCCGCTTCTGAAAAGAGCGGGCCCAAGTCGGGCTCGGTGATACGGCGGCTCGCCTTGTCTTTGTTTAACGCCCGTTGGAGCGAGCGAAGCAGCAGGTCGCTCTCGGTTCCGTTGTCATATACCACTCGCAGCCGGCGATCAGGCCGGCCGTAGTCGCTCACGAACGCTTCGCCCATCTCCGCGACGATCACCTTCTGGCCGTCGAGAATGAACAGGTCCCCTTTCTTCGTCTCGGCGTTGTCCTTGTACGGCAGCGTTCGGCGCTCGCCCGTCGCCAGCTCTTCTTGGATCTTCTCGAAGAGCGGCTGGAACGTTGCGAAATCCCTGCAAGGGTTTCGCTGGGCGATTTCCTCCGCCGCCTTGATCTCCTCACGGGGACGCACATGCACAAGCTTGGTAACATCGTCCGCTGGTTCGACCGACACACCCAATTCCGTCAGCAAAGCCTCATCGCCCGGAGCCTCTCCGACGCAAGTCGCGCGCGGCTCCCGGTCGGGACCGATCAGGCCGTGAGGATCCAATCCGGCCAATACGGCGCGGCATTCCTCCGACTCCCGAATGCAATCTAGCCGCACCGCATAGAGCCGCTCGAAAATGTCGCTGCTCTCGCCGTGCTGAGGCGGCCGGCCATGCTCCGCCACGAAGCGCCCGATCTCCTCAAAGCCCGCAATGATGCGCTGCTCTTTGGCGGTGCGGCCTCCCGTGGCGGCCGGCTCGGGTTCGACTCCCAATTCTCCGAGCAACTCGATATCGTCGTCGTTGATATCGTCAGCCATTGGAGCCGCCTTCCTTCACCTTTCGTTGCAGAAACGCGATGCCCTCGGCCATGCGTTTCTCCCAAGGATCCGCCGCCGTGAGCGAAGGCAGCCGCCCCTTCTCGTGTTTAAACTTCAGCCCCCGTTTCGCGAGATCGCGGGCTTCGTCGAGAGTGAGATTCACCCGCCGCGCGGCGATGACTTCCATGACTATCTTCAGCCGCTCCGGCGTCATCGATTTCGCCAGAATCGCATAGGCCTCGCCGAAGGGGTTGATCCGGTCGATCAGGTCGATGTCGAGCTCGGTCACCGAAAGCGCATACTTGCGCACGCCGTCGAGCAGCGAGGTGTTGGGCGTGGCCGCCGCAGTGCCGCCGGTAGCGGAGCCACCGAGCAATTCCTGCTTCGCCGTCTGTACTATATTGAGCGCGGCGATGGCGTGCTGGCGGACGGCCTCTTGGTCCTCTTCGCCCAATCCGGGAAATTTCTCCTTCACTATCTTGCCCATGCGGACCTGCGTCAGCTCCTCGGGCACCAGCTCCGTGTCGAACATCCCGCGTTCAATCGTCGTCTTGTCCTGCACGAAGGCTGTGATCAACTCGTTCAAATCCTCGCGGCAAATGCGCTCCGCCTCGTGGCTCTTGGGCTCGGCGAGCCCTTTGATCTCCAACTGAATTCTCCCCGTCTCCGGATTCACCCCCACGTTGTTCTTGCTCGGGTCGTAGCCGCCGGGGCCGTAGTCGAAGCCTGGTGTCGCGGCGTTGGTGGGATTCTTCGGCCGGAACTCGAAGCGCGGAGCCAGCACCTGCTCCATGAGCAGGCTGGCGGCGATCGCCTTGAGCGTGTCGTTCACCGCCTCCGTTACAGCACTCTCGGTGGCATCCGGCTCGGCGATCAGGTTGGTGAAGCGGGCGCGCGTCTTTCCCGGTGCGTCGCGGGTGGCTCGCCCGATGATCTGCACGATCTCCGTGAGGCTGGAGCGGTAACCGACCGTCAGCGCGTGTTCGCACCAGATCCAGTCAAAGCCCTCCTTGGCCATGCCGAGCGCGATGATGATATCGATATGGTCGCGGTTGTTCTTCTGCGCCGGATCCTTCAATGCAGCGGAGACCTTGTCGCGCTTTGCCGGCTCGTCGTCCACCAGATCGGCGACCCTGAGAATCGCGCCGTCGGCGGTCTTCACCAGATGGAAACCGGTCTTCGGGTCGGTGCCCAGCCACTCGCCGAGTTCTTCGATGATATGCTCCACCTCGCGGATCTTGTCCTTCGTACTTTCCTTCGAGTTTACGTTGGGAATGTGGAGGATGGTCTTTTCCTTCGGGTTCAGAACATCGATGATCTTGTCCGAGTAGGCCGCCGCATAGAAGACATAGCCGATGTCGAGCTGCTTGAGATATTGGTAACCGTTGAGTTGCTCGTAGTAGGTATAGGTGACGGTCTCGAACTTGGACTCGTCGTCCGGGTGGAGCACAGCCTCCGCGTCGCCGCGGAAATAGGATCCCGTCATCGCCACCAGATGCGCCTTCCCTCGCGCCATGAACTGGCGGATGTGGTCGCCCAGGCGGTTGTCCGGGCTCGCGGAGACATGGTGGAACTCGTCCACCGCGATCAGACGATCATCGAACACCTCCACTCCGAAGCGTTCTACCGCGAAGCGGAAGGTCGCATGGGTGCAGACGAGCGTCCTGGGAGCGCCGACGTCCCCGTCGGGCTTTTTCGGAGAGCCGGCGGGGACGCCGGCGTTACCGGCCTCCAGAAACTTCTTCAACGCCTCCACCTTGCCGCCGTCCTCCGTGCCGGGGGAATCGCACAGGTTCCAGCGGGGCTCTACCTTCCAGTCCGCCCAGAAGCCCGCCGCGGCCAGCGGCTCGTCGTGGAAGCTCGAGCCTATGGACTTTTCCGGCACCACGATGATCGCCTGCTTGAGCCCCTGTTTGTGCAGCTTGTCGAGGGCGATGAACATGAGCGCCCGGCTCTTGCCCGAGGCCGGAGGCGACTTGATGAGCAGATATTGCTCGCCGCGTTTTTGGTAGGCGCGCTCCTGCATGGCGCGCATGCCCATTGAGTTGGCGCGCATGGAGGCGCCGGTCTGCGCGTAGCTGACGGAGACGGAGGGGATGGAATCAGGCGCGCTCATGGGTGAGGTTCAGGTGGCTGCTTTTTGAGATCTTGTTCGAGTTGTTCGATGGCCTTCAAATCCTCGGCATCGGCCGCGAGCGCCTCGGCAGAGCGACGGTTTTGGTCAAAGGCGTCGTATCTGGCCGCGGCGATGCGCACCATGTCGTCGTGCGCCACCGAGCCGGCACCTTTCAGAACCGGCTGGTCGTTCGACTCCAGCATTCGGTCCACATTGGTCCGCCAGAAATCCAGCGTGAGATCCTTTTTCTGTTTCACCCGGAGACCCGCTTGTTCGAGGAAGATCACGACGAGGCGGTTGAGGGTGTCGATCTCATCGGCACTGAGGTAGTTTTTGGCGGTAACGATGTCCTGCTTGCGCACGCGGGAGCCGCCCCAGACCATGAGCGCCATGTTGGGCTTTTGCGGGTCGGCGCGCTCGACGATCAATTCGGCGGCGGTGTGGCGCGTGGCGGCGTAGAGCAGCTTGTTCTGCACCTCGGCGAAGAAGACCTGGGTGTCCTGCTCTCGGATCTTGTAGTCCGCGCTCAGGGCGAAGAGGTCGCGCACCTTCTGGTAAAACCGCTTCTCCGACGCGCGGATCTCGCGGATGCGCTCCAGCAACTCATCGAAGTGGTCCCAGCCTCCGGGATTCTTTAGGCGCTCGTCGTCCATGACAAAGCCCTTGACGATGTATTCCTTGAGATGAGCCGTCGCCCACTGGCGGAATTGGACGCCTCGGGGCGAGCGCACGCGGTAACCGATGGCCAGCACCATTTCCAAGCGGTGGAGGCGGGTGCGGTAGTTTTTGCCGTCAGCGGCAGTTATTAAGGAATCCTTAATAACTGAGGCTTCCGCCAACTCACCCTCTTTCAGGATGTTGCGGATGTGAATGTTGATGTTGGCGACCGAGGTGGCGAAAAGCTCGGCGAGCTCGAGTTGGGAGAGCCAGATCGAGCCGCCGTCCACCCTCAGGTCGAGCCGCGTCTTGCCGTCTTCGGAGGTGTAGAGGATGAGGTCGCTCATGCGTGGGGTGCTCTCGTTTTGTGGCTCGCCGCTTTTTTCGCGGGGCTGGGGGCGGCCAGTTCACGCTCGATCTGTTCGATGGTCGGCAGACTGGTTTGCAGGTCGGGCGGCAGGGACTCCACCAACTGATACTCGGCCACGCCGAGGGGCTGGGTTTTATCGCGGAGCGCGTATTCGGCCACCACCTTGTTTTTACTTTTGCACAACAACAGGCCAATGGTCGGGCTGTCCGCCGGATGCTTGAGCTGGGCATCGACCGCCGTCAGGTAAAAGCCGAGCTTCCCGAGGTGCTCGGGCTGAAAATCCCCCGCCTTGAGCTCGATCACCACGTAGCAACGCAACTTCAGGTGGTAGAAAAGCAGATCGAGAAAAAATTCGTCTCCGCCCACCTCCAGCCGTACCTGACGGCCGACGAAGGCAAAGCCCGCCCCGAGCTCGAGCAGGAAGTCGGTGACGTGCTTGATCAACGCCTGCTCGATCTCCCGTTCCTGCGCCTCCTCGGTGAGCCCGAGAAAGTCGAAACGATAGGGATCTTTGATCGATTCCCGGGCCAGATCGGAAGCGGGCGCGGGGAGTGTATGCGCGAAGTTGGTCACGGCCTGGCCGCTACGCTTGTGCAGACGGCTTTCGATCTGCATGACGAGCACGTTGCGCGACCAGTTGTGCTCAATGGCCTTGCGAAGATACCATAGCCGCTCCTCGCGGGTTTTGAGCTTGTCGAGAAGCACGCAGTGATGGCGCCATGGCAATTTGTCCACCAGCTGGTGGACAAATTCTACCGGTGCCAATTTGTGCACCAGTTGGTGCACAATTACACTCGGCTCAATTTGTCCGCCGGCTTGGTGGACAATTGGTCCGCCCTCCAATTGTCCAGCAGCCTGCTGGACAATTACGGCATCCGGCCATGCCTCGGCGAAGGCCCTCATATACATGAGGTTCGTGCGGGAAAAACCCTTCATCTCCGGGAACGCGGTGCGGAGGTCATGGGCTAGGCGCTCGATGACTTTGGCGCCCCAGCCTTGGGCGGCTTGGCGGGCGAGGATGTCGCGTCCGATCTGCCAGTAGAGCGATACCAGCTCGTGGTTGACGGCCAGGGTGGCACGCTGCTGGGCGGCGTGGATGCGGCGCTTGAGGTCGGCCAGCCAAGCGGCATAACCATCGGGAGGCTGGAGCAGGCTGGCGGGCGAATCGCTCATGCGGATTTGCGCTTGGAGGGTTTGGCCGGTGCTTTCGCGGTGCCCTTCGCGGTCATCTCGGTGTAGAGCGAAAACAACTTTTCGAGGCGCTCGGTGTCGTTCTTGAAGCGGCGGCCGATATAGATGCGCTCGAGGGTCTCGTCGTTGCGTTCATGGGCGGCGCGGAGGTTGGCCGGCATCGCCTCCGGATCGTAGAGATCGGCGATGGTGGCCGGGAAATGCGCCTCGCGGGCGAGCAGGATATCCTCCGCGCAACGGGTGAGGTCGGCCTTGTTTTGCTCGGTCAGCGGCGGCACGGGAAAGGTGTTCCAACCGAGGGTGTTGGAGTAGGAGAAACGCATCTCCAGCCGCACGCAGACGGTTCCAATCCAGACCCAGTGGAGACGCGAGGCAATGAGCGCCATGTTCCAGAGCGGGGCGTCGTAGAGGGCGAAGCACTTGTTCGAGAGTGTGGTGAATCGGTCTGCTATACCACACGGAAGATACGGCCGGTTCTCGGATGTGATCGCAGGGACGACGATGGTGTGAGCCTCGCCGATGCGCATCAGCTTCAGTTGATGTGCGCGTTTTGCCAACGCGTTTGCTCCTTTGTCAGAGCTTGAGAGCCGCACTCGGCGGACCGCTTCGATTCTTTGAAGAAGAATTGGGATGGATAACGCTTCATCCAAATGCTCATCCTTTATCCAGATGCAGTAACGAGACGCGCCATTGATGAACTCCGTAGAACCTACGATACGACGAATAAAACGGCGCCTCTGCTCATTGGTCAGCCCCAATGCCTCAAGTTCGTTCGGTGCAACGAGAAGGTAGCCCCCGTCACTTGGTTTATTGCCAAACTCCATCTCCGCTACCGCTGACATGGGGCGCGCGTGCTTCTGGACAATTACCGGTTCCCCTAACGTCAAATATGGTGAAATAGACAAGCCCACTCTCTTCGTTAAGCCCCCATTCTCTTCTCCCCATAGTGACTTTTCGCTCGGGGCTACGATTCCTATTCCGACTATTACAACCGTTACACCTGCGTTATAGTTCGCGAGATTCGCCCATTTGAACGACGTGTGCGCAAATTGGATCTCAATGCCCTGCTCGTAGAGGATCGGCCACAAGAGCGGAACTGCCTGTCCTTGGCATATAGAGTTTGTACTTACGAAAGCCGCCGTTCCGGGCGAATGCTTGAGCCAATCAGCAGCTTTCAAAAACCATCCTGATATGTAGTCGAGAAACCCAGGGGCGTTGGTTCGACCATCGACGACGCTCTTTATTTCGGCCTTCTGCTCCTTCGACTGCCACGTGGACCCCAGATACGGCGGATTCCCGCAAATATACGTCTCGCCGCCCTCGTTCTTGAAATCGATCTCGGCCTGATCGAGCGGGGTCTCGAAGAGATCGTCGGCCCGCAGTTTCACGGCTTTGCCGGTGGGCGGGCAGACGCTAAGCCAGTCTACCCGGAGTGCGTTGCCGCAGGTGATCCAGTTGGCCTTCTGCAGCGGGAGGAACTCGGCGAGGGCGAGGCGCTGGCCGCGGTAAAGCACGTCGCATTGATACTCAGCGATGATGAGCGCGAGGCGGGCGATCTCGCTTGAGAAATGGCGCAGCTCGATGCCGCGGAAATTGGTGAGCGGGAGGTCGCTCTGGCGGTCGGGTTCACCGCGCAGGCGGTTGATCTCGGCCTCGATGGCGCGCAGCTCCTTGTAGGCGATGACCAAAAAATTGCCGGAGCCGCAGGCGGGGTCGAACACGCGGATACGGGCGAGGCGCTGGCGCAGGTTGAGCAGCTTGCGCGCGCTGCCAGGCGTACTGCCATCGCCGGCCTCCGCGAGGCGGGCGCGGAGCTCGTCGAGGAAGAGCGGGTTGAGCACCTTCAGGATGTTGGGCACGCTGGTGTAGTGCATGCCCAGTGCGCCGCGCTCCTCGTCGTCGGCCACGGCCTGGATCATGGAGCCGAAGATGTCGGGATTGATCTTGGTCCAATCCAGATTGCCGACGTGGAGCAGGTAGGAGCGGGCGATCTTGGAAAAACGGGGCGTGTCGATGCTGTCGGAGAACAGGCCGCCGTTCACATAGGGGAACTCATTGGCCCAGCTCTTGATCTTGGCCGCCTCGCGCTCGTCGAGCTTGGTGTTCATGGCGCGGAACAGCTCGGACAGCACGAGGTGGGTGTCCGACGAATCGCGCGCGCTCATCTGCGAGAGGGTGGCGGTGAAGAGGCGGGTGCCGTGGAAGATGCCGGTATCCTCGGCGAAGAAGCAGAAGATCAGCCGCGCCATGAAGTGGTTGAGGTCCACGCGGCGGGCTTCGGTGGCCCAGTCCGGGTTGTCCTTGAGCAGCTCGATGTAGAGGCGGTTGAGGCGGCCGGTGGCCTTGATATCGAAGGCGTTTTCGCTGATCTGCCGTACGGTGGTGATGCCGGCCAGCGGGAGGAAGAAGCCGAAGTGGTCGTGAAAATCCGGGTAGGCGCAGGCTACGGTGCCGCCGTCCATGAGGTTCTCCGCCTCGAAGCTCGTGCCGTCGGTGGCGAGGATGAACTTCGCCTTCTGCCGAGTGGTGGCGGGGCTCTGGCGCAGGGCAGCCAGGGCTGCGGTAACCTCACCCTCGCCACAGACTTTCAGGTGGATGTTGTTGCGCTGAAGGACACCGCCGGGGAGGTCAGACTGGTTCGAGTCGCCGCTGCGCAGGCGTTTGAGGGTGGTCTCCTTGTTTCCGAAAGCTTCCAGGAAGGCGTAGGGAAAGGCCTCCGCCTCGAACGGAGCTTCGGCGAGGCGCGAGACGGCCTCTTCGATCTCGACCGCGTTCATGCGAAAATAGGGAGAATGCCAGTGTAAAGCCCGCCCGGGGCACGCACTCGCCGCAGCGCTTGAGCTGGTTGAGGGTTGGGTCGGCTATGACGTAACCATGCAATCGTACCGCTTTGCGCTCTGGCAGTGCGCGAATTCCGGTGTCCGCCGGAGCGTGCATGCACGCGATCTGCGCTCGGAATCGCGTGCATGCACGCTCCTACGACTGAACGGTTACGACTACGGCGTAGTAGGCCGCGCTTCAGCAATCGCATGTCGAGTCCGTCGAGAAAGGGCTGTTCTTGGCTGGAGGTGGTTTGGGTCACGCCGGGAAAGGGGCAGCGGATGAGGGGAGCAGTTTGGAAGGCGGCGACGTTTGAGGCGCGGGATGGAGTCTGTGATTTGTGCCGGTTTCGGAGTGCGAACGCCAGCTTTCGCGAGGTCTTCTTTCCGGGGCGAGGCATCTCGAAGGCGCCGCCGGTCGCAGGTGGTCTTCACCACGGCACAGCAGGACCTCGGGCCACTCGTCGTGGATGCGGCCGGTCCACTGCGCCCGGTAGATTCCCGTCCGGTATTCTCCTTGCGGAATATGCCTGGGGCGGCATGTTGCCGGGCCATGGACCTCGTTCACATCTACGAATGCCTCTGCGACCGCACCCGCCTGCGGCTGCTGGCGCTGCTGGGCGGAGGGCCGCTGTGCGTATGCCACCTGCAGGAGGTGCTGGGCGAGCCCCAGGTGAAGGTGTCCAAGCATCTCGCCTACCTGCGGGAGCGCGGCCTGGTCGAGGCCAGCCGGGAGGGCAACTGGATGGTGTATTCGCTGCCTGCGGCGCCACCGCGCGAACTGGCCGCCAATCTCGCCTGCCTGCGCGAATGCACCCCCGGCGACGTCGGCCTCTCCCGCGACCTGGCCAAGCTCTCCAAGCTCCGCGCCCGCCTCGCCGCGGGCACCGACGGTCCCTGCGGCGTTCGCTGTACCTGATTTTCCACCATGAGCACCACCAAGCCCACCGTACTCATCCTCTGCACCGGCAACTCGTGCCGTTCACACCTCGCCGAGGGCATCCTGCGCGCTGTCGCCGGGGATTTCCTTGATGTCCAGAGCGCCGGGTCCAAGCCCGCCGGCTATGTACACCCGCTCGCCGTCGTTGCGATGAGGGAGATCGGCATCGACCTCTCCGCGCACCGCTCCAAGTCGATGACCGAGTTCATGAACCAGTCCGTGGAGACGGTCATCACCGTCTGCGGCAACGCCGACCAGGCCTGCCCGATCTTCCCCGGACAGGTGAACCGCCACCACTGGCCCTTCGAGGACCCCGCCCACGCCCCCGGCACCGACGAGGAGAAGCTCGCGGTGTTCCGCCGAGTGCGCGACGAGATCCGCCGCACCTTCACCGCCTATGCCGACGGGCGGCGAGACCAACTCAAGACGGCAGCCAACCCCTAACTCAGTTCCACGCCTCCATGAATACACTCCAAGTCTACGATCCTCCCCTGTGTTGTTCTTCCGGCGTCTGCGGCCCGGAGGTCGATCCCGTGCTCGTGCGCTTCGCCGCCGATTTGCGCTGGCTCGCCGAGCAGGGCGTGCGTGTGGAGCGCTTCAACCTGGCGCAAACCCCCGGTGCGTTCGCCGATAACGCCACCGTCTGCGCGGCGCTCACCCAGAAGGGCGATACGGCGCTGCCTCTCCTGCTTGTCGACGGCAAGGTGGCCGCCAGCGGCGGCTACCCGACGCGCAGCGAGCTGGCCGGTCTGCTCGGCTTGCCCGCAGTATCCGCCGAGCGTTTCACTGCGGTGGCCAAGCCCGGCGCCCTCGCCCCGAAAGCGAGCGGCTGCTGCGGTGGAGCGGGCTCGGCGCCAGCGGCGCCGGGGTCCCGTTGCTGCGGGTAATGCCGCGACCTTTCCGCCATGACCACTCACCGCTCCGATTCGTTGGCGACCCTGTGCGCCGCCGCCACCCGCTTCCTGTTCTTCACCGGCAAGGGGGGTGTGGGGAAAACCTCGTTGGCCTGCGCGACGGCGATCGCCCTGGCCGACGCCGGGAAGCGAGTCCTGCTTGTGAGCACAGATCCCGCCTCGAACCTCGACGAGGTGCTCGGCGTGCGTCTCAGCAACCTGCCGACGCCGGTCCCCGGTGCGGCCGGGTTGCTGGCCCTGAACATCGATCCGGCGGCAGCGGCGCAGGCGTATCGCGATCGCATTGTCGGGCCCTACCGGGGCAAATTGCCCGACGCCATTCTGCGCGGCATGGAGGAGCAGTTGTCGGGGGCCTGCACGATGGAGATCGCGGCCTTCGACGAGTTTGCCCGGCTGCTGGGCGAGCCGGCGGCCACAGCGGATTTTGACCACGTGATCTTCGATACGGCGCCGACCGGGCACACGCTGCGGCTCATGACCCTGCCGACGGCCTGGAGCGGGTATCTGGCGGAAAACACCTCCGGCGCCTCCTGCCTCGGTCCGCTCGCCGGCCTGCAGAAGCAGCGGGCTATCTACTCCGCCTCGGTATCCGCCCTGGCCGACGGCTTGCGCACGACACTGGTGCTGGTGAGCCGACCACAGCCCGCCGCCCTCGCCGAAGCCGAGCGCACCAGCGGTGAGCTCGCCGCACTGGGCGTGAGCAACCAGCGCCTAATCCTCAACGGGGTGTTCCGGGCGGCCGGAGCCGACCCCCTCGCCCTGGCGCTGGAGCGGCGGGGCGCGAGCGCCTTGGCGACCAAACTCGACTTCCTCCAGCGCTTGGCGGTAGTTGAGGTGCCGTTGCGCGCCCACAACCTCCTCGGGCTCGCGGCGCTGCGTGGCCTCCTCGGCGGCGGCGAGCAGGCGGGGTGCGCCGCGGCGGGGGCCTCCGCCGAACTGCCGCCGCTGGAGACGCTGTCCGCACTAGTCGACGACTTGGAGCGGGCGGGCCCGGGGGTGATCATGACGATGGGCAAGGGCGGCGTGGGCAAGACCACCGTGGCCGCCGCCATCGCCACCGAGTTGGCGCGCCGCGGCCGTCCGGTGCATCTGAGCACGACCGACCCGGCCGCGCATGTGGCGGCGGCGGCCGGCGCGGCAGCGGGGATGCAAGTGAGCCGCATCGATCCGCAGGCGGAGACCAGGGCGTACGTTGACCAGGTTTTGGCGACGGCGGGGCAGGGGCTCGACGCCAGCGGGCGCGCACTGCTGGAGGAGGACTTGCGCTCGCCCTGCACCGAGGAGATCGCGGTCTTCCGCGCCTTCGCCCGCATCGTGGCGCAGGGGCGCGACCGGTTTGTGGTCCTGGATACCGCCCCTACGGGCCATACCTTGCTGCTGCTGGATGCCACCGAGGCCTACCACCGGGAGATCGCCCGCAAGGCCAGCAGCTTGCCCGAGGAGGTGCTCCAGCTCCTGTCCCGGCTTCGCGATCCACGTTTTACGCACGTTCTCATCGTCGCCCTCCCGGAGGCGACTCCCGTGCACGAGGCTGCCGCGTTGCAGGCCGACCTGCGCCGGGCGCAGATCGAACCCTTCGCCTGGGTGATCAACCAGAGCCTGGCCCGCAGCGAGACCAGCGATCCGCTGCTCCTGGCGCGGGGTGCGAGCGAAGGCCCGTATATCCAGGAAGTGGTCCGCGAACTGGCCGGGCGCGCCGCGATTGTGCCCTGGGTACCGGTGGAGCCGGTGGGATCTGTCGCGCTGCAGCAGCTCTTCCGGAGGGAGCCGAATCCAACACTCAACTCTAGCTTGTGACCCGTTTCCAACCATGAACTCCGTCTCTCCCAAACGCCTCGATTTCTTCGAACGCTACCTCTCGCTCTGGGTGCTCGCCTGCATGGTGGCGGGCGTGGCGCTCGGCCGGCTGCTGCCGGGGATCACCGGCACGCTCAGCGGCTGGGAGTTTGGCACCGCTTCGCACGTCAACATCCCCATCGCCGTACTCATTTGGCTGATGATCTACCCGATGATGCTCAAGATCGACTTCGGCGGGCTGAGGGGCGTGGTGCGGCGCCCGAAGGGCCTCGCCATCACCCTCGTGGTCAACTGGCTGGTCAAGCCCTTCGGCATGGCGCTGCTGGGCTGGTTCTTTGTGCGCTACCTCTTTGGAGACGTGCTTGGCTGGATCACGCCCGAGGCGGCGCGCGACTACTCGGCCGGCCTCATCATCCTCGCCGCCGCGCCGTGCACCGCGATGGTCTTTGTCTGGAGCTACCTCACCGACGGCGACCCGGCCTACACGCTCGCGCAGGTGGCGATCAACGACCTGATCATGCTGCTGCTCTTCGCGCCCATCGTGATGTTCCTCGTGGGCGTGAGTGGCGTGGCAGTACCGCGCGAGGTGCTGTTCACCTCGGTGGTCGTCTTCATCGTGGTCCCTCTCGCCGCCGGCTGGGCGAGCCGCACCGCCCTCATCCGCACCCGCGGGCGGGAGTGGTTCGAGACGCGCTTTCTGGCCCTGTTCAAGCCGGTAACCATCTTCGCACTCCTCGCCACGCTCGTGCTCATCTTCGCCTTCCAGGCGGAAAACCTTCAGCGCAACTGGGTCGCCGTGCTCCTGATCGCCGTGCCTATCCTCATTCAGGTGTATTTCAACTCCGGGCTCACCTACCTGCTCATGCGGGCCTTCCGCGTGCCGCACAATGTCGCCTCTCCCGGTGCGCTCATCGGCGCGAGCAACTTCTTCGAGCTGGCGGTGGCGGTGGCGATCACCCTCTACGGCCCCACCTCCGGCGCCGCGCTGGCGACAATCGTAGGCGTGCTCGTGGAGGTGCCGGTGATGCTCTCCGTATGCAAAGTCTGCAACTCCACCCGCGGCTGGTACGAGCGCAGCGCCGCCTCCTAAAAATGGAAACGCCGCCTCCGCAGCGCGCCCCGTGGCCGGGCGCCTCACCGCAGGCGGGCGTTTTATTCGCCCCGGCTGAGCTCTATGTAGCGCACCGCGAGCGGGTGCGCCGCTCCCTGGTGCGGTTGGTGGGCGAGGCGGAGGCCGACGACCTCGTGCAGGAGGTGTTTGTACGCGTAACGCGGGCACTGCCGGAGTTCCGCGGCGAGGCGGGCGTGACAACGTGGATAGCGCGCATCGCCCGCAGTGTAGGCCTCGACCACCTGCGCAGCCGCCGCCACCACGAGGCGCAGCGCACGGTGTCGCTTGCCGCGCCCACCTCCGCCGGCGGTGAATCCAGTGCGAGCGGCCCCGCAGCCGTGCCCGAGCCGCAAGAGGAGGCGCAGGCCCCGGGGCGCTTGGTGCGCTCGGAGATGGGCAACTGTGTCCGGGAATATGTGGCGCGCCTTTCCCCGGACCATCGCGCGGTGATCGAGCTCAAGGACCTCGATGGACACTCAAATACCGAGATCGCCGCGCGCTTGGGCGTGAGCGTGGACAACGCAAAGATCCGCCTGCACCGCGCCCGCCAGGCGCTGCGGCGCGAACTGGAGCGGGGCTGCGATTTCTACCACAACGAGGAGAACACCCTCGCGTGCGACCGGAAGATTCCGGCAGCAGCCGCCGCTTTGTCCGTATCTTCCGCAGCGGCGTTCTCGTCCAAGAAGGTGAGACCGATTGCCAGCGCACGACGCGCGAAGGCCGCCGGTTGCAACCAGACACCCGACACAGCAATGAACACCTCCTCCAACTGCGGCTGCAACGCCGCTTCCGCACCCTCCGCCTGCGCCGCACCTGCGGCGCCCAGCCTCTTCACCCCGATCGCGGCCGAGTTTGTCGCCCTGGGCGCGGCGATCGGCGCCAACTGCGAGCCCTGCCTGGCCTACCATGTGCGCGAGGCCGAGAAGCTCGGTATCTCCTCGGCCGATATCGCCAAGGCCGTGGCCTTCGCCGCGAAGGTGAAGGACACCCCGGCGCGCGCCATCCTTAAGCTCGCCGAGCGCCTCACCCAGGCCGGGGGTGAGAGCGCCACCTCAGCCTGCGCCACCTCGGCGCCCTCAGCAGCGGCCTCGCCGTGCTGCTCGGGTTGAGCGGCGAGGCGGAGAGCGCGGCACGGATCGAAGGAAGGCCGCGGCCGCGCGCCCCGGTCTGTGCAGGCCGGGTTGATCCTGCGGCGTCCGCATGCTTGCGCCGGGCGCCGCAGGCATGCGAGGGTCGCCGGCACCGATGCCTTCCCCAGTTGCCAACCGCCGGCGCACCCTGCGCCTCCACCATTTCGCCCCGCGCCGCCCATGAGCCGCGAGATGTGCTACCGCTGTTTCTGGACGAAGGATTTGTGCTGGTGCGGAAGCATCCGCCCGATGGCGACGCGCACGAAGGTCGTGCTGCTCATGCACCCCAAGGAGTACAAGGAGCAGCGCACGGGCACCGGCCGGCTCACCCACCTGTGCCTGGCCGACAGCGAGCTGATCATGGGTATCGCCTTTGATGATCACGAGCGGGTGCAGGAGCTCATCCGCGATCCGGGCAACCTCGCGATGCTGCTCTATCCCGGGCTGGAGGCTCGCGTGCTGCCGGAGGGCCTGCCCGCACGGGAGCTGGGCTCGCGGCGGTTGGTGGTATTCGTTTTGGACGGCACCTGGTCATGTGCCCGCAAGATGCTGCGGCTCAGCCCGAGCCTGCAACGGCTGCCGCGGCTGGTGTTTCCGCCGGCGGCGCCCAGCCGCTTTGTGATCAAGCAGCAGCCGGCCGAGGGGTGTCTGTGCACCCTGGAGGCGACCCACGAACTGCTCCTCGCGCTCGATCGCGCCGGGCTCGACCGCTATCCGGAACCGGAGCAATTGCCCGGCTTGCTCACACGGATGCAGGATTATCTGATCAAGTGCGCGAGCGACCCGACCCGCTCCGGGTACCGGCGGCAGGCTTACGGGACGCCTGAGGTGCGCCGGGTGACGCGTGGCGCCGACAGCGCGCGGCCGATGAAGCTTTTCGCGGCGTCGCCGCCGGGTGGCGACGCGGTGAGCTGACTTCCTTCGGAGGCCCTGGCTCGCCGCGCCCCAGCTATCGGGGGCGTTGGCGGGGCAGGTTCCTCCAGTTGGGCGCCAGGCTCGGCCGCCGCGTTCGGCGCTGCGGCCTTCCGCCACACTCACCAGTGCGCTGGTCAACCGGCGGTTGACGCAATGCCGACGGCCTTCGCTTTGCGGCCCTTGTTGCCCACCCGCTAGGGGCCCTTCATCGCCAACCCCTCGCGCACATCGCCAGATAGATGCGCTCCGCACGTTCCGAGGCGCGTACGAACAACCTCCCCACCACCTCCGCCGGCATCGCCCAAGCAAAGCCCTGCGGCCGGCGCAGCGTGCGGCTGGCCCGCGCCCGCTGCATGCGCTGCCTCTCGTCGTCCAATACACAAAGATAGCGGTGCATGAGGGCCAGGGTGGTAACCAACAACTGGGGAACCCCGGCCCGCCGCAGCACGCCCGGCAGCGCCGCAAAGGGCGTCACTGCGGCAAACACCAGCACCGTCGAGAGGCTCAGCCCGCCGCGCAGCGCCACCGCCTCCCAGCCCGGACCGGCACCGCGATGCCATGCAGCAGCCACCGCTGCGCCGGCGACAAAGGGCGAAAAACACAGCAACCGCCGCAACAGCGGTCCCGGTGCCACCGGCCCGGCCACCATCGCCGTCAGAAGCAACACCGCCACCGTCATGTGCCACCAAATCCAGGTTACCGGCAGCACCGCCGTGCCGAACACCAGCACCAGCATCGCGGCAAACTTGGGCCCCGCAGGCAAGCGGCGCAGCCAGCCGTCCCGCCTCGGGGAACCCCGGTGCGCCTCCGGGGGCAGAGGGGCGTGTGAACTGCCAAAATGGGTGCCGCTCATGCGTTCCCAAGCTCGGCAGAACCGCCCGGCCGCGGCAAAGCCCGAAATCGCGCCGCCCCAACCGGCTGGCGCATCTTGGTTTCGTGGTGGCCCACAGCCACCAATCCAATCGTCGTAGCGGCAGCGAGACGCCTCCGCTGGATGGCGAGGCTCCGCCCGAGCCGGCGTCCTGCAGTTTGAGGCCGAGCTTCCGCGCACGCCTGTCTGTATCTGGAGGGCGAGCCTCCGCGTGAGCCGTCCGTGATTGGAGGGCCAGGCTACGCCCGTGCCGTGATTGTCCAATTTCTCGACACGCGGACAAGGAGAGTGGAAGAGCCGTCCCGGCTCTTCGATTTCTCCGAGCTCGGGAAAAGAACCGGGGCGGAAGCGTTCGCGCCGCCCTTCCCCGAACCGCAGCAACCGGGCCTCGGTCACCAATAGATGAATTTCCGCGGCCGCGGCCTACCGGCCGTCGATCCATGCACCCACTTCGTGCACACGATGGAATTCGGGGCTCCACTCCGGAATCGGGGCCAGCAGCCAGCGCCAGCTCCGGTCGGGTGGGCGCACCCGGTCCATGCCCGGCATGGGCTGGCGGTGCAGCTCCCGCTCCTGTGCATCGATGTCGAGCCGTGCCCGGTCGGCCAGCAGCACGCGCACTCCGGGCCGTGCCGCCAGCCAGCGGATATGCCGGCGGGCCGCCGCCGCCGCGCACCGAGCGGGCAGGTCGTCGTCGGCCGCCGCCCCGTGTAGCCGCTCGGCGGGAACAAGACCCAACTGCGACAGGCAGTTGGCGGATACCACAAGGTCGGACTCGCCGCCGGGCGGGGGGCCTGCGTCGCCCTTGGCAAACAGCGCCTCCACCTCCGCCCCGGTGAGGCTGCGCCAGCCAGCGGCCAAAGCGGGGAGCACACCGGTGGCGTCCCAGATCTGAGCCTGCACCTTTCCGCCGCTGCGCTTGGCCAGGCGGCGCAGTTCCGGCCCGAGTACCACATCGGTGAGCACCACTGTGTCGAAAAGTGCGGCCAGCTCCGCCACCGGAACATCGCGACAATCGCCCGCGCCGATCACCAGCACCCGGCGCCGCTGCCGGCAGCGCTGCGCCCCGGCAAGGATCGCCGCTTTGCTGGCTTCCAGGTGCGGCGCCCAGGCGTCGGCCACCCGGCGATGTCGTTGCGTAATGGCGACATGTTCATAGGTAAGCCCAAGCAGCCGCGCCCAGGGCGGGCAACGGAGGGTGAAGTAGCGGAAAAGTTCGGCCAGCATCGCGAAGTCCCCCGACGATGCGTGCCGCCCACGGGCGGGCAAGGCCTTCGTAGGCGCTCAAAGCCCTGGAGGCAGCGTCGCCCCGCGTTCGGCCAGCAGGTCGCGCACCGGGGCGAGACTCGGAGGATTCACGCAGCCCGGGGCTGTCGTGCAGATGAGCGCCGCCACCGCACAAGCGAACCGCACGGTATCCGCATCACTCCAACCACGCAGCATCCCGTAGATGAGCCCGCCGCGCAGGCTGTCCCCGGCCCCGGCGCTGTCGACCACCTTCACGGGGAATGGCGCCTGCTCGTGACGCACGCCCGGCGTACAACAGCCGGCGCCGGACTGGCCTGCCGCGCCGCGCCCATACCAAAGTGGCGACGCTCCCGAGGTGAACACCACCAGCCCGGGGCAGCGCCCGAGGTACTCGGCGAACAGCCGCTCCCGTGCGCCGTGGTCGCGCACCGCGTAGGGATACTCCCTGGCCATCATCTCGCCGGATACGGCGACCACATCGGCCAGCGCCGCCAGTTCCGAGTCGGCGCGAGCGTCGCAGGTGGCCAGCGGTTTGCCCGCCGCCTTCGCCGTGCGGGCCACCAGCAGAGTGGTCTCGCCGAAGGCCGGGTCCACGCACACGATCCGCGCCGCCCGGATTCGCTCCACGCTGGGCGTTTCCCACTGCGGCGTGGTGAAGAGCAGGTCGCAGTAGCGGCCGAACACGGTGCGCGAGTGGGCATCGGATACCACGATCTCGTTGACCCCCTGGTATCCGGGGCGCACCACCAGTCCCGAGCAGTCGATGCCGCGCGAGTGCAGAAACTCCAGTGTGCGCCGGCACTGCGGAGTGTCGCCGATCCAGTTGCCCTCGATGGCGACGCTGGCGCCCAGGCGGGCGAGCACCAAGGCGCTGCCTGTGGCCTCGCCGGAGTGGTTATCGAGTGTCTCCAGCACCTCGGCATAGCCGTCCGAGGCGGGGAAGCGGTCCTTGAGGCGCACGATCACGCCGGTGCTGACATGGCCAAAGCAATAGACGTCGGGCATGGGGAAGGGGAGTGGTCCGGAGCCGAAGGCACATCGGCCGGACCGGCAACGCCCGAACTCCGGTTTAGCATTATCCGGTTCCGATTCTCGGCGCCCCGTCCGCGGCCAGCCCAGCCGCGGAGGCGCGAGAATATGGCCACCGCCGACCCAATACACAGACGGTCGTCGGTGTATTGGGTCGGAGCCGCCGAGCGACAAACCCCAAAGTCGCCCGCATCCGCAGCATAGCCGATCCCGCCCCGACCGCTTGAGTTGACGGCCGTCAACTCAAGCGGTTCCGGATTCCTGCAGGCGGAACCTCTCCCTAGGCTGTGCTCATTCAGTCGAGAGCCCAGAGCCGGGCGGCGAGGGCCTGATCGCCGAGCGAGACCTCGGAAGCACGCCTGGTCCTGGGCCGATCACTGGGGGTTTGGCGCTAGTCACTCGAAACTCGGCGCTGGTGTGCATTATCACGGCTAAGGAGACGCCACCCGAAAGTTCCGACCGTATAAGCTGACGGCCGTCACCTTATACAGTTGGCGCGGGGCCAACTCCTCCTCGCCTCGACACCCGCCCCTGCCTAGCGTCGGCGCCGATGGGCCCCTCCTCGGATACCGACCGCACTTTCCTCCGCGAGGCCATCGAGCTGGCCCGGGCGGGCGCTGCCGCCGGAGCCGGAGGCCCGTTCGGGGCGCTCATCGTCATCGAGGGCCGCATCATGGGCCGTGGTCAGAATCGGGTTACGTCTACCAACGACCCCACAGCCCACGCTGAGGTGGTCGCCATCCGAGAAGCCTGCGCCTCCCTGGGACGCTTCCACCTCACCGGCGCCACCCTCTACACCAGTTGCGAGCCGTGCCCGATGTGCTTGGCCGCCGCGTACTGGGCCCACGTAGCCCGCATCGTGTACGCCTGCACTCGTGACGACGCGGCCGCCATCGGTTTCGACGACGCCTTTCTCTACCGCGAACTCTCCGCCAGCGCCGCTGAACGCCGCATCCCGCAACTGCCACTCCTGCGCGAGGATGGTGTCGCTGTCTTTCGTGAGTGGGCCGGCAACCCCAGCCGCATCGGCTACTGAGGCAATGGCGCGTCACCGGGACCGCGTAATATCTTGGTGGTGGCGGAAGCTTGAGCGTAGGTCCGGCCTCTGACCGGATCTTCCGTTTGCCACGGTGGGGCAGGGCGAGTTTCCGAGCGGAGCAGAAGCATTTCGCGAGGCCATTACCAGACAGCGACCGCCCGCCGATGGACCGCACCTCGGGCAGCCGTGCCGGCCGGTGAGTCCACGCCGGAGAACCGGTCAAAGACCGGTCCTACTCCGGAGGTCTGGTCTCCGAAGTAGGTCCAGTCTTCGACTGGATCATCAGCGCTTCGCCGTACTGCCAGATCATCAGCGCTCCGCCATGCAGCCAGACCGTGAGCACCGGCCGATCATCGCCGCTTCGCCGGCCTTCACGCCGACAGCTCACCCAAGGGCCACCGGCTCCGGCAGCGGCTCGCCGCCCCCGGAGAACCGGTCAAATACCGGTCCTACCTCGATCCCAATACTGCAGGCGAAGTAGGTCCGGTCTCCGACCGGATCATCCGTTTAAACCGGTGGGGCAGGGCGAGTTTCCGAGCGGAGCAGAAGCATTTCGCGACGCCCCCACCAGGCAGCGACCGCCCGCCGATGGACCGCACCTCGGGCTGCCGTGCCGGCCGGTGAGTCCACGCCGGAGAACCGGTCAAAGACCGGTCCTACTTCGGAGGTCTGGTCTCCGAAGTAGGTCCAGTCTTCGACTGGATCATCAGCGCTCCGCCATGCAGCCAGACCGTGAGCACCGGCCGATCATCGCCGCTTCGCCGGCCTTCACGCCGACAGCTCACCCAAGGGCCACCGGCTCCGGCAGCGGCTCGCCGCC
>CAJCBL010000158.1 GCA_903960515.1 uncultured Verrucomicrobiota bacterium
AGCCCGGTCCTGCCCAGAGATGAGGCGGAGACTCCGCCGAACTTCGGGCACGCCGCGCAGCCAGTTATCGGGTACGCGCGCTCTGATCTGAGGTTGCCGGAGGGTTGCCAAAAGGGGGTATTTGGCTTCATAATGCTGCACTTCCCTGCATCTATTGGCACTCCCTAAGACATTAACCATCAACTAAGTCCGCGTTTACGAGCGACTTAGCTTCTCCTCCCCTCGCCGGTTTCTAACCGGCTCTCCGAATACGGCATTACTCGATGCGCTCTGCCGCGCACTCCGCACTCTCAATTCCGCAATCCCGGCGCCCTCAGCCCCGCTCGGCCGCACCGGTCTCGTAGCGCGCGATCCAGGCGCGCGACCACACTGCGAAGTCCCCAGCCTCCAGATGCGCCCGGGCCTGCGCCATCAGATCGAGGTAGAAATGCAGGTTGTGGATGGTGAGCAGGGTGGCGGCCAGCATCTCGCCGGCTACCTGCAGGTGCCGCAGGTAGGCGCGGGTGAAATTGCGGCAGGTGTAGTTGTCGAGGCCTTCTACGATCGGGCGGGGATCCTCGCGGAAACGCTCGTTGCGCAGGTTCATCGGTCCGTCGGGGGTGAACACCAGCCCGTTGCGCGCCACCCGGGTGGGCATCACGCAGTCGAACATGTCGATGCCCAGGGCGATCATCTTGAGCAGTTGCGGCGGCGTGCCCAGGCCCATGGCGTAGCGGGGGCGGTCGGCGGGTAGGTGCGGGGTGGTGGCACCCACCTGGTGGAGCATCTCTGGCTCGGGCTCGCCCACGCTCACCCCGCCCACGGCGTAGCCGGGAAAATCCAGTTCGCGCAGACCGGCGGCCGCCTCTTCTCGCAGATCGGCGAAGGTGGAGCCCTGCACGATGCCGAAGAGGTGGTGGCCGGCGGCCAGCCAGCCGGTGTCGCGGGCGATGCCCAGGCATTGGCAGGCCCAGCGGCGGCTGCGGGCCACGGCGGCGGCGGCCTCGTCGCGTGAGCACGGCCAGGGCGGGCACTCGTCGATGACCATGGCGATGTCGGAGCCGAGGTTTTGCTGGATACGCATGACCTCGCGCGGTCCCAGGAAGAGGTTGGCGCCGTCGAGGTGCGACTGGAAGGCGATGCCGTCCTCGCGCACGTCGCGCAGTTTCGCCAGGCTGAATACCTGGAAGCCGCCGCTGTCGGTGAGGATGGGGCCGTTCCAGCCCATGAACTGGTGGAGTCCGCCGAGTTTGGCGACGAGCTCCGAACCGGGGCGCAGGTTGAGGTGGTAGGTATTGCCCAGGATGATCTGTGCGCCCACCTCGCGGATCTGCACCGGGGTGATCGACTTCACGGTGGCCTGGGTGCCCACCGGCATGAAGATCGGCGTCTCCACGACCCCGTGGCGGGTCTGCAGCCGCCCTCGGCGGGCCGCTGTGGCAGTGTCGGTGTGGAGCAGTTGAAAATGTTCGGGCATGGACCGTAGCGGTTGGGCAAGGAGAGCGGCGTGCATGCCGGTGGATGTCAATAACTCGCACCCCCGCGCGCTTGACCCGGCCCGCGCCGCCCCTCTGATAATCCTCCCGTGCTGCTCGTCATCGACAACTACGACTCGTTCACCTTCAACCTCGTCCAGTACTTCGGTCAACTGGGCGTCGAGCAGCGTGTGTTCCGCAACGACGAGATCACCCCCGAGCAGGCGCTCGCGCTCAATCCCGATCGCGTGCTGCTCTCCCCCGGACCGTGCTCGCCGGCGGAGGCGGGAGTGACCCTCGGTATCCTCAAAGCCTTTGCCGGGGTGAAACCCATCTTGGGCGTCTGCCTGGGGCACCAGTCCATCGGCCACTATTTCGGAGGACGAGTGGTGCGCGCTGGCCGGCTCATGCACGGCAAGACCTCGCCGATCCTGCACCGCGGCACCGACGTTTTTCGCGGCATGCCCAGCCCATTCGCCGCGACCCGCTACCACTCGTTGCTGGTCGAGCGCGAGTCGTTGCCGGCCTGCCTGGAGATCACTGCAGAGACTGCCGAGGGCGAGATCATGGGGCTGCGTCACCGCGAGCTGCCGGTGTGGGGCGTGCAGTTTCACCCCGAGTCGATCGCCACCGAGGGCGGCATGCGCCTGCTCGAAAATTTCCTTACGCTGGGTTGATACGCGCGGTGCGCCAATGCAGAAGTGAGAATGCAGAGTGTAGAACCACCAGAGCCGCCGATACTTCCCCGCGCCCTACCACGCTGACTAAATTCTCCCGACTTCCGCCTTCAGCGTTCAGCCTTCTACCTTAGGTCCTCCGCCCCGCCCCCCTCCTCCGGTTTCCGACTTCAGCCTTCATTCTTCAGCGTTCAGCCTTTCCCCTCCCCTCATGCGCTGCCCCAAGTGCACTTCCATCGACGACAAGGTGATCGACTCTCGCATCAGCCGCGAGGGCACGACCATCCGCCGGCGCCGCGAATGCCTCGAATGTGGTCACCGCTATACCACCACTGAGATGGTGGTGCGGGAGGATCTGGTGATCATCAAGCGCGACGGGCGCAGCGAGCCCTTCGACCGCGAGAAACTCGTGCGCGCCATCCGGGCCGCCTGCCACAAGCGCCCCGTGGACCTCGAGCAGATCAACATGACCGTCGAGGACATCACCGACCAGCTCGAGGCGCAGTTTGGCACCGAGATCCCCAGCAGCGCGGTGGGCGAGGCCTGTATGCAGCGGCTGCGCACCATCGACAAGGTCGCCTATGTGCGGTTCGCCAGTGTGTACAAAGAGTTTCGCGACGTAAACGAGTTCATGGACGAGCTCCAGCGGCTGGTGAAGCACAAGCCATGAGCGCGCACCCCGACCTCCCCGCCCTGCACCTGCTCAACACCGTATTCGCGGGGGTGACAGGCCAGGACCTCTATTTTGCCGAGCAGTTGAAGGCCGGTATCGACCAGGCCCTGGCCGACGCCGGCCCCGCCCTCGGGGCCGCCGGTTTCGCCGCCGCCGTGCAGGAGTTGCAGCGTCGCCTCGGATGCGACGACGACAACGACAACGCCTGCGGCTTTGCCCATTGGGACGCAGCCCAGAGTCCCGCCGCCCCCGATTCGCTTTGGTCGCGCCAGCAGGTGGTCGATCTGCTCAAGCGCATAGCCCCCTACGGCGAGGCCACGTTGCTCATCACCAATCTGCGCTCCGCTTTCTGCCCTCCCGGCTGTCGCTGGACCCGCCGCCGGCTTTCCGCTTACAGCGAAGCGCTGGATTACCTCCTGGAGCTGGCCGCGTCGCGAGCGCGTCGCCACGCCAACCTCCGGGTGATGGTAATGTAGGATACCGCTCCTCTGTGGTCGGTGGCGGTTGTGGGCAGCGGGGGCTGGAATCGAAGATGATCGAGGGCGAGCGCCTGGTATCCGTGGGTTTCCAACCGGAGCGCCTCGCTACCTGGGCCATCGGCATGGTAGCGGAACGCGCGGGAGCTCCTGTGCCCGGGGACCAACTGTAGCCAGTTGCAGGAGGGTGCTCGCACGCTTTCGGCGTTCTGCATCGCGTACGATCCTGCACCTAGGAGCCTGTCGGACTTCGGCCTCCAGTCTCAATAAGCGCGAATTGAAGCCTCGTATTCTCATTTCGTTGCCAAATAGCCGCGCCGCGAACTCGTATACGTTCCTGTAGCCGCTTTGGGTGCTCAAAGTCCGACAGGCTCCTAGGGCCGCCCCCGGAGTTCGGGCACTGGGCGCAACGGGAAGCGCCTGGATGGTTGCGCCAGATAGCGCCCAAACCGCACAACCCAGTGTCGAGGCGTGGGCAGACATCATTACCAGTATCCTCCGTTGGCAGGTCCCTCGCCGCACCCGGTAGGTGTAGCCATGGACTCAACGCAGGCTGCAGCGGCGCGTTGCTTTTTGGTCAACCAGCGCCTTTTCTTGGGGGCGTATGCGAGCCCACCGACGTTCCTCCTCCCGCTCATCCGTCTGGCAGCGCCGTCTTCCCTGGCTTGGGGCCGGGGCTGTAGTGGTGGTGATCGTGGGCGGGGTGTTCTGGTGGGGTTTGGGCCGGCCGGTGCAACCGGCCACCGCGGCCGATCCCCGCGATCCAGCGATGGTGCGCTTGATGGCCGACAGCGTTGCGTTGGAGCAGGAGTTCGTGCGCATCGGAGCCCGCCGCCAGCCGACCGAGGCGGATTTGCTGCAACTGCAGCGGGCGATCGATTTCCAGACCGAGTGGATGCGCGCCACAGCGAACACCGCCGTCGAGCAGGAACTGCGGCTGCGGGATCTCCAGGCGCTGTACGACGCGGCGTGGCTGCGCACGGTTGTGTCGCGTTCCCAGACGGCTGAGACGGCCGGGCGCGAACTGCTGGCCTCCGGAAAGCACGACGAGGGAGTGGCCCAGTTGCGTGCGGCGGTGGAGCTGCAGCGCATGCTCAACCAGCACCAGTCGGGGGTGGGGCGCGACCTGGCGCGGGAGACGATGTTGGCCCAGGATATCGACCGGCTTGAGGCTGAGCCTATCAATGCGGAGTTGGCTGGCCAGTTGGTGGAGGCCGAGAAGCTGCGCGACGCGAAGAAGACCACCGAGGCCCTCGCCGCCTACCATCGAGCCCACGAGCTGCAGCTGCGGCTCAACCGCGAATTCGGCCGCACTCAGTTCGCCAGCCTCAATACGCTGGAGAAGATCCAGGACGAGATCGCCACGCTGGACTCCACGGGCCTGCTGGGCGAGGTGATGGATCTTTCCACCCAGGCCGCCGACGCCCAGGCCAGCGGGCAGTCTTCGCAAGCCGTGGCGCTTTTCGAGAAGGCCGCCGCCACGCAGCAGAGGCTCAATACCGAGTTTCCCCGCAGCCGCCATGTCTCCACTGAACGGGTGGACACACTGGAGGTGGCCCGCCAGACCGAACTCTGCGCGGAGCCCTCCCGGCAGATCGCCCAGCTCGACCGCGAAGTCGCCGCCTCGCTGCGGGAGCGCAAGCTCGTGTGCGTAAGGGAGAAGCTCAAAAAGGGGGCGGAGCTCAACGACGCGATCTTCACCCGCCTGCCGCGCAGCCGCAGGCTCGACCCCGAACTGCGGTTGAAATTCAATTTTCTGTTGCTGCAGAGCGAGGAGCTCGAGCCGCTGCTCGGCTCGCTGGCCGGCGCCTTCCTGCCGGTGGGCGGCCGCGGGGCCAAGCTGCAGGCCACCGAGGTATCGCAAAAGCTGTACCGCCAGGTCATGCAGGCCAATCCTAGCCGGCAGCCCGGCGACGACCTGCCAGTGGAGTCGGTGAGCGCCGCGGATGCCGCAGAGTTCTGCCGGCGGCTCTCCTGGGTGCTCGCGCGCCCGGTACGTCTGCCCAACGAAGGGGAGTTCCGCGCGGCGCTGGGCACCGTGCCGGCCGGCGACGCGCTGGCGGCCCAGGTCTGGGCGCTGGAACGCAGCCGGGAGAAACCCCGTGCCGTGGGTACCGGGACGGCCAATGCCTCCGGATTCTTCGATCTGTTGGGGAACGTGGCCGAGTGGCTGGAGCCCGACACCGCCGGGGCCGAGCTGTCGCCGGTGGCCGGCGGTTCCTATGCCGAGCCCACGGAGGATCTGGTGAAGGTGCCGGTGGTCAGGCGCAGCCGTCTGGAGCGGGCCCGCACGATCGGTTTCCGCGTAATGGTGGAGTAGGGCGGTGCCGGCGGTCCCCCCCGGTGAGTATCCTGGTTCGAGCGAAGGCGAACCCGCGACTGGTGAATCTGTCGCCGTAGCTGAAGCGCTTTGCTCCCGCACGGTGGAGCACTGGTGCTCGGTACGGAAGCTCTTCCTCTCTGCTGCGGGCGCAGTGCTTCCGGGGGGGGCCCAGCGACTGGGTTGCCCCGCTGTGCATCCGAGTTTCCGCTTCACTCCGCGGGCGGGTGTGGGCATATCTGCAGGCGGAGATGGAGGCCATGGCAAGGTTCCACTACACGGCGATCGACCAGACGGGAAACGAGCGAGGCGGGGTGCTTGAGGCCCCCACAGCCGAGCAGGCCGCGGCGCAGGTGAAACAGTCCGGTCTGTTCCCGACTTGCGTGGCTGCGGAGGCCGCCGCCGATACAGAGCTCCCCGCCGGGGCGCGCAGGCACCACCCGCTCGTCCTGGGCCGGCCGGTGGGCGCGAGGGTGCTGGGGGAGTTTACCCGCCAACTGGGTACGCTGGTGCAGGCCGGGCTGCCCCTGCTGCGCAGCCTCCAGGTGCTCGGGCGCCAGGAGCGCCAGCCGGCGCTGCGCCGGATCATCGAGGAGCTGGGCGAGGCCATCGCCGCAGGCGAGAGCTTCTCGGCAGCGCTGGGGCGGCACCCGCGAGTATTCCCCAAGCTTTACGTGGGCATGGTGCGCGCCGGGGAGGCGGGCGGGCGGCTGGAGGTGGTGTTGCTGCAGCTCGCGCGGTTCATGGAGAAGGCCGAGCGTATCCGCCGGCGTATCCTTGCCGCGATGTGCTACCCGGCTGCCGTGATGACGGTGACGGTGTTGATCGTAGCCGCGCTGATGCTCTTCGTCGTCCCGAAGTTTCGGGTGATTTTCGCCGAGCAATTGCATGGCGCCCCGCTGCCCGGCCTCACCCAGGCGGTCATGGAGGCGAGCTCCTTCATCGGGGGGAATGTCCTGTGGATCGTGCTTGTGCTGGGCGGGGCGTGCGCCCTGCAGGCGGCGCTGCGGGCCACGGCTCGGGGCCAGCAGTGGGTGGGTGCGTTGTTGTTGGCTACGCCGTTGGTGGGGGAACTGGTGCGACGCACGGCGGTGGCGCGCTTCGCCCGCACGCTGGGCACGCTCATGGCCAACGGCGTCCCGATCTTGCAGGCCCTGGAGATTGCGCGCGACACCTGCGGCAACGCGGTGCTCGCCGCCGCGCTCACCGCAGTGCATGGGCGAGTGCAGGGCGGCTCGGCGGTGGCGGCGGCGCTGGCGGCTACGCAGTGTTTCCCGGATATGCTGGTGAGCATGGTGTCGGTGGGCGAGGAGACCGGCGCCCTCGCCGAGATGCTGGTCCGGGTGGCCGACGCCTATGACGATGAGGTGGATACCGCAGTGGGCGGGCTCACCTCGCTGCTGGAGCCGCTGATGATCGTATTTCTAGCGCTGACGGTGGGCACCATCGTGATCGCGTTGTTTCTGCCCATCGTGCGGATCATCCAGACGATGAGTTGACGGCCGTGGGCTTGTATTGGGGAAACGGCGAGCGGCATTGAGGATTGGAGGTGGGAGACGAATCCCGAGCCCGAGTAGGCGCGGGCTTGCGTGCCGCTAGGGCCTCATCTTGAAGGCGGTCTGGAATGGGTGGTACGCCGGAAAGCCGCTTCCCCAGGTGGCGCGCCGCCCCGTCGAGTGGCCGGGTGCTGTACTGAAGCCGTTCACACTAGGTGGTGGCCAGAGCTGCACTTCCGGGATGGTTCGGCTGCTCCGAGGCCCCCGGTTCGCTCGCTCCCGCCAGTTCCGGCTTGTGGCTACGGGCGCTACGGGTACATAGCGGCACCATGCCGATCTACGAGTACTACTGCCCGGAGAACCACAAGATCTACCAGTTCTTCGCCAAGACCCTCGCCCAGGGGCAGATCCTGCCGCAGTGCCCGGATAATCCAGCCTTCCACATGGAACGCATCATGTCGGCCTTCGCCATCACGGGGCGCAATCCGGAGCCTGCCAAGGAGGGGCCTTCGCAGGCCGACCTTGGGGCGTCTCCTGCGGGGGGCGACGCCGCGGAGGGCGGCGAGCCGGAGGATGCGCGCATGGAGTCGGCGTTTTCCGAAATGGAACGAGATATGGACGGAGTGGATGAGAACGACCCGCGCGCGATGGGCCGGATGATGCGGCGCATGTCGGAACTGACCGGCGAGAAGCTCGACGAGCAGATGGAGGAGGTGGTGCGCAAACTAGAGGAGGGCTCCGATCCTGACTCACTTGAGGAGCAGATGGGCGGAGCTTTTCCCGAGGAGGGGGAGGGCGACGCACACTCCGGTGGTATGGGCGGGATGGGTGGCTCCCGGCTCGGTGCTCCGATGCGCGATCCGGGGCTTTACGATTACTGAATAGGCCGGGCCGATCGGGGCGATGGGGGCCCTGCGGCGGCGGGCGACTTGGCTAGGTGAAGTGAACAGCTGCACCTAAACGAAGTAGTTGGACGCTGAGGCCATAGAGAGCACAAGGAGTTCGCAGAGGATACTGTATTTAGGCGGCCATTTAGTACGATTATAGGGGCGTGCCGTGAGTCTATACCACTTGGGCGTGGCGGTGGCGGCGGAGCTAACGAAGAACGAAGAGGAGTGCCGAAGGCGGGAGTGGAACCCGGAAATCGGGAGGCGGAGACCGAGAAGCCCGGAGGGGACAACGCAGAGGCGAGGAAATCTCGCCCGGCTATAGGACCGCTCTCCGAGCGGTTCGCTTCTGGCTCAGTACCCGGCGATGCGCCACATTATGGCGGAGCTACGAGCAGGAATGGTCGATAGCGGGAAAATGCGGTCGATCTGCATGCTGAAATGGTCGATCCGCGAGAAGGAATGGTCGGTTTTCGAAAAGAATGGTCGATCTGCGCGCGGATATGCTCGGTTTTCGAAAAATACGGTCGATCTGCGGGGAAATGGACGCCTTTGGACTGAAAAACCGCCTATTTTCTCTGGGGAAGACCGCAAAAAGCGGCGAATCGAACGATTCTGTGCCAGGTTGTCGTGATTTTTCCCCAAACCGAGCGATTCCGCGCGCTGACCGACCATATTTTTGAAAGAATCGCTTTATCCGCTCGCAATCTCGCTACGCGCCAGGGACTGCCGTTGCACCCCCTTGCAGCCCAAGCGCACAAAAGGGGCGCGACCGTGAAGTCGCGCCCCTTGGAAATCGTGGGATTTTGCCAATGGCTTACCCGCGCCGTGTCAGGCGGCGAAGGCCATAGAGCCCGGCCAAAGCAGCGACAAACCACTCGCTCATCGAACCACCGCCGCCACCACCGCCAGAGTTAGGAGGCGTTACGGGAGGCGTCACAGGGACCGCCCTAACAGTCACGCTGGCCGCGCTACTGGTGACATTACCTGCGGAATTGGTCACCGTAACCGTATAGGAACCGGTGTCGGTAAGGGATGCGGTCTTCGAGTAGGATGCAGAGGTAGCGTTAAGGATAGCGACTCCATCCTTCTTCCATTGATAGGCGAGGTGTTACCCAGTGGCTGTCACTGACAAAGTAAGCGACTGCCCAGCTGTGATAGTCGCACCAGTCGGCTGCGTGCTAATAATTGGCACCGATTCGGGTGAACGAGTCGCCGCCATCGCCGCAGCGCCCTCGCGCAACACCCGGGCGTTATCCGCAGCCTTCGCACCAATCGCTCCAATTGTGATCAGTTCGCTCGTACCGGCTTCGATCAAGCTGCTCGAAATCTGAATATCGGGATTCGAGAAGTAGGGAATCGAAGAGTTTGCGTAAGACATGATCGTACCTCTCTCATGCCCGTGCCAAGTAAAGCGATACCCGTAGTAGTATTTGCCATCATTATCAGAAGCCGACAGAGTTTGGCGGTCGTGATGACAGTTAAAGTTGTGCCCCATCTCATGGGCGAGAGTCTCCGCGCCCCCGTTGGTCGGCACATATGCGTGATGGCCCGGCATATTCGCAATCGCTACACCGCCCTGGGTAGAAGTCCGGACCTCTTGCAAGCGCAACACAGCTTGGTCCGCAGCAAGTCTATCCATCTGTGCACTAACCGTCGAATTTCCAGCAAACGACGCCAAAATCCCCTCCATCGTCGCATCCAGTGCATAATCAGTCGGCAGAAGGTACGACCCGACATAGCGCCATGTAAGGTTATTCACCCCGCTCTGCACAAGATACTGATTGCAGATTTCCATATCGAGAGTACCCAGACGGTCCATCGCTATTTGAACACTATCGCCCGACGTGACGTAGGGTATCCATTTCAGCTCGACCTCAGGCGTATAGAAATACATCACATCCGATGTATTAATCGATGTAGGAGCCGCCGCCATGACCGGCACCGTGGAAGCAGGGAGAGCATTTGCGAGGAGCGGGGAAACGTCGGCGTTACCACAGATACCGGAAAGCGCAGTTTCGACCCTAGCGGAGTCGCCGCCCACGAAAATGCGCTGCTCATCAGCGCCAGGAACAATCAATGAACCAGTCCAAGCGTGCTCAGAGGCCACCGAAATGAACATCGAGCCCGGAATGCCAGGTGCCGCACCACGCCACACCAGCATATCGCCACGGGGGCCACCCATCTTCACGGACTGCACCTCGAACTCGACCGGGCAACCGGGAACGGCTTCCACGGTGAGCTTATCCGGGGAGAACTGACGCCAGTCCTTCTGCGCGTACTGGACGCTGGGCAGAACCTGGCGGATCTGAGCGGAGGCCAACTGGCGCTCAGGGACCGAAGGCAGCGCAACCGGCGCCAGCAACACCGCAGAGGCCGCAGGCACGAAGCCTGCGGACACATGCAGCGAGCGCGTCGAATGCGCCTTGGCGGGCGTTGTCACGGCGGAGTCGAGGACGGGCCGGCGAACGGCGAGTCCGCCGACAATGGCTAGCCCGCCGATGAGCACGGCGGCGGTAGCGAGAAGTTTTGGAGAACGGAGTCTTTTCATGCGAAGTGGCGAAGTGTGGAAGTTGGCTGCCGCAGGCTGGAGAATGGGCGGAGGTGATGCGGCGCCGGAATGCGGTCGAAGGCCAACCGATACGCAACACCGTGTTTGGGCAAGGTGTTTCTCTTGCGCGCTACCGCTACTCTCGCAGCGCATGCCAGCCGTCGCGCCTTACCCGTACTTCCGCCCGTTGCTGCGGCTGCTGCGCGCGCGTTGTGGGCTTACCCAGGAGCGACTGGCTGAGCGGGCGGGTTGCGACTATAAGCACTACCAGCTCATCGAGATAGGCCGGGCGGCCCTGCCTGCGTTGGCCACGGTGGAGAAACTGGGCAGTGCGCTGGGGGTGAAGGCTTGGGTGCTGCTCTGCGACGACGTGGCCATCGTGGCCGCCCACACCGGTTTGCCGGCCGAGCACTTGACCAAAAGGGGCGCCTCGCGGCCGGGTCGGCCCCGGTTACCCCCCCCCCCCCCCCCCCCCCCTCGATTCCGCGCGTTTGAGGGGCGAACGCTGAGCCTAAAAAGAGCAGTTCACAGAAGGAAACGAAGGCAACAAAGAGCGGAAGATGACAGAGCCGTAACCATGCATTGGTAGGAGCGTGCGTGCACGCGATTCAGAGGCCCAGAACTGTCCCTAATTCCCAATTCGGCCCCGGTAGCCTCTTGTTTCACCGTCACCGCTACTCGGATTCCTCCCGGGGCTTGCTTTCCCCTGCGGTACTGTTCACTAGAACAGTATGCTCACGGAAAAACAGCAGGCGGTGCTCGATTTCATCCGTTCGTTCGAGGCGACCCACTCCACGCCTCCATCCTCCCGCGACATCCAGCGCCAGTTCGGCTTCGGCAGCCAGAATGCCGCCGTGTGCCACCTGCGCGCGCTGGCCAACAAGGGCCAGGTATCCAAACGCATCGACGGCCGCTGGGGCCTGCAGGCCCGCGAGGTGCAGGGCCACCTCTTCGAGTTGCCGATCTTTGGCGCCATCCCCGCCGGGCTGCCCGACCAGCAGGAGCAGCAACCCGAGGAGACCATCGCCATCGATCCGGCCCTCTTCGGCGTGGGCGGCCGGAAGCCCCATCTGCTCTGGGCACTGCGAGTGCGGGGCGACTCGATGATCGGTGCCCACATTGTGGATGGCGACATCGTCGTCCTGGAGCGCCGGGAGCCGAGGGTGGGCGAGATCATCGCCGCGCTGGTCGACGGCACCAGCTCGACCCTCAAACGCCTGGTGCGGGAGGGCGGCCGGTCGGTGCTCCGAGCCGAGAACGAGCGCTATGCCGACATCGTGCCCGAGCAGGGCTTGGAGTCGCAGGGCGTGGTGGTCGGAGTGATTCGGCGCAACGTGGAGTGAGGCGCGCCATGCGAATGGATTCTAGAACTTCTCTGTATGTATCCCGCATTCGTGGCGAAACCGGGTATGCCATTGGGCCGCGGTTCACTCCCGAACCATCGTCGATTGCGCGTTGGCGGAGTGTGCGCGCACGAGGTATTCGCCCAGAATCGCGTGCAAGCACGCTCCTACAAATGAATGGATTGTGACTCCGAAGGCCCACCACAACATGGCCCGCCCTCCCGTATCCGTCGCCGATTTGCGCCAGTTGCTCGCCTCGCGTTTTCCCGGGAAGTCTGGGAATCCCGGCGGCTTCGTGCCCACCGGCGTGCCGGCCATGGACGAGGCGCTGGGCGGTGGCTTGGCGCTGGGGAGGTTGACGGAACTGGTCGTGGCGGAGCCGGGGTGCGGCGGGCAGTCGCTGCTCATGCAACTGCTACGGACGACCCGCGGCGCCCGCCAACGCGTGGCGCTGGTGGACGGCGCCGATGCGTTCGCCCCTGAGTGTGCGCCGCCCGATGCGCTGCGTCACCTCGTGTGGGTGCGCTGCGCCACCGTGGCACAGGCGCTCGGCGCAGCGGACCTGCTGGTACGCGATGGCAACTACGTCGTCGTTATCGTCGACCTGTGCGGTTGTGCGCAACGCGAGCTGCGGCGCATTCCCGCCACGCTCTGGCACCGGATGCACCGCGCCGCGCAGACCGGCGGCGCGGTGCTCATCAAAACACCACAGCCGCTGGTGCCTGCGGTCGCTTGGCGGCTGGTGCTCACGGCGCGCCACGGGTTGGCCGCGCTTCGGCTCCTGCGGGAGGCGGTGGTCGACAACATCACCGTGGATATAGACCGCGGATACGCCCAGGCCGGGGAGGAGCGTGCGGGATGAACTACGCGGTATTGTTGGTGCGCAACTTTTCCCTCAACGCCCTGCGCCGGGCCGATCCGGCTCTGGCCGCAAAGGCGGTGGCGTTGATCGAGGGGGAAGGCCGCCGGGCCACCGTGGTGGAGGTGTCCCCGGAGGCCGTGGGAGTGGCGCCGGGGATTACCGCGCCGCTGGCGATGGCGCGCTGTCCCGGGATTTTGCTGCGGCAACGCGACCCGGTGGCCGAAAGCGAGGCCGGGCGCCTGCTGCTGGCCGTAGCCTTCACCCTGTCGCCACGTGTCGAAGCCACCGGGCCGGGCTGGGTGACGGTGGACCTGCAGGGGGCGGACGCCGCGCGCACCGAGGGGCAGATGCGGTGCTGTGTTGCCGAGCTGGCCACGGCCGGCCTGCCGGTGCGCATCGGAGCGGCGGACACACCGCACCTGGCCTCCTGCGCGGCGCGCTGCGCCCAGCCGGTGCTGGTGGTGCGCAACTCGGCCGCGTTCCTGGGACCGTTGCCGCTGGCCTTCGCCGAGCCCACGCCAGGGCAGGCGGCGGTGTTGCAAGGGTGGGGTATTCACACGCTGGGCGACCTCACCGCATTGCCCAAGGCCGAGATCGGCCAGCGGCTGGGCACCGATGGAGTGCGCTTGTGGGAGCGCGCCGCCGGCGAGACCACGCGTCCGCTGCGCCTCACTGAGCCGGCGAAACGCTTCGGGGCGGAGTGGACCTATGAGCCGCCCATCGAGTCGATGGAGCCGCTGCTGTTTCGCCTGCGGCGGTTTGCCGAGTGCGTGGCGCTGGAGCTGCGCGCCGAGGCTTTTGTCGCCGAGAAGCTCACACTAACCCTGCTGCTCGAGGACGAGACCGACTACCGCCGCGAGTTGCGTTTGCCGGAGCCTGGCGCCGACGTCGACGGCTGGATGCGCGTGTTCCAGGCCCATCTGGAGACGGTGCGCACGGTCGCCCGCGTGGTCGGGGCCCGGTTGGTTGCCACACCCTGCCGGCCGGCGCGGAAACAGGGAGGGCTCTTCGACGCGGGGCTGCGGGATGCGGCGGCGTATTGGGAGAACTTGGCCCGCCTGGGCGCGCTGGTAGGCGAGGGGCGCGTGGGCACGCCGGTGTTGCACGATACCCACAGGCCCGACGCCGTTCTTCTGGAGAAACCCGCCGACGCCGTGCCGCTGCCGGAGGCACCGCCGGTGCACCCGCCGCGGGGCCTTGCGCTGCGGCGGTTCCGGCCGGCGTGGGCGGCGCGCGTCCAGCTTGCCGGCACGCGGCCGGTGCGGGTGGACAGCGGGCTGGTGGCCGGTGAGGTGCGGGCGACGCAGGGGCCGTGGCTCTCCTCGGGCGACTGGTGGAAACCGGACGCGTGGGCGGTGGAGGTCTGGCAGGTCGAGCTGGAGCAGGGCGGCCTGTATCAATTGGCGCACTCGGCCGAGGGCTGGTGCGTGGAGGGGGAACTGGACTAATGAGCTATGTGGAACTTCACGCCCGTAGTGCGTTTTCCTGGCTACGCGGGGGCTCCATGCCCGACGCCCTCGCCACCGAGGCCGGGCACCTGGGGATGCCGGCGCTCGCGCTGTGCGACCGCGGCGGGGTGTACGGGGCGGTGCGCCTGCACATGGCGGCGAAGGAGGCGGGTATCCGCGCGCTGGTGGGCTGCGAACTGCCGATGGAGGACGGCACCGCGTTGCCCGTGCTCGCCGCGACGCAGGCCGGTTACCGCAACCTGTGTGGTCTGCTCACTACGGCCAACCTGCGCGCACCCAAGGGCGAGGGGAGCGTGGCGTGGTACGAACTGGCTGCCGGCAACGAGGGCCTGGTCGCCCTCACCGGCGACGAGCACGGCCCGCTGCGCCGCGCCTGGCGCACCCGCGGCTGCGCTGCGGCGGCGGAGGCCGGGCTGCGCTTGCGTGAGATCTTCGGAGACGAGCGGCTCTACGTGGAGCTCCAGCGCCACCTCGTGCCGGAGGAGGTTGAGGAGAACGAGTTCCTCGTGGACTGGGCCCGGGGCGCGGGTTTGCCCCTGCTGGCGACCAACGGCGTGCTCTACGCCACAGCGGAGGCGCGCCGGGTGGCCGATGTATTCACCTGCCTGCGCGAGCACACCTCCCTGGATGCGGCGGGGCGGTTGCTGGAGGCCAACAGCGAGCGCGCACTCAAGGGCGCCGCCGAGATGGCCGAGCTTTTCGCCGACCTGCCCGAGGCGATCGCCAACACCTCGCGGCTGGCGGCGCGACTGGAGTTCACCATGGCCGACCTCGGCTACCGCTTCCCCGATTTCCCGGTACCCGAAGGCGAGGACCAGAACTCGTATCTGTGCAAGATGACCTACCTCGGCGCCCAGCAGCGCTATGGCAGCGTGGAGGGCGCGGTGCGACGCCAACTCGACCACGAGCTGGAGCTCATCGGGAAACTGGGGTTTGCCGGGTATTTTCTGATCGTGTGGGACCTGTGCGTGTTCACCCGCAGCCGTGGAATCTTAGTACAGGGCCGCGGCTCGGCGGCCAACAGCGCGGTGTGCTACGCCCTGGGGATCACCGCGGTGGATCCGATCGCCGGCAAGCTGCTCTTCGAGCGCTTCCTCTCCGAGGGGCGCACCGACTGGCCGGACATCGACCTGGACCTGCCCAGCGAGGGGCGGCGCGAGGAGGTGATCCAGGAGGTGTACCGCCGCTACGGCCGGCGTGGCGCGGCGATGACGGCCAACGTAATCACTTTCAGGGGCCGCAGCGCAATGCGCGAGGTGGGCAAGGTGCTCGGCCTGCCCGACGACGTGCTGGACCGCTTCAGCAGCCTCTTCCACTCCGGCGACTTCCCGCAATCGCTCCAGCTTGAGGAGCAGTTGCGCGGCGCCGGCATCCCGCCGGAGCATCCGCGGTTTCGGGCCTTGGTGGATACCTGCCGGCAGGTGCACGGGCTGCCGCGCCACCTCGGGCAGCACTCCGGCGGCATGGTGCTGAGCGCGGGGACCCTCGACCAGTTCGTGCCGCTGGAGAACGCCCGCATGCCCGGGCGCTCGGTGCTCCAGTGGGACAAATCGGACTGCGAGGACATGGGGCTGGTGAAGGTGGACCTGCTCGGGCTGGGCATGATGGCGGTGTTGCAGGACTCGCTGGCGATCTGCGCGGAGCGCGGCCAGCCGGTGGATCTCGCCCACCTGCCCAAGGACGATGCGGCGACCTTCAAGCTGATCCAGGAAGCGGACACCGTTGGGGTGTTCCAGATCGAGAGCCGCGCGCAGATGGCCACCTTGCCGCGGATGAAACCGGCGACCTTCTACGACCTCGCCATCGAGGTGGCGATCGTGCGCCCCGGGCCCATCCACGGCGAGGCGGTGAACCCGTATCTGCAGCGTCGTGCCGGGCTGGCGCCGGTCACCTATCCCGACGAGCGGATGCGGCCCATCCTCGAGCGCACGCTGGGCGTGGTGCTATTCCAGGAGCAGATCCTGCGCATCGCGATGGAGCTGGGCGGCTTCAGCGCGGCGGAGGCCGACGAGCTGCGCCGCGCCATCGGCTTCACGCGTTCGCCCGAGCGGATGCAGCGCATGGACGCCCGGCTGCGCGCCGCGCTGCGGCGCAACAACGTGGGAGAGGAGGCCATCGCGCATATCCTGAAATCGCTGGCGTCGTTCGCGCTGTACGGTTTCCCGGAGTCGCACGCGCTGTCGTTCGCCCTGATCGCCTACGCCTCGGCCTGGCTGAAGGTGCACCGGCCGGCGGCGTTCTACGCGGCGCTGCTCAACAACCAGCCCATGGGCTTCTACTCGGCCGCCACTCTGGTGCAGGACGCGCGCCGGCGCGGTGTGCAGACGCTGCCGGTGTGCGTCCAGCTCTCGGATGCCCTCTGCCGGGTTGAAACCGACCAGGCGATACGCCTGGGGCTGTTGTCGGTGCACGGGGTGCGGGCGGCGGCGGTGCGCACTCTGCTGGAGGAGCGGCGGCAGCGGCTTTTCACCTCGCTGGCGGACCTGTTGCGCCGTACAGATTTCACGGCGACTGAGCGCCGCTCGCTCGCCGGGGCGGGGGCGTTCAACGCTCTGGCCGGGCATCGCCGGGCGGCGCTGTGGAAAGTGGAGGAGGTGCACGAGGGCGACGACCTCTTCCGCCATGCCGCGCTCCAGCAGGACTCCAGCCCGGGGCCGCTCGCGCCGATGCAGCCGCTGGAGCGCGTGCAGGCCGACTATGCGCACCTGTCGCTGACCACCGGCGCCCATCCCATGAAGCTGCTCCGGGCGCAGATGCCCGACCTGTGGCCGGCGGCGGAATTGGCGCGTGCCCAGCCCGGCACTCTGGTGAAGATCGGTGGGGCTGTCATCACCCGGCAACGTCCCGGCACGGCGAAGGGAGTGTGCTTCATCACCATCGAGGACGAGACCGGCCTGGCCAACGCGATCGTGCGGCCACAGCTTTTCGAAGACAGCCGGATGGTCATCAACCTGGAGCCCGCGCTTGTCATCACCGGCAGGGTACAGAACGAGCGGGGCGTGGTCCATGTGTTGGCGGAGTCGATAGCGCCGCTGACGGGTGGCGGTTTGCCGCAGCAGGGCAGCCACGACTACCACTGAGCCGTGAGGGTGCGCTCGTACCGCGTCGCGCTCTGGCAGAGCACGAACTCCGGTGTTCGTCGTAGCAAGAGCGTGCTTGCACGCGACCTGCGCTCGGGGGTCCGCCGTAGGAGAGTGCTTGCACGCGATGTGCACTCTGAATCGCGTGCAAGCACGCTCCTACGACTGTATGGGGACGGCTGAGGCGGGACGGACCGCAAGCTCCGTCCCTACAAGCGGACTGCGTGGTTAACGCTCAGATCTCGACCTGCTGAAGCGGGGTGGGATCGGTGACCTTGATGTGCGGGGCGCTGCGGGCGAATTCGGCGGCGAACCAGGCGCGGGCATCGGGATCCCCGTGGTTGAGCACGATGGCGCGTGGTTCGCGGCGCAGGGCGAACTCGACCAGCTCCTCGCGGTCGGCATGGCCGCTGAGCTCGAAGCGCTCGACCTTGCAGTTGATCTTGGTCTCGTAGTCGAGGGTCTCGAAGAGGAACTTGTCGCCGTGACGCGTGGCCATCAGGCGGCCTCCGGGCGTATCGGGATCGCAGTAACCGACGAAGCCGATGGTGTTGTGCGCATGGGCCGCGAGGCAGGAGGCCATGAGGTAGGAGGGCGTGCGCTCCACGAGCATGCCGCTGCTGAGCAGGTAGATGCCGTTCTGCCTGGGGTCGACGCCGGGCACGACCTTCTTGGGCGTCTTCTGCACCCGCAGGGTCTTGAGGACTGTGCGGGTGAAGTTGATATGCCGGGTCTTCTTCGCGATGTCGTCGAAATAGTCGCACAGGTCCATGCCCAGCCCGGAGGAGTAGATCGGGCAGGGGCAGAGGCGGCCCTGGTTGCGGGCGTAGTCGAAAATCGTAAGCAGTTCCTGGTAACGCCCGAGGGCGAAGACGGGGATGAGCATCGAGCCGCCGCGCTCGATGGTGCGGTTGATGGTGGCGATCAGGCGGTCGATCTCCGCCTCGCGGTCCTTGCCGGCAGGGCGGTCGGTGGCGCCGCGGGTGGTCTCCAGCACGATGGTGTCGAAGTGCCCGGCGGGGAAACGCGCGCCGGGGACGGTGCGCTGGCTGTCGAAGAGCACGTCGCCGGAGATGAAGATGCGCCGGCCCTTGAACTTGAGCTCCACGCCGGCCGCGCCGGCTACATGGCCGGCGGGATGGAGTGAGATTTCCACGTCGTCCTTCTCGCCGCTGATCTTGCGCGTCTGGCCGAAGGCGAGCGAATGGAAGCGCGGGGCGATGCGGTCGACCTCCTCATGGGTGAAGAGCGGCAGGTCGCTGCGGCCCTGCTCCTCGCGCTGGCGTTGCATGACGCTGGCGGAGTTGTGCAGCATGCGGCCGATGAGCATGGCGCTGGAGGGTGTCATCACCACAGGGGCGCGCAGTTGCTGGCGCAGCAGGAGAGGGATCGAGCCGATGTGGTCGAGGTGGCAGTGGGTGACGATGATGAGGTCGACGTCCAGCCCCTGCAGGGGCGAGAGATCGGGACTGGCCTCAAGACCGGAGAGTTTGGGGTGCAGGCCGCAGTCGACCACGATGCGGACATCGCCGAGTTGGAGAAGGTGGCAACTGGCACCGATGCCGCCGTTGCGGTTGAGATCGAGAAGTTTCATTCGTGGGAGGAGAGCGGGCGCAGCAGTGGCGGCGGCCGAGCAGATGGAACGGTGGACGATGGGTAAGCCGGCGGCGCGCACAAACCCCATCTGCGCGGAGTGCAGCGAAACACCTTTGTTCTTCGGTCCGTGCCCGCGAATCTTGAACGGTGTTCCGGGCGGCTGGCGGTTTAGCGCATCTCAGTTTCTGAACGACCGGGGAAGCTCCGCGCTGGCAGAGCAGGGGAACGGCTTTGGTGAAGCGCCCCAGCGCGCCTTGAACGGAAGCGAAGCTACTCCGGACGGCAGTGAAGCGCTTCCGCTACGAAGCCGGGCGCACGGAAGCGACGGGCGGGCAGGCGGAAGTGAAGCGCTTCCGCTACGAAGCTGGGCGCTGGCGGATACGAAGGGCGGGCAGGCGGAAGCGAAGCGCTTCCGCTACGAAGCTGGGCGCTGGCGGAATCGAAGGGTGGGCAGACGTCCCCGGAATCGACCAAAGGCGGAGGACGGTGGCGGCGGAGCGGCGCTTGGCCCGGGAATCCAGAAAACGGTGCCGCGGAGGCTGGGAGGCTGACCCGCCTTCCGGTTCACCGGGCGAGGAGTAGGGAGCAGTTTTACATCGACGCGGCAGCTGCCCGGGGCGAAAAATGCAGCGCGAAGCATGAACGAGCCGTTACCCCAGCCTTTGCGCGTTTCTATTACCGGCGGCACCACGGCGGAGCGCGAGCTGGTGCGAGCGCAGATCGCGGCCCTGCCCGCCCATCCCGTGGTGGTGGAGCTCCTCGTCAACGCCGAGCAGGTGACGGCGCGCGAGGACCTCTTCCGGCGGCTCTTCAGGAGCAACCCTGTAGCCACTATTTTGCTGCGCTGGAGCGATCTGGCGGTGATCGATGTGAACCCGGCATTCTCCCAGTTTGCGGGCTACGCTCCGGAGGAGCTGCTGGGCCGCAGTGTGCGGGAGTTGGATTTCTTCGTGGAGCGTAGCCAGGGCGCGCGCCTGCTGGACCAGTTGCGCGACGGCGGGGCGCTGCGCTTTGTCGAGGTGCAGTTCAAGACAAAGCCCGGCGAGCGGCGCCTCTCCTCGGGGTTCTTCGAGCGGCTGCAACTGGAGGGCGTGGACTACCTGCTGGGGATGATCGTCGATGAGACCGAGCGCGACCGTGCGGCGGCCGAGATCCGCAAGTTGGCCGCATTTCCCGAGCTCAATCCGAATCCAGTGCTCGAATTCGATGCCGCCGGCGTGCTGTCGTATTTCAACAGCGCTGCGGTGTTGCTGGCCCAGTCGGTGGGGGTCGAGGCGCTGGACCGTCTCCTGCCTGCGGACCATGAGGCGATCGTGGCGGAGGCTCTCGACACCCAGCGGCCGCGGCTGCGCCACGAGACCCGCTGCGGCGCACGCACACTCTCCTGGTCCTTCTACCCGATAGTGCCGCTCAACGTGGTGCACTGTTATGTGGGCGACATCACAGAGAAGCTCCAGTTGGAGGAGCAGTTCCGGCAGTCCCAGAAAATGGAGGCGGTGGGCCAGTTGGCCGGCGGGGTGGCTCACGATTTCAACAATCTGCTCACGATCATCCAGATGCAGATATCCATGTTGAAGATGCGCGGAGGCCTGCCCGAGGAGACGGCGGGCGGCATCGAGGAGATTTCCCATGCCGCCGAGCGGGCCAGCAACCTCACCCGGCAACTGCTCACCTTCAGCCGCCGGCAGGTGAAGGCCGCCAAGAACCTCGATCCCAGCGACATTGTGGGCGGCATGACCAAATTGCTGCGACGCGTGCTGGGCGAGGACGTGGTGTTGGAAAGCCGTTTCGGGCCGGAGTTGCCCATCATCTTTGCCGACCGCGGCATGATCGAGCAGGTGTTGATGAATCTGGCGGTCAATGCGCGCGATGCCATGCCTCGCGGCGGCCGGCTGCTCATCGAGCTCGACGCGGTGAGCCTCGACGAGGCCCAGGCGAAGCTCCACTCGCAGGCCCGTGCGGGGAATTTTGTCTGCTTGTGCGTATCGGATACGGGTAGCGGCATCGCCCCCGAGCATCTGGCCCACATCTTCGAGCCGTTTTTCACCACCAAGGAGGTGGGCAAGGGGACGGGGCTGGGGCTTTCGATCATCTACGCGGTGGTGCGTCAGCACGACGGCTGGGTGGAGGTGGAGAGCCGGGTGGGGGCCGGTACCCGGTTCTTGGTTTACCTGCCGGCCTTGGAGCGGGCCAAGCGGGCCGCCTGCGATTTTCCGGCCGGGGCGGAGCAGTTGCCCGGCGGCTGTGAGACGATTCTGGTGGTGGAGGACGAGGTGGCGGTGCGCGCGGTGGCGCGGATGGCGTTGCGGCGGCTTGGTTACACTGTGCTGGAGGCTGCCAACGCCCCTGCGGCCCTGCGCCTCTGGGGCGAGCTGGGCGATCGGGTGGACATGCTGTTTACCGACATCGTGATGCCCGGCGGCATGTCGGGCCACGAGTTGGCTACCCGCCTGCAACTGCAGCGGCCGGAGTTGAAGGTGCTGTTCTGCAGTGGCTATTCGCGCGAGGCAGCGCTGTTCGAAATGTCCGAACGCGCGAGCGTCAACTATCTGCCCAAGCCCTACAAGGCCGGCGACCTCGCGGTGGCTGTGCGCCGCTGCCTGAGCGCGGAGAATTGAGCCCGGGTTGCGTTCAAGACCCAACGGATACCGGGCCGGTGTAGGCGCGCGCTGGCCGCGATCTGCGTTGGGGACCGTAGAAGGCGCGGGCTTGGCCGCGATTCAGAGCGTAGTTCGCGTGCAGGCACGCAGCGTCAACTGAACGAGTTGTTGAGCTCTGGCCGCAGGAGCTTCGCTGTGGCCTCGGGGCCGAGTGCGCATGCTAGTTTAGCAGTGGCGTTAGCAGTTGGGCCCTTTTGGGGCCACCTCTCATAGGTGGCGGGATCGGCGGGAATCGAACCCACATCTGCGGCTTCGGAGGCCACCATTCTATCCGTTGAAATACGATCCCGTTCGCTGTCCGTGGATTCCGCGGCGGCGATGCCGCTTTGGCAAGGGTGTTTTGATCGTTGGAGCGGGTAATTGGCTGGAGTGGGTGTTGCCAAGCGCCCGGGATGGCCCGGCGACGGGTGCGGCTTGGCCGCACCCTGCACTCGCACCGCCTCGGGCTCTGGCCGTGCCCGAACTCCGGAGTCCGCCGTAGCAGGGGCGTGTTTGCACGCGAGCTGCACTCCGAAGCGCGTTCAAGCACGCTCCTGCGACCAGAATGGGCACGGCGTGCGCCAATGAATCCATCAACCACAGCAGTGAGAGTCTGCTCGACCGAATCAGACGATACGCGGTCGAAAGGACCGGTCACGGGCGCGTGCCGCGGGGCACCGCCGGAAAGCACGATCGAATTTTGAACCAGCCACTCGCAACAAAGGTGCCCCCTTCCCCCATCGAATGAGCTTCGAAAACTCATTAACCGACGAGCCGACCCGCTGCCGTAACGGCGAAGGCTGTCAGGACCGCTACAGGACCGAGAGAACGTCGTTCCCTAAGCGCCCAAGGGCGATTAACGCGTCGGCGGGGTCAGCGGGGGCGGCGGGTTGGGAAGGGGCGATGGGGTAAGTAGGCCTGCCCTAGGAGCCTGTCGGACTGAGAAATCAGCCCTGCCGTCGGTGCGACCCATATTTTCACGGTTATTGGCCTAAAAC
>CAJCBL010000159.1 GCA_903960515.1 uncultured Verrucomicrobiota bacterium
CGGTTTGGCTCGGGGCAGGCATAACGCGGCACCAACCGCCGAATTCCGCCCCGATACGTGGGCAAAATTCACTATCAATCGCACCTGACCTTGGGGCGCCAGCCCCTGGCGCCTTGCGCTGGACGCCCAAGCCGCGAAGCTCGGCGCGTGATCTTTCAGGGGAAACTGGGGCGAGTTGTCACCGTTGCACTGATCCTGTCCGCCTGGACCGGCCTGCTCCCGGCTGTGCCGGCGGCCGACGCGCCCGAGGCGGCCCGCGTGGTCATCGTAGCCAATTCGTCCGATCGCGACTCGCTGGCGCTGGCCGAGTACTATGCGGCCCAGCGGGGTATCCCTTCGGCCAATATCGTGGCCCTGCCGCTGCCGACGACCGAGACGCTCAAGTGGCCGGAGTTTGTAGCGACCACCTTCAACCCGCTCTTTGCCGAGCTCTCCAAACGCGGCTGGATCGAAGGCTTCCCCTCCTCGCTCACCGACGACTTTGGCCGGCGCAAGGCCACTATCCTCGGGCATCGCATCAGCTATCTGGTGCTCATGCGCGGCGTGCCGCTGCGCATCGAAGAGAATCCCGAGTGGCTCCCCGCCAAGCCGCCGACCGGCCCCAACGCCGGCTTCGCATGCAACCGCGCCTCGGTCGACGGCGAGCTCGCCCTCATCGCCGCCTCCAACACCCCCATCCTTGGCTTTATCCCCAGCCCGCTTTACCGGCAGCGGCGCACCGTCGGCCCGCTCGCTGCTCTGGTGGTGCGCGTGGCCCGCCTGGATGGTCCCACCCCCGGCGCCGTGAGGGCGATGATCGACAGCGCCCTCGCCGGCGAGCGCCAGGGCTTGGTCGGCCGCGCCTATGTCGACATCGGCGGCCAGCCCCATCCCGAGGGCAACGCGTGGCTGGAGAGCGTGGCCGCACAGTTCAACGACGCCGGCTTCGACACCGGGGTGGATCGCGCCGTGGCCACCTTCGCCCCGCTCGCCCGCTTCGATGCCCCCGCCCTCTATTTCGGCTGGTATGCGTGGGATGTCGACGGACCGTTCACTGTCCCCGGTTTCCGGTTTCCTCCCGGGGCGATCGCCGTGCACATACACAGCTTTTCCGCGCAGTCGTTGCGCACCGACGTGAAGAACTGGTGCGGCCCGTTCGTGGCCCGCGGAGCGGCAGCCACCCTGGGCAACGTCTTCGAGCCCTACCTGTCGCTCACCCACCATCTCGATCTTTTCGTCGAGGCGTTGCTTCGTGGCGACACTCTCGGCACCGCCGCCTACTATTCGCTGCCGGCGCTGAGCTGGCAGGCGGTGGTGCTGGGCGATCCGCTCTACCGGCCCTTAGCCCGCTCGCAGGAGGTCCAGTGGGCCGAGCGCGCGAAGCTGCCGCCGGGATTGCAGCCCTACGTAGCCCTGCGCCAGGCCCGGCTTGCACTCCACGCCGGACAGAAGGCGGAGGCGCTGCGGCTGGCGCGTGCGGCTTTTCGAGAGACGCCTTCGGTGGCCATCGGTGTATCGGTGGGGCAGATCGCACGCGAGGTCGAGGGCGGCGAGGCTGCCGTGAAGGCTCTGGAGTTCCTGTCGCTGCTGCCGCGCTACGCACTGGGCGAGATCGGCGCCGTGCGCGATGCGGCCGCCCTGCTGGTGGAGTGTGGAGCTGCGGGCAAGGCGCTCGCCCTCTACGACAAGGCGCTGGTCCTGCCGCCGGCCGTGGGCGAAGTGGAGTTGTTGGAGGAGGCGATCGGCGTGGCCTCCCAGGCCGGCCTGCCCGCGCGGGCGAGCGCCTGGCAGGCTCGGCTGGTCATCGTGAAGCCACCACCGCCAGCCCCCGTCGAGCCCAAGCCGGCAAACAAACCCCAGCCCGGAGCGAAGTGATTTTCCCGTGGCGGCCCTGAGTCCTCCGGGCTGGCGCTGCCGCCCTCCTTGAGGCGAAACGCCGCCCCCAGCGAGCTTCCCAGTCCCAATCCCGCCTCAACCCCCAAACCGCGTCCCCACCATGTCTGCTCGCCCCAATTTCCTTACCGGCAACATCGTCGATGTCGTCGCTCGTCGGATCTTCCCCGGCCGGGTAGAGTGGGCCGCCGGGCGCATCGTGCGCATCGTGGCGACACCGGGCCGCCGTTACACCCGCCAGATCTCCCCCGGCTTTGTCGACGCCCACATCCATATCGAGAGCTCCCTGTTGCCGCCCAGCGAGTTCGCCCGGCTCGCCGTCGTGCACGGCACCGTGGCCACCGTTTCCGACCCGCACGAGATAGCCAACGTCCTGGGAGCCGCCGGGGTGCGTCACATGATTGCCGATGCCCGGCGCTCGCCCTTGAAGTTCAACTTCGGCGCGCCCTCCTGCGTGCCCGCCACCGACCGGGAGACGGCAGGCGCTGTGCTCGACGCCGCAGCCGTGGCCAAGCTGCTCGCCCTGCCCGAGGTGCGCTACCTCAGCGAGGTGATGAACTACCCCGGCGTGCTCGCCGGCGACCCGGAGCTGCTCGCCAAGATCGCCGCCGCCAAACGCCTCGGAAAGCCTGTCGACGGCCACGCCCCCGGGCTGTGCGGGGCCCAGGCCGCCGCCTACGCCGCCGCCGGCATCACCACCGACCACGAGTGCTTCACCCTCGCGGAGGCGCACGACAAGATCGCCGCCGGCATGAAAATCCTCATTCGCGAGGGCTCGGCCGCGAGGAACTTCGCCGCGCTCTCGCCGCTGCTGCGCACCCATCCCGAGTCGTGCATGTTTTGTTGCGACGATCTTCACCCCGACCTGCTCCTGCGCCGCCACCTCGACGAGCATGTGCGCCGCGCCCTGGCCTCCGGTGCCAGCCGTCTGGATGCGCTAGCCTGCGCCAGCCTTCACCCGGTGCGCCACTACGGGCTGCACGTAGGCCTACTCCAGCCCGGCGATCCGGCGGACTTCATTGTATTCGAGGGCTGGAAAACGCTGCGGGTGCGCCGCACCTATATCGACGGCGCGCTCGTAGCCCGCGACGGCCGCTCGGCCCTCCCGAGGCAGGAGCCGGTGCTCGCCAACCTCTTCCGAGCCAAGCCGCGCCGGCCCGCCGATTTTCAGGTACCAGCCCAACCGGGGCAGCTCAACGTGATCGAGGCCATCGACGGCCAGCTCATCACCCGCTGGGTGCAGATGGCTCCCTCGCTTGCCGCCGGCGCGGCAGTGGCCGATCCGTCGCGCGACCTGCTCAAGATAGCGGTCGTCAACCGCTATGCCCCAGCCGCGCCAGTCGCGGTGGGCTTCATCCGCGGTTTCGGGCTGCGCGACGGTGCGCTCGCCTCATCGGTGGCGCATGATTCGCACAATATAGTGGTGGTCGGCACCGACGACGAAGCGCTGGCGGCGGCCGTAAATCTGGTGATAGCGCACAAGGGCGGCCTGGCGGCGGTGGGGCAGGGGGCTGCGCGAATACTGCCGTTGCCCATCGCCGGACTGATGGCCGACGGCGAAGGGCGGTCCGTGGCCGCTGCCTATACTGAGATCGATGCAGCCGCGAAGGCGCTGGGCAGTCCGCTCGCCGCGCCCTTCATGACCCTCTCGTTTATGGCGCTGCTGGTGATCCCCGATCTCAAGCTCAGCGATCGGGGGCTATTTTCCGGAGCGAAGTGGGCGAGTGTGCCGCTGTTCGTGGAGGCCGGTTGAACGAAGGCATTCAGCCCGTTGCGTGTTCCGGTCTCCGCCTATTTTCCTCTAAGCTGGATGGCGAAGCCATCCAGTCCGATCCGGCGCCGCCCATGCCCCCGATCCGTGTATGTGTCCGTTGTAGGAGCGTGCTTGCACG
>CAJCBL010000160.1 GCA_903960515.1 uncultured Verrucomicrobiota bacterium
TCCGGCGTTGGCAAGGACACTACGCCTTCGGCGTTCCTCCTTGCCAACCCCTCCCGGGGCGGTTCGAGACCGCCGCCGACAAAGCTTTGTCGGGATTCCCGATACCCACCGGCAGCGCTCCGGCGACGACAAATACACCGCGCCTACGACAACGGCCCCTGCACCGAGCATGGTCATTGCGACCCCGGAGTTGCCTTGCACTTGATCGGTTTGCTCGGGCGGCCAGCGCGCATGTCTCGCTTGATACCATGCCGCGTACAGAAGCGCCGGATGTCCCGTGCGCTGATGTCGAGACCGAGGCTGCCCAGCTGCGCTTTCAGTTCCCTTGTGGAATAGGAATCGCACGGGTGCCGCAGGATGTGGAGCAGTACCTGCGACTTCCACCAATCGCCGTAGCCTACAGCGGAGCGGCGGGCGGCCTTATCCTCGTAGGCACGCACGAAGGCCAGGGCCTGGTCCAAATGCCGCAGCAGGCGCCGCCGACCGGTCGGGAGCACCGAATCCAACAATGCAAGACCGGCCCACATCAAGGCAGGAGATGCCTCGCCAGATTTTCGCCAATCCTGCACCAGCAGGAATACCCCGAGATCCACGCCCCCTGCCTGACACTGGTGCAGGAGTCGCATCACCTCGCTCCAGGTCAAGCCACCGTAGATGCGACTCGTGATCCGCCGTTTCAATCGGCGGGTTTCCACAAGCCATGGGCCGTTGTCATCGGTGAGCTCAGCGAAACGGGCAATCGCCGGCGGACGGCTTTGCCTGGCGATGGAATCCACGCGCGTGCGCAGTATTTTGCTACGGGCGTAGTCATTTTGCAGCCAATGCCGAAACTCCGGGGACAGCCGGTAGAGGCGTTGCAGGAGAACCCGATCTTGCGGAGTAGGCCGCAGGTTCATGGCCGGTGTTTAGCAGAAATGGTGGGATCGGGAAAGCACGCCGGCGTATCCGCCTCGAAAAGCTGGAGCAGCCGTTCGTAGAGCGCCCTCAAGTCGCGCTGGAGCATGGCAGCTTGCTGCGGATTGCGACGCCGGTGCCTTAAGCTCGCGCTCAGGGTAGCGAGCAGCCGGTTGGCCAGTCGGATATGCGTAGGAAGTTCTTCCACGCGCGGCGAATCCGCCCGGCTCTTGGGCTCAGTGGCGATACCGAGACGCAGATACACCTGTCGAAGGCTCAGCCCCTGAAACTCCCCGATGTCGGTGACGGTTTCGGCAAGACGCATGTAGTTGAGCGCTGTGCGGCGGGAACCCTCGAATTGCTCGTCCAGCCAAAGGCCCCATGCCGCCCCCATCGTGCGGCGCACCCGCTGTTGCTCGGCTCTCAGCAACTGGCCGGCCTGCCAGGCCGCCACCAGCGCGGCGTGCAGGCATTCACGAGACTCGGCGATGGTCCGAACGACTTCCCCGTGAAGCCGGTTGATCTCCTGGGCTGAGGATAGGGCGGCAGGCGAGTTCATCGGTCGAGGCCGGTCGTGCGGCTGAAATTGTCCGCCAGAGCGTGGACGTGCTGACGGGTATGGCCGGACAGTGCGCCAATCCTTTCGAGGGTCTGCCCCCCGACCAGATCCGGGCGTAGGCAGTATAGTGCGACAGTGGCACGCAGGCCGCGGTCATTGAGGGTCGGGCCGTCCGCCATCCAGATCAGCAGGCGAGAAATGGCTTCGATGGCGAGTTCGCGCGCCTCGCGGCGCGGATCGAGCGGTTCAACGAAGAAGGAATCATCGGTGGTTTTCATCGGCGGTTTGGTTACGCCGCCACTGTACTCCGGATTTCCGACGCGAAATAGGGGCATCAAATCGCCCCCGATTTGGTGTCCGCATTCGGCAACACGTGTTGCCGAATGCGGCGGTAGCCGCACAAGGTCCGGTCACTTCCCTCCGGATAAGCGGACTAGGCCCCGTGGGATTGCTGTCCACCAGCCGAATATTGCTTCAAAATACACAACGCCTGGCTGGACTGTTGTTATGCTCGGGGCGGCCGACTGTGCGTGCGTGGGCAACCCGATGACTCTGGTCCGAAGCCACGCACCGTCATCGCCGCCACCGCCGCAGCGACGTCACGCTCGCTAAACCGGTAGCAGCGTGGCGAGAGCTTCACGACTGGCACCGCCCTGCGTGCAGTCAATTCGCGCAGAAACCGAAGCGAGACGCCAAGCCGGCCGCAAACTTCGTTGGCTTTGAGAAGTGTTTCCATGCTGCCAGCACGGCCGTCAATGCGCTACCGCGCTCTTCCCCTGCGGCATGATCGCCCAAAACGCTTCCGCATCCGCTGCGCTCACGCGGTTGAGGTAGTGTTTCAGGCAGATCGATTCCGAATTGCCTGCTTCCATCGCAGCGCGGCCAATGCTGCCTGCCTGCTCCGCGCGATACGATATGAACGAGTGTCGAAGCCCATCGTAGGGCACGCCATGGGCAACCGTGAGGGCGTGCTGGGCACCGGCAAAACCACGTGGGAGAAGGGGTTCCCCTTCGCACGCTTTCAGCCACGCGCGCAGAGTCGTACCAAGAGGAATAGTACGAAGCCGGCCGACCTTGGAGATCCTCGGTTCGATCCGGATCACACCGGCGGCGAAATCGATGTGCTCCCATCCCCCCTTCGGCTCGGCTGCCAACTTGCCGATTTCGCCGGAGGGCCGCACGCCGCCAAACAGGGCTAGTGCGTAGAAAGGCATAAGCGCAGGCCGATTCCTTTCGACATCCCGCATGAGTTCCAGGGCGGCAACTGGCGACAGGATCGCTGGAGTTCCCAGATCCTCCGCTTCCGGGTACTCAGATACAGGATTCTCGCCGCTCAGACCATTCTTCTTGGCCCATCCAAAGAAACTCGACAACACCGCAAGTCGGAAACGGATCGATCGCGATTTCGGATCACCAATCCGGGCAAACCCCTCGGCGTCCGCTTCCCGAATTTCATCGGGCCTGCGCTTTCCTGAGAATTCGCCGAACCGCTTCAGGGTCGCCATGTAGCCCTTTGTTGAGACAACGGCGTGCGAGGCCGAGAACGCGGTGCGGAAATCGCGCACGGCGTCGTCCCAGGAGACCTGTTTTCTTGCGCGAGCCTTGGCTACGTATCCTTGGACAATGCCTACGAGGGTCGTTCCCGGGGCGCGGAACTTGAGCGCCGCAAGCGCTGCCTCGGCATCGGCGAGTTCAACATCGGAAAGGCGGGTTGCGACCATTCGGATCGATGCATTCGCCAACGAGATATTTTTCTCGAGCATGAATTGCTCAGCAAGCGAGCGGGAGGCGAAGTTCTGTCGGATGCGGAGACGGCCCGGCATGGTACCCGACACGCGGTAGGAGATTGAGCCTCCGGGGTTCTGGAATGTATTCAGTGTTAGCATCGTTGTCACCGCGCTTGTCAAGTGGGCCCCTCGCTCGCTCTGGAAGATTTCTAAATAGCATTTGCACCGCGCCGGGGTGGGGGTTCTGCTCATCGTTTCGCCCATGAAACTCTGGTCCCAGACCTTCATCCCCACGCTCAAAGAAAGCCCGTCCGACGCCGAGATCGCGTCGCACAAACTGCTGCTGCGCGCCGGTCTGGTGCGCAAGCTCACCGGCGGCGTGTACACCTACCTGCCGCTGGGTCTGCGGACCTTGCAGAAGATCGGCCAGATCTGCCGCGAGGAAATGGAGCGCGCCGGAGCCATCGAGGTGCTCATGCCCCACCTCCACCCTGCGGAGACATGGCAGGCCGGCCCCCGCTGGAACGCGGTGCGCGAAGTGATGTACTCGGTTTCCAGCGCCGGGGCCGGCAAGAAGGCCTCCGCCGAGCCTGAGATGGTGCTCGGGCCCACCCATGAGGAGGTCGTCACCCCGTTGATCGCCGGCGATGTAACCAGCTACCGCGACCTGCCCAAGAACATCTTCCAGATCCAGACCAAGTTCCGCAACGAGATCCGCCCGCGCTACGGCCTCATGCGCGCCCGCGAGTTCGTAATGAAGGACGGTTACTCCTTCGACGCCGATGATGCGGGCGCGATCGTGAGCTACCAGAAGATGAAGGTGGCCTACCAAAGCTTCTTCTCCCGCTGCGGGCTGAAGGCCATCAGCGTGGAGGCCGATACCGGCGTGATGGGCGGCGCGTTCTCCCACGAGTTCATGGTGCCCGCCGAAGTGGGCGACGACGACGTTGTGTATTGCGACGCCAGTGGCTACGCGGCCAACCGCGAGAAGGCCACCAGCGGTATCATCCCCGCCGACCTCGCCGACGCCGCCCCCGTGGGCGGTATCGAGGAGTTTGCCACGCCCGGTGCCACCACCATCGCCGCCCTCGAGAAGGCCCCGTACAACGTGGCCGCCGACCAGCAGTTCAAGACCCTCGTCTTTATCGGCGACGACAAGCCGTTTGTCGTGATCCTGCGCGGCTGCGACGAGTTGGAGGAGGCCAAGCTCAGCTCGCTGGGCTTCATTCTCACCCGCCCGGCCACGCCCGACGAAATCGTGGCGGTCATGGGTGCCAAGCCCGGTTCGCTGGGCGCAATCAAGGGCACCATCGCCAAGCCCGCCGCCCTCGCCGGCATCTTTGCCGACGCCGCCATCCGCCTGATCGGCAATGGCACTACCGGCGCCAACAAGGACGGTTTCCACGTGCGCAACGTCAACGTGACCCGCGACCTCGCGATCACCAAGTTTGGCGACTTCCGCCGGGTGCGCGAAGGCGAACCCTGCCCGAAGTCGGGCCAGCCCCTGAAGATCGCTCGCGCCATCGAGGTGGGCCATGTGTTCAAGCTGGGTACGAAGTATGCCGAGAAGTTCAACGCCACCTTCACCGACGACCAGAAGCAGGTGCGCCCGATGGTGATGGGCTGCTACGGTATCGGAATCAGCCGCACCATGCAGGCCGTGATCGAGCAGGCCAATGACGCCGACGGCATCCGTTGGCCGTGGAACGTCTCCCCGTACCACGTGATCGTCACCGTGCTCGATCCGAAGGTACCGGAGATCGCCGAGCTGGCGCGCAAGCTGGGCGCAGCCGCCGAGGCCGCCGGGGCCGATGTGATCATCGACGACCGCGACGAACGCCCGGGCGTGAAGTTCAAGGACGCCGACCTCATCGGTATCCCGGTTCGGGTTACAATCGGAGGCAAGGGCCTCAAGGAAGGCGTCATCGAGCTGAAGCTGCGCAACAGCAAGGACGTAGCCAAGGTCCCCGTGGCCGAGGCGGCCGAACGCATCGCGCAGACCGTGCGCGAGCTCGCCGCTGCGGCCAACCCGGTAGCATGAGCAGCAGCCCTTCAAGCATTCGGAAACGCCCGGTCCCTCGCCGCAGCCAAGGCTGCGGCGGGTGCATCCTGGCCGCTGGGCCCACCCTCGTATGACCGCTCCGGCGACCAAGGCCAAGCCCGCCGCCAAGAAGCGCAAAAAGGCGGCTCCCCAACCCACTCAGCCGTGGCTGGTCGTGGTGGTAAACGACCCGGTGAACCTCATGTCCTACGTGGTGCTGGTATTCAAACGCGTACTCGGCTTCACCGAGGCGAAGGCGCGCAAACACATGCTGGAGGTCCACAAGAAGGGGCGCTCGGTGGTATGGACCGGCGAGCGCGAACGCGCCGAGGCCTACGCTCATTCCCTCCAGACTTGGCAACTCTCAGCCCAGATCGAACGCGCCGATGGAAGCTAAACGACTCGAACTGAAACTGCCCGCCCCGGTGGTGGCGCCGCTGCTTGAGCTCCTGTTGCCTATGGCACGGGAGAGCGGCGACGCCGCGCTCGGCTTCGAGCCGAACCTGAAGGCGATCGAGGAGGATTTTCGCGACGACTGGCGCGCCGACCTCGCCGGCCATGCCGCCAGCGACCAGGAGCGCTTCGCCGCTATCTTCGACACCGAGGATTTTCGCAAGATGGGCGTAGCCGAGTTTGGCCCCGAGGATTGCGAGCCGATGCTGCGCGCCGCCGCCGCGCTGCGGCTCAAGCTGCGTGACCGGAAACTGGGTGCGATGGCCGACGCCGCCCTGGAGAGCGGGGAGGTCGACTTTGCGCGCCTCAACAAGGAGGAGCAGACGGCCATCACCGCCTACATGCTGCTGGCCTCGTTGCAGGAGATCATCATCCGCCACCTCGATCCGGGCAGCTCGGAGGAGTGATGGACGCATGAGTACGGGAGTGTTTTCCTCTGCTGCGCTCGGGGCGGATCTAGCCACCGGCCCGTCCTCGCGGGGGCCAACCCCTTTAACGGCGTTTGATAGGCGGGGGCGCCATGGCTGTCCGCCGACGAGCGGTGAACCTAGCGCAAGCGTGGAGGAGCGAAGCGAAGCGATCACCCCATGGAGCGACTGACCTGCGACTATTGCGGGCTGCCGTTTCGCGCGCCGTACAAACCTGCGGCCGGGGAAAAGGCCTTCTGTTGCTCCGGCTGCGCGATGGCCAGCACGCTCGGCATTGAGGGCGATGCTTTCCCGGTTACACCGCAACTCGTGTTCGACCTGCTCTTCGCCTTCGGCGTGTTCAACCAGTTCCTGTTGTGGTTGCTCGCGGTGGCCTTGCTGCGGGACGGGCGGTCGGAGGGCGCGCTGCTGTGTATCCGAATCTCTGTGGCGCTTGGTGCGCTGGACTATGTGTCGGCATTGCTGTGGCAGTGGCGCAGCCGCTGGTTGGGGGCGAGCGATGGCCTGGTGTTTGCGCTGCTCGCCGGGCCGGTGGTGGCGGGATCGGTGCTGGTGTGGCTGGGGCAGGGCGCGCTTGGTTCGCCGGTGGTGGCGGGGGCAAATCTGCTCCTGCTTGGCTGGAAGGCCCGCGGGTTTGTGCGGCGGCAGTGGGCGCGGCGGCGTGGGTGAGCGCCTGCGCGACAGCGCGGCTTACCGGACGGGCCAGGGAGGCGTTGGGAGCCGGGCCTGAATGGGGTCACCTTGGAGCCTGTCGGACTTTGTCATTTCCTGAAGATGACACCGCCGGAAATGGCCCTAACCCCGATTAGCTCGTGGTGGTTGGATAGAGCCGAGGGTCCGGAAATCGGGGGAAATGGCCCAACGAGGTGAAGTCCGACTGGCTTTTGGAATTCCGGATTTTCTGGCCCTAATCCGGCCACTCCGGTTGGGGCTGACATCCGCTACATACAGCAACGCCAAGGCAACGGGAAGCTGGAGACGAACGTCATCTATACCGCGGTGACTATGCGCCGGTTGATCGGGGGCCACGCCCGCTGGTATCCCTTTGCGCAAGCGGCGCCCGCCAAAGATCCGGCTTGCGTGCGCCAAGGCGGACTAAAGGGGGCAGCGGGCAACGGTCAATTCGCAGGGCGCTCGGGTGGGGGCAATGGGCGTTTTCGGCGATCAAAGAGGACTAGACCTCTCGGAGCCCCCGCCACGCATCCTGTATTTGGAATCGGTGAGGGAGGACACTCCGGATGTTATCGTTCGCGGCCGCGGACGATAGCATCCGGAGCGCTGGGCGCTCGGGGGCACGAAATAGTCGCCGTTTCACCTCTGTAGCGAAGTGAGTTGTCTCCGGATATGGATCCCGTCGCGGATGCTACTATCCGCGGCCGCGGACGATAGCATCCGAAGCAAATATCCCAGCGCACCCAGGTCCTAGCCCTTCGCGAAGATGTGTTCCGCAGTGGCTCGGAGCGCTTTGCGGCGGGAGCGCAGCGCTTCGGGACCCCGATAGACAGCCGGCAGCAGCGGTTGCGGGAGCAGTGGATCTATTGCGACCGCCGCCAGCCATGACTGCCGCTCCAACTCCAACCAATGACGCCAGCGATAGGGCGGATCCGATTTTCGAGGGCTCGATTCGTGCATCGCCATGGCGTAGGCGTACCGCTCGTTGATCCGGGCGAAATTCCATGCACCAGCGACGATGGCAGAGTCGCTTTCTCCAGCGCAGGGATGCCCCTCAAAGAACAATAGCGACTCGGGATTCGCCGCCATCGATTTCACCTTATCGCGGAAGTCGGCAAGAGGATCTGGCGAGACCCAAACGCTGCCCTGCAGATAGCCAAGGCGTGCAAGTGAGAGTTCGTGCCGGAATTGGTCACGCAACTTGTGGTCGGCCTCAGCAATATCGAACAGCACCATCCGCCACTGCCCGTCCCACGGGCGGGCCCAGCGGGCTTCAAGGTCGACACCGCCGCGAGCAATGCGGCGCCCGTCCTCTGTGATGCGGATGATCCGGGGATCGACCGGGTTGGGCAAGGTGATCACCCCGCGTGCAGCCAGCAGGCGTAGTTTTCTTTCCATGCTCTCCTCCCTCCAACTGGAACCGGAGGTGAAACGACCGACGGTGGGGTGCAGCAACAACTCGGCGGCATCGCGGACGCCCTCGGCAAGGCAGTCCAACAGGATCAATGTCTCCAGACGGTAGGTACCTGGCATGGTGTACAGCCCGGATGCTATCGTTCGCGGCCGCGAACGATAGCATCCGGAGCGGGTCGGTGGTTGCGGTGTGAGTGGAAAGCGGCTTGGGGGAGCGGAATGTAGGGCCGGGCTATTTGTGGCGTCCGTATCGGAAGATGTCCCAGACGATCCACAGCCCAATCACCATCGAGAGAAGGTATCCGAAGA
>CAJCBL010000161.1 GCA_903960515.1 uncultured Verrucomicrobiota bacterium
GCCGGATTAGGGAAGGTCAATTCTGGTGCACGAGGGGAACCAGATGCCGGCCCGCCCGGCACGCTCCTGCAAGACCCCGTGCACTAGTCTCATCTAAAACTAGCCTTGATATATCCCACCTTCCCGGAGCGCCAGTTATCAACTGGCACCCCTCGGTGGGACGGGCGTGCGGCCCGATCAACTGAAGTGCATGAACTCTCAGGCCAGCTTCGCGCCCAAGCGCTGGGCGGCGCGAATGAGGGCGTCGGCCATATCGCTGGGGGTGGCTGCCACCTCGATACCGCATTCCTGGAAGACCTTGATCTTGGCGGCGGCGGTATCCTCGGCGCCGCCTACGATTGCCCCGGCATGGCCCATACGGCGGCCAGCGGGTGCGGTGGCTCCGGCGATGAAACCGGCCACGGGCTTGGTGCAGTGGGCCTTGATCCAGCGGGCGGCCTCGACCTCGGCGTTGCCGCCGATCTCGCCGATCATCACGATGCCCCAGGTCTCCGGGTCGGCCGCGAAGAGCTTGATGACGTCCAGATGCGAGGTGCCGTTCACCGGGTCGCCGCCGATGCCCACGCAGGTGGTCTGGCCGATGTTGCGGGTGGTGAGCTGGAAGACGGCTTCGTAGGTGAGGGTGCCCGAGCGCGACACTACGCCCACGTGGCCCTGCTTGTGGATGTATCCGGGGGAGATGCCGATACGGCAGCCGCCGGAGGACTTTTCACCGGTGCCTGGAGTTACGATACCGGGACAGTTGGGTCCAAGCAGGCGCGACTTGCTGCCGGCCATGGCGCGCTTCACCCGTACCATGTCGCGAATCGGGATACCCTCGGTGATGGCGACGATGAGATCGAGGCCGGCATCGACGCCTTCGAGGATGGCGTCGGCCGCAAACGGCGGCGGCACGAAGACGGCGGCGGCGGTGGCCCCGGTGGCCTTCATCGCGTCGATTACTGTATTGAAAATCGGCACCTTGTGCGCGCCGTGTTCGAAGAACTGGCCGCCTTTGCCGGGGGTGACGCCGGCAACCACCTGGGTGCCGTAGTCGAGTGAGAGCTTGGCGTGGCGCCCGCCGAAGTCGCCAGTGATGCCCTGGACGAGGATGCGGGTCTCGGGAGTAACGAGAATGGACATGGGAAAGAAGTAGCGAGTAGCGGGTAGCGAGTAGCGGGTAGTTCCGGATGGTCGGAGGTTGGCTGCCTGCGGCTGGCTACTGTTTGGGAACGGGAGTGGCGGGGCGGTAGCGAGAAAGTGGGGGGGGCGGTCGGCGCATTTTGGATGCTCGCTACCCGCTACCCACTTCTCGCTTCTCGTTTACGCCACCAGTTTTACGATCTTCTCGGCGGCGTCGGCCATGGTGGTGGCCGTGGTGAGGGTGAGTCCGGATTCGGCGAGGGTGCGTTTGCCGGCCTCCACGTTGTTGCCCTCCAGGCGCACGACCAGGGGGATGGTCAGGGCGGTCTCTTTCACAGCGGCTACGATACCGGTGGCGATCACGTTGCAGTCCATGATGCCGCCAAAGATGTTCACCATGATCCCCTTCACGTTCTTGTCGGTAAGGATGATCTTGAAGGCCGCGGCCACCTGGTCCTTGGAGGCGCCGCCGCCCACATCGAGGAAGTTGGCCGGGTTGCCACCGTAGTGCTTGATGATGTCCATCGTGCTCATGGCCAGGCCGGCGCCGTTGACCAGGCAGGCGATGTTACCGTCGAGCGCGATGTAGGAGAGGTTGAAGCGGGAGGCCTCGACCTCCTTGGGGTCCTCCTCGTTGAGGTCGCGCAGGGCCACGATCTCGGGGTGGCGGAAGAGGGCGTTGTCGTCGAAGGACACCTTCGCATCCAGGGCTAGGACACGGCTGTCGGCAGTGGTGATGAGCGGGTTGATCTCGACCATGGAGGCGTCGAGCTCCCACCAGCAGCGGTAGAGGGCCTCGATGAGCTTCACGGCGCCCTTGAACTCCTCGCCCTTGAGCCCGAGGGCAAAGGCGATCTGGCGTGTCTGGAAACCTTGGAGACCCACGGCGGGGTCGATGAAGACCTTGGCGATCTTCTCGGGGGTTTCGTGGGCCACCTTCTCGATCTCCACGCCGCCCTCGGTGGAGGCGATGATCACCGGCCGCGAGCTGCCGCGGTCGAGGAGGACTGCGAGGTAGTATTCCTTTTTGATGGATACAGCCTCGGTGAAGTAGACGGTGCCCACCTTGCGGCCGGCCGGGCCGGTCTGGGCGGTGACCAGGGTGTTGCCCAGCATGGCGCGGGCAATCTCGATGGATTCGGCGGGGGTTTTGGCGAATTTCACGCCCCCCTTGTACCCGTCGATGAATGAGCCTTTGCCGCGGCCACCGGCGTGGATCTGCGCCTTAACGACGCTCGGTCCATCCCCCAGTGTCTGTACAGCAGAGGCGAATTCGTTGACCGATTTCGCCGGCACTCCTCTCGGCACTGCGATGCCGAATTTCTCGAGAAGGGCCTTCGCCTGAAACTCGTGGATGTTCATTGAATACGCTAATTCTCGCCAAATGTGCGGCCGGTGCACGCACAAAACCGGGAGTAAAGTGCGAGTCTGCCAATTTCAACAATCTGGGGCCGGAGGAGGAGCGCACGGCCCACTTTGGCCAGAGCTGTGCTGGGGCCGGGCCGGCCCGACGCGCCTGCGCGGGAAGGCTCGCCGCTTGGCCGTGACAATGCAGACCGGCGCCGAGTGTCGAGTGACGAGAGCCGACCCATCGGTGATCGGCCCAGGAGCAGGCGTGCTTCCGCTGTCTTGCTCGGAGATCAGGCCCTCGGCGCTCGGCACCGGGCTCTCGACTGCTAGGAAACAGACACTGTTTCTTCCCGTCCGGGGCAAAACCCTTTTTGCGGTGGAGGCTGAATGGTCACGGCTTAGCCTTGACCATGCTGTTGATGGAGCGTGCTTGCACACGCTTCAGAGCACAGATCGCGTGCAAGCACGTATCTACGGCGGACATCGCCGGTCGGGCACTGGCCGAGCGCAAAGCGGTGCGATTGCACGCCCGCCGCTCAGGGGGTGGTGGTGATCTTGAACACGGGCCCGCCGGCGGCCCGGCGCGCCTTCTTGGCGAAATACTCCTGCATGATCGCCTTCACCACCGGGCCGGAGAAGCGGCCGCCGCCAAACTCCACGTCGGGTTCGTTGCCCTCCAGGGTGGCCACGACGGCGATCTCGGGCTTCTCCACCGGGGCAAAGGCGACAAACCAGGCGATGTTGATCCGCTCCACCTGCCCGGTGGTGGGGTTTTTGCGGGTCTTTTGGGCTGTGCCGGTTTTGCCGCCTACGCGCACGCCGTCGATTCGGGCGGTCTTTGCGGTGCCCAGCGCAACTACTCGCTCCAAGCCCTCGATGATGGCTTGGTAGCCCGCCTGGGAGATCGCGAGCGGCACTCGGGGCTGGCCGCCGGAAGGGGAGCGGCCGGGCTGGTGCAGCATGCTGGGGACGGTGAGGCACTCGCCGCGGGCGAAGGAGGCCATCATGCAGGCCATCTGCACTGGGGAGAAGATGAGGGCGCCTTGTCCGATGGACATGTTGGCGGTGTCACCGGGGTTCCAGTTCGCGCCGTCGCGCTTCTTCTTCCAAGCGGGGTCGGGGACGTTCATCTTGTTGGCTTCAGCCGGCAGTTCGATGCCGGTGGGGCGGTCGAGGCGGAAGCGGCGCGCCTCCTCGGCGAGGGCGTCCACGCCGGTTTCCAAGCCCACTTGGTAGAAGTAGACGTTGCAGCTCACTCGCAGCGCCTCGCGCAGGTCGACCTCTCCGTGGGCGGTGCCGTTGTGGCAATCAAAGAGGCGGTTGCCGACCTTGTAGTAGCCGGTGCAGGAAAACTTCTCGGTGGGGTTGATGGCCCCGGAGCGCAGCGCGGCGCAGGCGGTGAGAATCTTGAAGGTGGAGCCGGGCGGATACAGGCCTTGGATCGCGCGGTCCGCCCAGCCGCCCTCCTCGTTGATGCGCGTGAAGGTCTCCGAGGACATCCGAGGTGAGAGTTCGTTGAGGTCGTAGTCGGGCTTGCTGCAGAGGGCGAGCACCTCGCCGCTGGCGATGTCGATGGCGACTGCCCCGCCGACATTGCGGCCAATCGCCCGCTCGGCGGCGAGCTGCAGGTCGATGTCGAGGCTGGTCATCAGATTCTCACCCTGCTGGGGTTTCTGGCGGTAGAGGGGCGGGTCGATCTTGAAGCCGGCGGGATCCACCCGGTAGATGATGCCGCCGGTCTGGCCCTGGAGTTGGTCGTCGTACTGCTTTTCCAGTCCGTCGCGCCCGATGGTGCCCTTGGTGTGGAAGGTGCGCAGGTCCTCGCCCTCGAGGTCGGAGGCGGGCAGCTCGTCGTTGGCGCCTACGTAGCCGAGGGCATGGGCCGCCGCGCTGGCATAGGGGTAGCTGCGTACGCAGGAACTGTAGACTTGGAGCGGGCCGCTTACGGGCAGCTGCTCGATGAGCCGGGCGTACTCGGTGGGGCTGAGGTCGTCCACCAGGGTGTAGGGCAGGAGCAACTCCTGGCCGATGTGGCGGTCGAGGGCGTCGGTGTCCACCTTCTCATTGCGGCCCAGGATGCGGTTTATCTGGTCGAGGTAGCGTTGGGCTACGGCTGTGCGGGCGATGCCCTCGAGCTCGCGGGGGGAGGGGCGCACCTCGCGCTCCATCGCGCGGTAGTTGCGCACGATCTGGATGAGCTCGCGGCGGAACTCGCGGCGCAGCTCGGCCAGGTGGAGCACGGCGGAGAACCGGGCCCGGTTGCCCACCAGTACCCGGCCTTCGCGATCGGTGATGTTGCCGCGCGGCCCCGGGATGAGCACTCGGCGCTGGTTTTGCACCTTCTCGCGCTCGACATAGAGATCGGTGCGCAGCAACTGGCGGAAGGCGAGCCCGCCGACCAGGATCAGCAGCAGGCCGCCCAGCAGCACATAGAAGAGCAGCAGGCGCGGGTCGTAGCTCTTCCTGTATTCGACGGTGGCCATGCCGGTGTCAGCGCAACGGGTGCGGAAGGGCGGGGCAATGTCAGAACCGGCCGCGGGCCACAGCGCGCCGCAGAGCCCAGGCCCAGAGGCGCGGGGCGAAGCGCTTGAGCCGCACCGCCCAGATCTCGGGGCCGCCCACCAGGATCTCGTCGCGCCTGCGGGTGATCGCCCGCAGGATGGCGCCGGTGCACTGCTCGGGGGCCACTCCGCGCAGGGGGCTATCCGAGGGCCGGGCGTGGGCGGCCCCGGTGGCGGTGAGCGCGTTCTCGGAGAGGTTGGTGCGCACGTAACCCGGACACACCAAGCACACGTGCAGGCCGGCCGGGTACACCTCCTCGCGCAGCGAGTCGAACCAGCCGTGCAGGGCGTGCTTGGAGGCGGCGTAGGCCGAGCGCATCGGCGTGCCCACATAGGCCATGACACTGCTCACCACCACCACCGAGCCCGAGCCTCCGGCGAGCAGCAGGGGCAGGGCGGCCTTGGTGAGGCCCACGGGGCCGAAATAGTTCACCTCCATGATGGCGCGCTCCACGGCGGGCAGGGTGTCCTGGGCGAGGCAGCGCTGGCCTATGCCCGCATTGTTGACGAGCACATCGAGGCGGCCGAAGTGTCGCTGCACCTGCAGTACGGCCGGGGCGAACTCCTGCGGGCGGCTGAGGTCGAGCGCGAGCACGAAGGGGGTGGGGCCGCAGCAGGCTGCGGCCACCCGCGACAGCTCGTCGGCCCGGCGGCCGGAGAGGATCAATTGGGCCCCGGCTCGGGAAAAGGCCTGGGCCAAGGCCTCGCCGATCCCGGAGGAGGCCCCGGTGATCCAGACAACCCGGCCGGCGAAATCGGTGCGGCTCATAGTGGGGAGGGGGCCGTCAAGGGGCGGGGGGCTGGAGCAGGAGTTCCACTACGATGGGCCGTCCCTTGGTGATTACGGGCAGCGGGCTGGGCGCCACCCAGAGTGGCCGCCCCTTGAGGAGCAGCCGCGCCTCCACTCCGTAGTCGTGCTGCGGATCGATGGAGGCGGGATTGTAGGGGAGCCGGTAGTGGAGCGGGGGCTGGCCGGGGTTGGACTCGGTGCGCTCGGCGAGCACCTGGGGGCGGGCGTCGGTTTGGGTGAAATCCACCAGGCGAATTTCCATTACGGTGCCGGGCAGCAGGTTGGCGGGAGCGGCGCAGCGCAGTGTGCAGACCACGGAGGGTAGGGGGGCGGGGCCGGGCGCTACGGTGTTGCAGCCCGTCAGGCCCAGGGCTGCGCCAAGCAGAAGGACGAGAAGTGGGAGGGATGCGGTTTTCACGGTAAGAGGGGGTGTCGCGCCGAGGCTGTGGCAGGCGCGGGCCAAGTTCAATGCGCGGGCGAGGCTGTTTTCGCGGGCGGGGGCGGCGCCACGGCGCTTGGCGGCGGAGTTGCGGTCGCGCTGGCCGGTGGGGGCGGCGAGGGGAGGGCCGCAGGCGGGGCGGAGGTGCCTGGCGGCGGGACCGCCTGGCCGGCGGCGGCGCCAAGTTCGGAGTGCAGCATCGGGTGCAGCGGGCTGGAGGAGGGGAGGCTGCCGGAGCCGGCGGCGAGGGTCCACTCCGGCTTGGAAAGAGTACCCGAGAGCCGGATTTCGAGGGCGCGGGAGAGCGGGTCGAGCACGACGCCGATCAGGTTGAACACCGGGAAACTGCTCTCGCGAAACGGGAAGAGCGCCACGTTGAAGTTGAGCGAGTTGGTGGGCATCGAATACAGACCGTGGCAGCGGATGGCTGCGGAGGGGCCGGTGAGCTTGAGCGAGGAGAAATTGAGGTTCTCCCGCTCTAGGGTGAAGCGGGCCTGGGCGTCGCTGAAGCGCAGGGAGGTGAAGCCCAGGAAGGTGCCGCGCAGGGCGCGGGAGAGCATTCCGAATACGGCGATCTCGGCGATTTCCGCTCCGCGCACCTCGGCGGTGCCGCTGCCCTGCAGCCCGTAGAGGTTGTCGAGCGGGCCGGTGGCGCTCAGGTGCAGGTCGAGCTTGCCGTTGGCGCCGAGCTGGTGGGCGCTGTCGGGCAGGGGGGCGGTGCCCGGCGGTGCGGTGCGGGAGCGGTAGTCGGCCCAGGTCTTCACCGTGCCGGCCAGGTTGGCCCCGAGGAGCTGGCCGGTGAAGGCGAGTTGGCGGCTCTGCTGCGGGCCGGTGACGGTGGCCGAGCCGGTGAGCTTTCCCCCGGCGACCTCTCCGGCGATCTCGCGCACGGCCAGGCCTCCTTCCTTGAGGTCGAAGGCGAAGCGGGCGTTGTCCACCGGGAAGTCGTGGAAGCGGAACACCCCGGGGGCCGAGGCGCTGGCTCGGATGTCGTCGCGGATACCGGTGGGTGTCCACTCGATACGGCCGGCGGCGGCGATGGTGGGCGGCTCGGCGAAATCGAAGGGTTCTGCGGTGCGCACCCCCTCCGGGCCCAGGAGCTTCGCGCCCTCGCGCAGCGGCAGGGTGGAGCGCAGGTCGAAGTTGATCCACTGCGGTGTGTGTGTGGCGGGATCGTCGTGGCGGGTGAAGCCGCCCACCGCCTGCAGGGCGCCGCGGCGGGCGTCGAAGGAAAGGATGTCGTAGTGCTCGGAGCGGATGAAAATGGTGGCGCGTACCCGGTCCAGCGGCACGCCGCGCAGGGTTACCGGGGCCATGTCGGCCCAGCCGTACACGATCGAGCGCTCGGGGGAGCGCCAGCGGCCGAGGATGTCCACGTCGGCATCCGGGCCGCGTTGGCCAAACTCGAAGTCGTCCCATAGGCGCGGCCACCAGCCGCTGAACCAGGGGGAGATCGATTCTGGGAAGAAGTGGCCCCGCAGCAGGAAGCGGTAGTCCTGGGATTTCAGATCCATCGCGTAGCTGCCGCGCACCTCGGCGCCGGGGCGGTGCAGCACGATGGGCTCCACCAGCAGGTGCTGGGGATCCACGGTCAACTCGGCCGATACCCGGGTGATGTCCACCCCGTAGCCCAGCACCGCGCCCAGGCGGGCGGTGGCGGTGGCCTGGGCCAGCTTCCAGCCCGGGGCGAGGGAGGCGTGGCCGGCGATGTCCACCGCCTCGCCGAAACGCAGTTGGGCGAGGATACGGCTCTTGCGCCAGACGGCGGCTCGGGCGGCGGCGTTGTCGAGCAGGCCGGGGGCGAGGGTGGCGGTGAAGTCGATCGCGGCGGTCTTGGCGGCCGGGTTGACCAGGGCGGAGAGGGCCAGCGGGCTGTTGCCCTGGGCGAGGGCGGCGACCTCGGCGCGCAACTGCGGCAGCGAGTCGAACCACACCGTGGCGCGAGGATGGGTGACAAAGTCCTCCCCTCGGGTGATGGAGGCGGCCGAGAAGCTCACCGGGCCCCCGATCCATTTGAGTGGCTGGAATTCGAGGTGGCCTCCGGTCTGCATCCAGGCGTGGGTGACGGTGAGGCCTTGCGGGCCCTGGATGCGTCCGGCTTCCACTGTTACGCTGGCGGGGTCGAGCCCGCCGGGGCGCCACGCGGTGTCGGCCACCAGGTGCAGGTCCTCGGCGAGGATGGAGGTGGGGCCGGTGGCTGCGGGCGGGCCGGGCAGGGTGGCGCTCTGGGCGGTGAGCTCGGCGTGGAGCCGCGGCTGGGTGCCGGTGCGCCCCTCGATGCGCAGGAGAAGGCGGGGGTTGTCGAGGCGCTGGGTGTGCTGGAGGGCCTCGATGGCGCGGCGCGCCAGCGCGCAGTAGTTCTTGAGCAGATCGGCCGGCAGTTGGCGGCGCGGGCCGGTGGAGGCGGCGAGTTGCCAGCGCACCTGGGCGGATACGAGCAGCTTGCCGGCGAGGAAGAATGCCTGCGGCACCTCCCACTGGTCGCGCTCGCGGCGGATGGTGGCCCCCAGGTCGCGCACGATGGGTTCGCTGGTGCCGGTGGGCGAGACGATGGCGGGGCAGTCGAGCTGCACTCCGGTGAGCTCGATCTCGCGCACGTCGAAGTCCCCGGAGGCCACTGCCCACAGGTCGAGGTGCAGGCGCACGGCGGCGGCGCGGGCCAGGGGCTCGTCGAGGCCGGCTCCGTAGAGGCGCACGTCCTCAAGCACGATGTTGCCGGCGGGGTCGAAGGCGGTGCGGCCAAACTGCGCGGAGAGCTGGGCGAACTTAAGCTTGGTCTCCAGCCGGTGGATGAGAAACTCGGGTACGGTGAGCTCGCGCCGCACATGTACGGTGGCCAGCAGCACCAGCGAGGCCGTCAACGCCACCCACAGCACCCAGCATGCAGAGGTCAGGCAGGCGCCGCCGGCGGTGCGAGTGCAGCGCCCCAACAGCCTCCTCCATGGGCGCGGGTGGTTCATTCTGGGCAAAGCGGTTGGGCGGGGGCGGCGGGGCGCAAGTCGTGGTTATCCCAAGTCGCGTTCAAGAGGAGACCAATGCCGAGTCCGTGTAGCAGGAGCGTGCCTGCACGCGATAGGGGCTCATCTTGGAAACGAAATGGAGTCAGCGAATCCAACTTTTGCTGGCGTGTGCAAGCCGGTAAGCCGCCCGCGCCGGTGAGGGGCGCCGCGGCCTGGCGCCGGCGGGGCTCCGAGCGGGAGCGAAAGAGGGCCGCGGCGGTGGCGGCCCTCTCGGGGGGCGCGCC
>CAJCBL010000162.1 GCA_903960515.1 uncultured Verrucomicrobiota bacterium
CAAGCACGCTCCTACGAATGAATGGTTACGTCTCAGTCAGCAAGTGGTGGGCGGATGTGACCGGCGAGGGGCCGGATATTCTGGTGAACCCGTTCTAAAGAGTTGGAGCAAACGAGAATGCGGCGGGATAACAGACATTACGGTTTGCCCCTTTCCGGGTCCCCGACCGGCACCACTGGAGCCTCCTTCTTCAATTCAATCTCAATGTTTTCAAGAATCTCGTCAGCCCCTGATTCGCTTCTACCAAACTTTGAAACGGTGATTCGGAGAATCTCATAGGAATTTGCTGTCGCTGCCAATTTGGGTAAAAACGAGAGGCATCGCCGGCCTCCCTCCCGCTCTCCATATAAACCCCAGAAGACCTGTTTATTATTTATGTCAGCGAAAATCATCAACCCCAAACATCCATCTCGTGCTTCGGGATAGTACTGTACATTTCTCAGATTCAAATATTCACTAAAATACAACCGCCAGCCACCAAACTCAAAGAGATCTCCAAACTCCGAATGGAAAACTGTGACTGGCTTCATCGCATCCCCTTTCATCAAAGCCTTCTGTGCGCTCGTTAGATGGCCTGCTGTAAGATCTACAATATTGATTGCTAAATCCTTTAGGATTACCTCGTCATGATAGGATAGCGGGGAAAATGACCGCGGTGCACACAACTGAATGTCTGGTGACTTGCTCTGCGGATAAGTAGAGCAGCCAGCGAGACACACAGCGACAATTACGCTAGGGACAATCCCAAAATTCCTTGTCGATAAGCTCGGGCGATGTTTCATTTTTACCCATATATTGCATGGCATTGCTTGAGTAATGGGAGCCGTTGCTGGCTGACGTTTCGCTCATGATATTTGGGTCTTTTGTAAGTGTATGGAATTTCACGATTACAGGATTCGGCAGCGCGGGGGGATATCCAGGCGAAATCCCCCACCCGATCCCTCTGCGCCGTCTTAAAAGCCAGCGCCACCAACGGAAACAATTTCCCACGAATTCCCTTTTCGTTTAAGCGAATAATTCAGAAACCCTCCCCCAAACCGGACCAATGCTTCCGCTTCATCTAGATCAACCACAAGTCGAACAATATCGCGAATCACAACCTTTGGGTCAGCCGCTAGATTTGTCAATTCACTGTCATCAACGACTGATAACACTTTAATCGTGAGCTCTGGAAAGGATCGAAAAATCCGCTCTTCTGCGACCTCCGTCCCTCGAATATATATGACATTCCCGCCTTTCGTAGCCCCAAGGTCATGACCTAGGACAATCTCGGCGATCTTATCCAAATCCGATGGCGTGCGGTGTGCTGTTACGCACCCACAGAGGACTAAGAAAATAAGCACAGATAGAAAACTGGTTTTCATTTCGCTATATCCGACAGTACATTATGAAAGCTGCAATCAACCTTTCGATCAGACCCAGCATTATCCATACTCATGATGTGATTGTTGTTTTCATTGTGAATGGGCTCCCTCCTATCGAAGTCATTATCGGGTGCATCTCGGGTCGAGCAATATCGGGTCATTTGGTGACTCGTGACTGAAGGGCGACTGTTTCATCCCAACTCCGGCAAACTCGATTCGCAGCGGTTGCGCCATGGCGCTGACCCTGCCGGTTCCTCTCGGGCCGTCAAGATGTTTTTCATGAGTCACGTTGTGTCCGGGCTTGGCCAAGCAAAGCGGCCTATTCTTTACGTACCTCCGCTGAGCCCATATGGTCTGCCACCTTCGGATCGTCCGTTTGTTCAGCAAGCGCCCATAGCGCTGCAAGAAACGGTACCTCGCTCCCGAAACTGCGACGCCTAACACCAAAACTAGCCTTCATTGAAATGGATATCGCCGTCGCGTCTTGAGCCGACAATTCGTGGCCTTGGGAGTGGATATTTAGCCGGCTTGCTGAAAGCCCATACACCTTCATAAGTACGATACTGTATGCGGTTTGATCTTCACCCATATCCCTTCCGTGATCAACGCCATCCCAATGATCAATACCTAGCGCCGTCTGTGCACACAGCAGTCCGCCGCGAGAAACATACATAGCCTTTTCATTATCACCGATCTTAAGTAACGCCAGCGAAAGTAAAGTCGGAATACTGAGATCCCCCATACTGCACAACGTTTCGAATTCCTCGGTTCGCAGGTCTTCGTCTTTCAACTTTCGCAAAAATCGCCCGAGCGGGGCGGCCTCATTTCCTGAAACATTTTCTAACTTCCCGGCCTTAATGCTCTTGATCAATAGCATTCGCTCTCCGCTACGCTTCAGATCGACACATCCATCATTGTAAAAGTTAAGTGCTTCATCAAACGCACCCCAACTATAATAGAAGTCCACCAGAAGTGCACGTAGCGCCTCGCCATCTAGCGTCCCTTTGAATTTTATATACGTGCCTCGGATAGCGTCGAAATCAGGCCGAGGATCACCCCCTCTTTCGTAGAATGCTTGAATCTTTCTATAGCATGAATAGCCGTTTTCGCTATCTCCGCAGCCACAAAGAACAAGAGAGAACACGAAAGCTACCGCGACCCCATAATTTAGATATATCTTCATCGTGCGCGAAGTCCAGTAAGGGAGGAATAATGAGGAAAAAAAAGGGGTCATGTCGTGACTCGTGACAGCAGGGCAACGGTTTCCTTACGACTTCGCCAAACTCGATTCGCAGCGCTGGCGCCATGGCACTCACCTTGCCGGTTCCCGTTTGGCCGTCAAGATGTTTGTCACGAGTCACGTTGTGTCCGCATAGGATGGGCCTGCCGGGCCGCAGTAGGCACGATCATGGTGCGGCCAGCCTTATGCTCAGGAAGCGCCGGGTTGCGGGACACCGACGGCCACGGTGTCCTGGGCTGTGACGCTGGCCGGTACGCCGGGGGCGAAGTTTTGACCGGAAACCACTGCCCGGGTAATGAGGTCGATGCTAGACCCTAGTATATAGCTTAGCTTAGCGCCTGCGGCGCGGACTGGTAGTTTAAGGAAGAGGGGCGTAACGCTGAAGGCTGAAGGCGGAAGAAATGGAACCGCAAATGACGCGATGCTGCGGGGGGAAAACTGAACTCTGAACCCTGAAGAGCTGAAGGAGGACACCGGGAAGAAGCGAGGGGCTAAAATGGGCGCAGCGATCAGAACGCTCAAGGCCTGAAAGACTGAAGGAGCGCTCCTGAATCCTTGTCGCCTATATTCTTCTCACTTGGGACTCATTTCCTCGTTTTCGGGTTCAGTGCTTCAGCATTCCGCCATTATTGAACCTTGTTCATATCCCACTCACCGCTCCACCAATCCAAGTAGCTGCTTTGCTGCACATAGCCCTGAGCGCTTTCTGTGTTGAGGTAATTGCCAGTATTGCCGACGTTGTTCAAGCGATAGTAACCGGCCTGACCGCTCCCCTTGTCCTGCATGTCCGTGATGGTCCACTGGGAACTCGTGGAACCGGCTGTCTTGGCTGTGCACTGGGCCCAGGCCTGTTGGCCTTGGTTGTTGATAAAGTCGCCGGTGGCAACGTTCTGGAACTCACGCTTGCTGTTGCCGAGGTCGATCACATACCACTTATAGGCATCGCCTGAGACCGTACTGCCATACTTCACCTGTTCCCCGCCGTCATACATATAAGTGCCATCGCGACGGTTTTTGATGGTGTAAACGTCGCCGATTGGCGTCGTCGCCTTGAAGCTCGCGGCGATGCTATGGGCAGCTTGGATGTTGGTGAAGCTGTACGTGCCCAAAGCGCCTACGCTCAACCCGTCCACCAGCAATTGATCAATAACATAGCTTGGGTCGGCCGTGATAGTGAACGCCAAGGTGTCGCCCTTCACGGCTGTAGTGCTGCCGTTCGGGCTGATGCTGCCATGCGCTCCAGCGGAAGCGGTGATGATGGCCACAGCTTCAGGATGACTGCGCTCCCAGTCGTTGAGCCCGCTGCCGGTGGAATCCATATCGAAAACGACCACATGCCAGAACGCACTAGTGGCGGCGCTGGCCCCTGCCGGACGCACAATAGCAACCAACTCAGCGTCGTTGCCGACGTAATCGGCTACAAGCGGCGTCCAATTATGCAGATCGGCAGAGCTCTCCACATAGTAGTGCTTCCCCTTTATGCCTAACCAGCGAACCACCAGGTTACCCGAGGCGTCGATGGCACTGGAGGCTACGAAACGACTCGCCGCACTGGTGGGATCAGTGCCGGCTTGCGCCTCGGCGAGGTTGGCCACGCCGTCGCCATCAGGGTCGGCTGTGGGAGCGCCCGCACTGGAATAAAGGGCGGACCATATGTCCGAAATTCCGTCGTGGTTGCGGTCCAAAATCACCGTGCGGGGAGTGCCTCGAACCGTGACGCTGAACGCGGTTGAGGCATGCCCTCCATTGGCATCATTGACCGTAATAGTCACGGTCGCCGAGCCGTTCTGGCCGGCCGCTGGAGTGACTATCACGGTACGGTTGGCTCCGCTGCCACCGAACACAACCTGGGCCGTAGGAATCAAATTCGGATTATCCGAGGCGGCCGCAAGCGTGAGATTTCCAGCGGGAGTCTCGGCATCGCCAACCGTGAAGAGCAATATTCCCGTCGCTGTGTCCTGCACGACAGACTGGTTCGCAATAGCGGTGATCGTCGGTGGCGTGGTGGGCACGCCAGCCTGGGTAACCCTGATCGAGCCGGTGAGACTATTTCCTGCGACGTTCAAAATCGCTGCACGCTCGCTACCGAAATTAGTAGGAGCAGTAAGCGTGAGAGTTCCGTTATTTGTACCCGAGGAGGGGGTAACGCTGAGCCACGCCGCATTGCTGGACGCGATCCACGACAGGTTGCTCGCGATGGTGACTGTCTGGGTGCCACCCGTAGGCGGGAACGAGATCGATCCCGGGGAAACCGCCAAGGTATTGGTCGCCGTAAGCGTGAAAGAATTGAGATTGAAGCCGGCTCCCTGCGCGACCAAGCGCAACATCTGCTGCCCAGCGCCCAGTGAAAGCGGAGTGGTGCTAGACGTGGTCCAGGTTTGCCAGCCGCCAGTACCGGTTATGTTGGCTGTCGCCAATAGCGTGCCTCCGGAGTACACTTGAATGGAGGAATTCGCCGTACCCGCGGTCCTGAAACTAATTGCATAAGTGCCGGACGAGGGAACGTTGACCCCGTACTCTACCCAGTCCCCAGCGTCTACCCAGCCAACATTCTCTCCGCCTTCGATGCACGCCTCGGTCTGGATTCCGTTCATACTCCGGTAGGCTTCCGCTTCTATTGAGCCCGGGACACTGAAAAACACATTCTGATCGTAGACGTTATTGAGGCGATAGAGATCCCCATTGATCATGCCGAGGTAGAGACAGTTCCTATAATAGGCGACGCGCCACACATTCTGGATCACGCTGGTGATTCCACGGGCCTCCTGATCGGCAATCGTAAGGATCGGAATGAACGTTGTGAAATCGGTCGTCGCGTAGATCTCGAAGCGTCCGTCGCCGAAATCCGCTGCAGCGTACATCACCTCGTTGGGGTAGAAATAGTCGGGCTGGGCAATGGTGATCTTCGGCCAGTTGGCCGTATTATGGGGAAAGGTGCTGTACTGGACAGCCTCCAAGCCGTTGAGGGAGCAAAATCCCCCACCGTAGCAAAACCTCATCACCCCATTGAGAGTATAGGGGATAAGATAGGCTCCATGGGTGTTCACCTCGGACCATACGCCTCCCTGTTTGGCAAACGAGCGGGCGATACTTTCGGCAGTCACCAAAATGGTGTTCGCATCGGACCCGAGATATTTGAACCGCTGGAACTCGGTGGTCTGAAACTCCGAGTCCCAGCTCGCGCCATTGTTGCCCGATGAACGCACCTGGGCCCCCGCCGATGAGCCGGTGGCAAGATACACGCGACCACTATTCCGAGTGGCATCGAAGGCGTGCATGCCGCCCGAATGCGGCGCAGCAGTGGTCCATGTGCTGCTTCCCGGGCCCTGCCAGTCGAAGGAGCCCACCCCGGCCCCGACCTCGTCGGTATGCATGGCGAACAGATATCCATCCGAACGCTTATAGTTTTCGATGGCATCGCTGCTCACCGTCTTTTCCACGGCGAACTGGCCGGTGAATGTGTTGTACGAGACGATGGGTTGCGGGCCAGATTGCAGATCCCAGTCGCCCAGGCCAATATAGATTTTGCCCTTGTACTCCTCCAAATCCCAGACCCTTTGCCCATAGGAGCCGGTCAACGCTGCCATTCCGGGAATGCTGTTGCGAGCCGCCACGCGCTCAAGAGTCCGAGTACCAAGGGCGAAGGGTGCCCCGGGAGCTGAAGCCTGCGCCGCAGATTGATCGGCTACGAGCAGTGCTGCGCCAAGGCAGAAAAGTGCGGAATATAGGGAAGAGCAGCGCATAGTAAAAAGTGGATTACGAACTTGGTGATGGTCCCGATACTGCACAACCCCCAAGCAGGGGTAGTTCGCTCGGACATCTCGCCGGATAGTGAATATTTTAAGTCGTGGGCCGCCAGGCTATTTTAGTCCAGTGGCGGTTTCTGCAACCACCATCGTCCAATATTTCAGGCTGGGAAGTACGAAGCTCACCACACCATTGCTCTGAGTGAACGCCACGTTCTGCGGGGCACCCATAGCGAAATCCGGCGAGGCAACCCACAGGCGCGTGATCGGGGTGGCGTACGGGAAACTCATCGGGATATCAGACTTTATGGCGGGAACGGGTTGCACATCGCGCCAAATAAGCGAGGTCACTGCAGAGTAGTTTATGCAATGAAACACCTGGTTGCCGCCCCAGCTTACTCCCACTGTGGCGATCTTGCCCTGCACCGGAGGCCAGGACTGCGCGCCCGTACCCGACAGGGATACACTGTTGAACCGCCGCCCATTGCGAAGGATATTTCCGTAGGCCACGGCGAAATCGTAATAGGTGATGATGGCGGACTGCAACGCCGGCGACATCGCAAGACTGTTATTGGGGAAATACTCATTGCAGAGCATGTGCTCCCCTAGCTCAATATTGGCGCCGCCAAAGGCGAATATCGTGGCGTCGCATAGCAACACCGATGAGTCACTGAACACCCCCGTTCCGAGCCCCCTGTTTACGTAGGCTGCAAACACATTTTTTAGGTTGGGATTAAGCGCTTCGTTGGCCTGGATGATATTGCCCAGGCTTGAGTACTCCAGATTCCCATCCCATAGCTCGGCGTACAATAGATCCACGGCCTGGGTGGCGATCAGGCTCTGGCCGTAGGTATTTACAGCATTCATGATCAGTGACTTCGCTGGGCGTGCACCCTTGGCGGCCTGGAGCATCAACGGAAAGGTCTGTGCAACATCTACGCGCTGGCCGGACGAGTTGTACATGTAACCGAAGTCGCCCAACTGGTCTACATGCCAGCCGTCGAAGTGCAGATTGGTGGCATCGTACACCGCATTGATGTTCCCCAAGAAATAGTTCCGCCAGTCGGCGTTGCTGCAATCCATCATTGAGATGCCCGAGGTCTCCCAGCCGCCCGGCATGGGAAAGCCCCAGCGCTGGGTGTGGTCGGCGCCGGTGTACAGATACCAATTGCTGGAGAGGGGCGCTTCCGCGTACGAGCCGTAGATCAGCGCATAGAACATCGAGCGCATGTTGTAGTTGTTATGGCCGCGGTCGATGTAGCCCTTGACTGTAGCCAGATAGGTGGGGCGGTTGGCGATATCGTTCCAGCTTGCTGCAGGGCTGGAAGCAGATCCTGCGAGGGGCTGCTGGTGGGTGTCGGCCCAGTCGTAAAACTGAATAGCGTTGATGTGATAGCGATTGAGGCGATCCATCTGCGCATCCATTTGCGCGTCGGTCATACTCGGGTAGGAGCTCAGGAAGCCGTAAATCGGAAACTGTTTATAGTCCGAAGAGGCATTGATGCCGATAGTGGCAATCCCGAGTACGGTGGCGCCATCCATCAGTTCTGCGCTAGCCAGATAGCCCTGAATGTCCGTGGCCGGCAGGGTCCACGTCCAGCTTGAGGAGGTGCCGGAAACGGGAATGGTCTGCGTACCCACCAGGTTGTTCCACCGATAATATTTAACCCGCAGCGCCAGGCTCGGCTGGGCTGGTGAAAACGCGGCCGAGAAGCGAACGACGCCCCCTGGCAAATAGAGCGCCTTGTCGGTTGCAAGAGTGGCCGCGACTGGATAGGTGGTCCCCTGCCCCGCCTGCTCCACGCTTGCCTGCGCAGTACGGCCGCCACCTTGGAGAGTGATCGTGGCCGCCCTTGAAATGCCGGCGTTGGTCGGCGCAATGAGCGTGATCGTGGCGTTGCCGCTCCCGCTTGCCGGGCTCACCGTAAGCCACGCCTGATTACTCGATGCTGTCCATGCGCCGCTGGCACTCACCGCAACGGAAGCAGAACCAGCCGGAGCCGACAAACTGAGTGAGGTGGGTGCCACAGTCAAAGTGAAGGGCGCAAGGAAACTGCCACTGATGGTGTGGGAACCGGCAGTGATAGCGCTAAAGGTATAGGTGCCTACAGCGCCCACGCTTTGCCCGTCGACCTGGACGCGTTCCACAACGTAGCCCGCCGCAGGGGTGATGGCGAAGGTCGCGCTGCCGCCCTTGGCGACATAGGATTTGCCGGCGGGACTAATACTGCCGTTGGCCCCGGCGGTCGCGGTAACCGTCGCCACGGCCTCGGGGTGTGTTTTTTCCCAATCGTTGAGCCCGCTGCCAGTGGAATCGATGTCGAACACGATCACATGCCAGAATGTACGCGTGCTGGTATTTGTGCCGGCCGGCCGAACGATTGCAGAAAGCTCACCACTGGTGCCTGCAAATTCCCTAGGAAGCGGCGTCCATGTAGCAAGGTCGTTGGAGGCTTCAAGGAAGTAATATTTGCCCGCGATGCTCGGCCAGCGAACCACCAGATTGCCGGAGGCATCGGGCGCTACGGTCGCTATCAGGCGACTGGCCGCGCTGGTGGGATCTGTGCCCGCCTGCGCCTCTGCAAGGTTGGATTGGCCGTCGCCATCGGGGTCGGCGGTGGGAGCACCTGCACTCGGATATAGAGCCGCCCAGACATCGGAGATACCGTCGTTGTTGCGATCGAGGATGAAGTTGCGCGTGGGTACCTGCACCGTAACGGTAAACGAGGTGACTGTGCTGAGTCCGCCTGCGTCGCCCACCCGCAGGGCGATAGTGGCCGTGCCCGACTGACCCGCCGCCGGAGTGACGGTAACCGTACGATTGGCACCGCTCCCCCCGAATACGATATTGGCCGGCGGCACCAAAGCTGGCGTATCGGAGCTGGCCGATAGCGTAAGATTGGCGGCCGGTGTCTCGGCATCGCCGATGACTATTGCAAGGTCTCCTGTGGAGGCGTTCACGGAGATGGCCTGGTTGGCCACCGCAGTGATCGTAGGCGCCGAATTGGGAGTGGCGGCCTGACTCACGACAACCGCTTGAGTCATGCCACCACATTGGAATATAACCGTCGCACTTCGCTGGACGCCGCCGTTGGCCGCGGCTTGGAAGGTGACTATTTGGTTGTTATTGCCGCTTAGAAAGTCCACGGCCAGCCACGCAGGCACACCGGTGAGGTCCCAGTTGGTCTTGGAGCTTATCGTGAGGTTGTCGTTGCCGCCCGTTGCCGGCAAGGCGATCGATGCCTTCGATACCGCAAGCGCGCTCTGCAGGACCGGCACTGAGCTGAGCTCCCACATCTGGCTAAACCAGTTGGGGTCGTAGACCCCATATTGCACGGTGCCGTTGTGCTCCTGAATATTGAGGGCGGTCTTCTGGGAGTTCGGCCACATACGGCTGACGATCTCGCTATAGCCATCCGCATTCTGGCTGACCATCCAGTCCTTGCTCCACCAATCCGAGCCCACGACCGAGCACTCGGCGTACCCCAGCAGGTGTTCGATATTGATGTAATGCCCCGTCGCCTTGTTCTTGATCTGGTTGTAGCCGTTGGCCGACTCTACGGTCCAATAGTAGCTGTCGGTTGAAGGGGTGCTTCCGTAGCTCAGGGTGCCCGCATTGTCGTATGCGTAGGCATCCCCGTATTGGGCCCAGCGGCACTTGATGGTGGCATACGCTCCACCCACAGATATATAGTCCAGATTGATCGTGGCAGTGGTGGCCGCCTCCGAGCGGAACTCCACGGTGCTGGCTCCCACACCCAAGGCTACGGTTTCGCTGCCGGTGGACCATGTCTTCCAGTCGGAGGTCCCAGTGCAGGTCAAGGACTTGACTCTGGCGCCATTGATGAACAATGCGATATTGCCAGCGGTACCGTTGCCCGCGGAGTAGCGGTATTTCAGGGAGTAGTTGCCAGCCTGACCCAGGATAATGGAGTACAGAGCGCTGGAGCCGAACTGGTCGAAGCCGGATACGTAACCGGAGCCGGAGTAGCCGGGGTGCTCGGTATCCAAGAGCGCGACTCCGCCCAATCGGGCATCTTCAGCCTCCAACTTGTCTTTGGGCTGGTAGGCCGGCCGTGGGACCCCGGCGTTGAGGTAGATATAGTCCAGGTTGATCGTGGCAGAGGTCGTGCTCTCGGCCTTGAGCTCTACAGAATTGCTGCCCGCATTCAACTCTACAGCCTCAACCATGGTGTTCCAAGAGTTCCAATCGGCAGTGGCCTCGCAGGGCAATGTCCTGAGTCGTGTGCCGTTTACGTACAGCCCAATATTTGTCGCTGCACCATTCCCCGCAGAATACTTGTAGGACAGGCCATAGCGGCCGGCTTGGGCCGAATCGATAGTATAGCGGACCAGGCCCCCCGTGGTGCCGAGCCCCGCGACAAAGCCAGTCCCCGAGTAGCCGCTCTGGTTCGTGGCGACCCGGGCCCCTCCGGCCAACTGTGCCAGTTCCGCTTCCTGGCGGGCGTCGGGATGCATCAAGGTGATCTTCACCGATTCATTCCCGTTAACGGTGGTGGTTACCAGGAGTTGATTGTTGCTAACCGTAAGATTGGACTCGCTCAGCGCGATCAGCCCGGTGCATTCACCCGTAGTACACGGTACGCGCTCGACGAGCACCCTCACCTGATGATTGCTGTTTTGGAGATAGGCGACATCGCCCATATTGGCGAAGCGGACCGTCAAAGCCCCGGTAGCCACTCCCATGCGCGCACCGATCAGCGCAGAGGCTTTCGCTGCGACAGGATCTTGGCAGGCCACCCCATCATAGCTGCCACCACGGGTCACATTGAGCATGGTGCCGGTCATATCCGCGTAGACCTTGTAGGCCCACCAAGTACCGCGCGGGCGGTAGGGAGCTTCCGTAAGTATCCCGCAGAGCACGGGCCGCCCGCAGGTGTTATCGGCACCCAAAGTGGGCCATGTCGCATGGATGAGGTTCATATCCGCGCGCTGCGCGGATGCGAACAGAGTAGGAATAATGCCCGTGCTTATCACCTGATCGCCATCCAAGATGTTCTCGTTGCATACATAGTCCTGCACCTTGCTGTCCAGCCCGAGCTGGTGTACATAGTCTTTGAGGATCTGTTGTTGGCGGGGGAGATCCCAGGGAAAGCCGAAATGCCAGGTGATGACATCGGGCACTGTATTGCTTGCCTTGGCGTGATCGAGAAACCCCTTAATGTCCGCCTCTTTAAAGGAGGAGCTGCAAATCAGATCGGGACCGGCAATCACGGCATCGGGAAGTACCGAGCGAATCCCCCTGTAGGTTTCGTCCCATTGCGAATAGTAGTTGTTGCCCAACTCATAGTCAGGTTCGTTGAGCAAGTCCCACTCGAACACCTTGCCTTCGTTCTTCGCCCGGGTAGCCAGAGCCACGGCGGCGGCATACCACGACATGCCATCATACTGAGGGATGCCTTTCTTCCAGTCCGAGAACACAAGCTGGATGCGGTTCACCCCCAAGGACCGCAACCGGTCATAGACCGCAAACGAGTCCGTATCGCCGCCTACATAGCCCGTGCGCCACATTTGGGGTTTGATCGTGGCCACATATCGGGTGTCCGGATTGCTAGCGGTTATGGAATGCAGGAAGCCGCTGCCCTTGTAGGTAGGTGCCCCAGCGTCGCTCGCCATAGAGACAGTCAAAGTCTCCGCTACGGCAAGGGATGAAGAGCAGAGGCCCGGCAACACAGCTAGCGCACAAGCGAGGACCAGGTGCCTGAATGGAGATGAAGCGGAAGGAGAGTGGATTGTTTGCATAATACTTATTTCGCTTTGTGTTGTCCTAAAAATGAGCCATGACCCTTGCCTATACCGCAGGGATCGTTGGGGTGTAGCCTATTCAGGCGCCGATGTACCAGGGTGAGAAGTGGGATACCGAAGACCGAAGAGCCGGATCATGGGATCAAGTAGTTGAGGCAAGAATATTCCCGTTATTACGATTCCGATAACCACGGGGCAAGCCCCCAAGCCGGCGGCTGGCTAGCCAATGCCCCCGGCCCGTAGGCAGGCGAATTGTTACGCACCATATCGCTCGGACCAAGATGCTCATTGACCAAGCGCACGCCCGAGGCCCGGAAGCTGCGGCGTGCTCAGAGTCGTCCATATCGGCTCCATAGAAATCCCGGTCTCGGCTGTGCTCACGCATGATCTATTGGCCCCCACCGCTCTCGCTTGAAGATAGCACGATGACCTCTGCAAAGTTGAAATGGCCTGCCTCCTGCACCCGCTGCACCCGTATATACCGGAAGGCGGCCGGGCTTGCGAGCTTCAGAGTCCACTTCCCGTAGGCAGAGAAGGGCGTATCGCCCCGGCTGGCATAGTTGCCCCCCAGCACGGTGTAAGTAGAAAATGCCTCACTATTGGAGCCTTGGATCTCAAAATTGGTGCGCGATGACGGCTGGTCCATATTTTGCCGGGCGACCAGCACAACGGTGTCAAAACTGATGGCTCGCCCCAGATCCAGTTGGAAGCGCGGGGATCTCTCCACCGAGTCGGAAGCCCAGATCGTGTCGAGATTCCCATCGGTGCCCCAAGCGGCACTATAGCCGCTCCAGCTACTGCTTACTGCGGCTGGCTTGAACAAGGCCAAGTTGGTCAGCAGCGGTTCACGGGTGGGAAACGCCACTAATTCTGAAAAATTGAAATGCCCTGCACCATTGAGCCGTTTCACGCGGAGATACTGGTATGCTGCGCTGCCGGAAAACTGCACTTTCCACTCGCCGTAGCCCGGGAAAGGCAGGTCGCCCTTGGTCGAATCATTGCCTCCGAGCACGGTATAGGTGGAGAAAGAGGAAGTGTTGGAGCCTTGCACCTCAAAATCGGTCCGCACATTCAGTTGGTCCATATTCTGCCGCGCCTCCAAGAGTATACCGCCTAGGGGCGTGGCTTGCCCGAGATTTACCTGAAACCATGGATTGGCCTCAGCCCCATCGGAGGCCCAAATCGTCCCGAGATCGCCGTCGTTGCCTCCCGCGCCGGAATAGCCCGGCCAGTTCGTGGAGACGAGTGATGGCTTCGCACGGGCAAGGTTGTCGAGCTGCGCCAGTGCACTGACGTTGCGGCCGGCCTTGGCCATGATTTCTAGGGCGGACTGAGGCCAGTTCCCGTCCAGCACAATCGTGTTGTTTTCAACCACTGTGTTGGTTGCATTGAACAGTGCGTTCGCGGTATTTGCGAAATTGAAATCCACCGTGTCGTACGATATGGTGCCGACCCAAAGGTGGGCCCACTTGATGGCGTTCTGTACCACATTGTCATGCCAGTGCATATGGCTGCTGCCCTCGTCCGGGTACAGGCCGTTGCCGTTGCAATTTGAGATGTAATTGTGATGCACATTGGCTCCCGGTTGATCGCTGAGCGTATAGATCCCGCCGCCGTCCTTGAGCTCCTGCATCACCGAATCGATTCGATTGTATGCTATCTCGTTGTTCTTTCCCGAAACTATGGTGTTGCTCCAGCCCCACCCGGCCGAGATGGCGGTATAGGGCAGATTCCGTAGCTCGTTTTGGGAAACCAAGGTCGCCTCCGTGTACCCGACCATGATGCCAACCGACGCCTTGTATTCCTTGGCCACATCGACAATGAGGTTTTGGCTGATGACGTTGTTCTTTCCAAACAGTCCGGAATCCAAACTGCCGAGATGTCCGACAAACAATCCGCTTCCCGATATGTCGGAAAATAGATTCCCGTACACCACATTGTTGTCACATCCAGAGCCCAACTTCAAACCTGTCCCGCCCAAACGGGTGAAGCAATTCTTCTCAAACCGCATGTGATCGCAACCGGTGAATTCGAGATTCGCCCGAAGGTAGAAGGAGCCGCCGGAGCTTCCATTTCTAAGCGCGTCAGCCTGACCGATAGCGATGCCAAAGCTGCTGTTTGGTTCGGTCCAGGTTGCATGCGCGAATGTCAGACCTCTGAATTGTACATGAGCGAGATTGTCGCCCTTGACCAAGGTCTCCAACACCGGAACGACAACCTCCGCACTCGACATCGATTCACCACTGCGCGGCTTATAGAACAGTGTGCTTGTGGACTTCTCCAGGTACCATTCGCCCTCGCTGTCGAGCAGTTCGTAGGCATTTTCTATCCACACAGGCTGTTCCCCCACTCTGCGGTATGACCAATAGGGCTGAGCCATGGTCGCATGTGTACCAGAAACGCTGGCCAAGGGGCCGCGCCCGCAAGTCCACTCCCAGAACGCAACCACCTCCACATTTTGAATGTTCCTCCACGAGGCCACTGCTGACGGGCAGGTGTACCCATCCCCGCTGGCCGACCACCCGGCGGCGTCCGCACTGCGGGCCCTAACGGCGCGCACCCCATTCACATACAACTGCCGTGTATCGGTCCCAGCCGGCACAGACGCGCGGTAAATCGACTTAGCTGCGTCATGGAGTGTCCATCCGGTAATCTGCTGCCCGCCGCTGATAGTTGGCGTCCCGCTCGGCGAACCTTGGTACACTATATCGTAGCCGTTACTACCCGAATCACGGGCATCGAGGGCGAATGTGCGACTCAGCCGATAGGTGCCGGGTTGCAGGCTGACAATGATATCGTGTGTCATATTCCCGTTGATCAGTCGGGCAGCGTCCCGAGCCTTTTCCAGGGTTGCGAATGGCTGATCGATGCTCCCCGGATTGGAATCGTTGCCGCTGGGAGCCACGGAAAAGGTCACAGCAGCGTCTATTCCCGCCAACTGATTCAAGCTGACCGTAGAAGTGGCGCCGCCGCTTTGAAAGGTCACCGTCGCCAGCCTCGCCGCCCCCCGATTGGCCTCTGCTGAAAACGTAACAGTCGCGTTGCCGCTACCATTGGCAGGGCTGACCGTCAGCCACGGTTGATCGCTGGCTGCGTTCCACGAGGTGCCGGAACTCACTGTAGCCACGGCCGTTCCCGCCTGAGCCGGAAGGCTCAGAGAGCCAGGGCTTATGGCCAAACTAACCAAGGACTTGAAGTTGCCAGCAATACTGTGCTCCTCCTGGATATTGCCGAAGGTATAGGAAGCAACCGGGCCTGCACTCTGGCCATCGACCACAACACTCTCGATCCCATAGCCAACCGCTGGAGTTAAAGTTAAAGTAATGCTGCTGCCTTTGGCTACCGTGATGCGACCATTGGGGCTTATACTTCCGTTCGCTCCTGCACTTGCAGCTATGGATGTCAGCGCTTCGGGGTGCGTTTCCTCCCAGTCGTTAAGTCCGTTGGCGTCCGAATCGAAGTCAAATACCACCACGTGCCAGAAAGTGCGCGCGCCGGAAACTGCACCGGCCGGACGCACGATCGCAGAGAGCTCGGAACCGGTGCCAGAATATTCGCCAGGGATGGGCATCCACCGGACTAGATCACCGGATGTTTCTATGAAGTAGAATTTCCCGATCATGCTCGGCCAGCTAACCAACAGATTGCCGGAGGCATCGGGCGCTGCGGTCGCTATCAGGCGGCTGGCCGCACTGGTGGGATCGGTGCCCGCCTGCGCCTCCGCAAGGTTGTTCTGGCCGTCGCCATCGGGGTCGGCGCTGGGTGCACCTGCACTCGGATATAGGGCAGCCCAGACGTCGGATATTCCATCACCATTGCGATCGAGGAGGGCCGCACGGGCGCTCGTAGGGGAGGTGACGCCAGCGCCGAGGGCGAGCAGAGCCACCATCTGGAGGGTTTGAACACTTTTCATGGAGAGTCAGGCCGCGGGGTAGCCGCCGGCAGGGAAAACTTGAATCGCACCGGGAGGCCAGAAACAATTTGGCAGGCCAGGGAGTCGGGGGCCGAACGGTGGCGCGGACGCAACACCGCGCCCGCGCCGCCATCGGTATCGTCGCCTTCCGAACGCTCCGTCGCTCTGGGCCTGAGCCGACCACATCCGGGAGCAGGGCGACGGATGGCCATCGCCTGAGGGGAACCGGAGCTGTAGGCAGAGCGGCATGATCGGTCTTGCGGGGTCGGAGGGGCGAGCGGGCCGGAGAAGGCTGCGCTCGCCAGATCGACGGGCGGAAAAGTTGCCGGCTCTCCAGGAGGCAAACGGCGGCAGTACATTGCTATCTCATTTGGCAAAGGTGAACCAGTTGAGGTTACAACCCGCTCCAAATACTACGTAAAGATCATGAACTCCCGTGATCGCAGCGCCGTTGGGGATGGCAACCGACTGGGTAGCATAGGTGCCATAACCGCCAGTTTGTCCCACTGTCAACCTCGCGAAAACTGGATTGGATGCGCTATCAAGCCTCAGTTCGATGATTCCTTGATTTGCAGATGCTGCAACGCGAGCTTTGAATTCCCCAACGCCGCTACCGAAATCTACCTTATAGAGTGCGTAGTTGCCGGTTTCAATGTACCCGAGATTCTCGCCACCTTCGGAACAAGCCTCCGCACGTAACTGCCCGAATTGATCGTAAAACCGCTCCGCTTCAATGGTGGCTGTGGCCTGTATCGGGGTGGTGTCAATAACAGGTTTGTCCATTTCGAGAGCGATCACGTTATCAATACCATCGAGGTTTTGCGATGGGAGTGAAATCGTGATTCCTGAACCATCCTGCCTGACCGTTGGGGTGCCGCCATTGAGGCTGCGGCTGGAAACCACTCGAAGAGGCGTCGGGGAAATGGTGACTGTACCATTCCAACTTGTGAGATGAACATAGATTGTGTTTCCTTTGTACACAGTACCACCCCAACTTCCGCGCGAGATCCAGGGGCGGGTGCCGAAGATGCTCTCTCCATACTTGGAGGTCCAATCCCCAATCGCATTGAGCCGATCAATGGCCTCCTGCTCCAACGAGCCGTCGTACTTGGGGCCGATATTGAGGAGGAAGTTGCCGTTGTTGATGGTGCACGAAACAAGATTTTTGATCAGCTCATTTGCGGACTTCCAATTTGTGTCTGAAGCGGTGTATCCCCATGAATTATTCATAGTCATACAGCTCTCCCAGAGCCGGAAACTGAAATCGGGATTAATAGTCTGCTCAGGAGTGAAGAAATCCCCCCCGGAATAGCCATCAGCAAAGGAACCGCTCCGATCATTGCACATGATGCCCGGCTGGAGTGTGCGTGCAAGCTGCTGGAACATATCGGAATGCCAGAAGGAGATCTCATCGCCACGCCCGAAGCTATCCCACCACATTATCTTGACTTTTCCATAGTTATTGAGCAACTCAGTAAGCTGTCCTTTCATGTAAGTCTCGTAAACACTATTGTCGCCAACGCCGTAATCCGGGTTATACCAGTCGCGTGGTGAATAGTAGAATCCCAAGTCCATGCCTTGCCTGTGGCAGGCATCGGTGAGGAGTTTTACATAATCGGTGTGCCAAGGAGTCGACATCACGCCGTAGATAAATGAATCCCTTGAGTTCTTCTGCTTGGTGTCCCACATGGCAAATCCCTCATGGTGTTTGGTGGTGGGCACGATATAGCGAGCACCTGCTCTTTTGGCCAAGGCTACGATGTTGTCGGCGTTGAACGCTGTCGGATCGAAGCGGCGATAAAGGGTATCGTAGGAGGGGACGACCTCCGCCCCGACCGGATCCCCGTCTATATCAAGCGGTCGTTTGCCCGGTCGGCACCAACTCAAGTCGCCCCCCAGGTTGTTGTCATACATGCTCGCCATGCCCCAGTGAATAAAAATGCCGAATTTGGCATCGCGCCACCACTTTGCTTCCGGAATGACTATGCCGCCAAGCGGAATGACAATTGCCTTGAAGGTGGCAGCGATTGTGTGGTTGCCCGCAGAAATATTATTGACTGAGTAGGTGCCCGCCGCACCCATTGCCGTCCCGTCAAGCGTCACCGTATCGATGGCATAGCCCGAGAAGGGCGTGATCGCAAAGGACAAACTGCCTCCGCTGCCTACATAGGATTGACCATTGAGGCTGATGCTGCCGTTGGGCCCGGCGGTAGCGGTGATACTCGCCACATGATCCATGTGCAGCTTTTCCCAATCGTTGAGCCCGCTGCCGGCGGAATCGACATCGAAGACGACGACATGCCAAAAAGTGCGGCTGCTGGTATTGGTGCCGGCCGGCCGAACCATTACAGAAAGCTCGGCGCCGGTGCCTATATATTCACCCGGAAGCGCCGTCCATGTGGCCAGGTCGGTGGAGGATCCTACAAAATAGTATTTCCCCGCAACGCTCGGCCAGCGTACCACAAGGTTACCAGAGGCGTCACGGCCCGCAGTGGCGATGAAGCGGCTGGCCGGATTGGTGGGATCGGTCCCGGCTTGGGCTTCGGCGAGGTTGCTCACCCCATCGCCATCGGGATCGGCCGTGGGCGCGCCAATGTTTGGGTAGAGCGAGGACCATACATCGGAAATGCCGTCGTTGTTACCATCGAGGATGGCACCGCGAACGGGAGCACTCACGTTAACCTTGAAGTGAGAGGAGCTGCTGGCACCATTGGCATCGCTGACTTGAATGGCGATGGTTGCCGTACCCGGCTGGCCCGCTGCCGGGGTCACCGTCACAGTGCGGCTCGCGCCGCTGCCGCCAATAACTATGTTCGCCGGTGGCACCAATCCCGGTGTATCCGAACTGGCCACCAAGGTCAGGTTACTAGCGGGTGTTTCCGCATCGCCGATGGTGAAGGGGATCGGTGCCGAAGCCACACCTGCGGCGAGGTTTTGATCCGCGATACCTGAGATCGTCGGCGCACTATTGGGTGTTCGATCAATGAAGCTTACCCAGTCCAAGTTGATACCGCCATCGTCAAACACGATCTTGAGCACCCCAGTCATCGCCTGCAGCGGAAGGCCTGCAATCGTTATAGTGGTGAAACTGGCCCACGATCCGGTGTTGGGAATCGCGATCGCCCCAGTGATATTCGTGCCGTTCAGTTCTATATGAAAGGTCTTGCCGCTGACCGCGCTTGCCACGCGGACCTGCAAATCATAAATCCCGGTACTCGCCACCGCTACATCGTAGGCCAGCCATTCGCCGGGCGCCACATAGCCTACGATCAATCCCTCATTCGGTTTCGCCTCGATGTCGACATTGTCACTGCGGCACAGACCGCCGGAATTCAACACAGTGGTGTCGTGGTAACCCACGCCTTCCCCACCCTCTCTATAGTATTCCGCTTCAAGCTTTCCAGGAATCGCCTGGGGAGAATGCAGCCACGGCATCCGAGCGTCGACCACCAGCACCGAGTCGTCGGAATCCGGTGCGGCTGTAGGTATGGTGATGGTCAGCGTTCCATTCACCAAGCTGAAGGGTAAGGCCACCGACGGGGCGCTGAGCAGCGCGCAACGGCTCACCACACCGGGTACATTGTTCACAACAAGCTGTCCCGCCGAGGGCCAGTCGAAGACATGCAAATAGAGCTTATCCGCCTTGGTCGTACTGCGGCCCCAACTCGGCGCGCCGATGCTGGTGGGCCCGGTGCCGTAAATGCTCTCCCCATTGATAGTATGCCAGGCGCCCATCTGAGCGAGCCGATCCACGCTGGCTTGCGGGATTACACCGGCCCCGGTAGGACCGACATTGAGCAGATAGTTGCCGCCCTTCGACGCGATATCCACCAGATTGCGCAGCAATTCCTGGGTGCTCTTCCAATTAGTGTCGGAGGTCTTGTACCCCCAGGTACCGTTGATGGTCATGCAGCTTTCCCAGTCATAGCCGAGGCCGGAAGCCGGAATTTCTTGCTCCGGCGTGCCAAAATCGCCGTCGTCCGCGGCGCGTTTACCTACCCGATTGTTCACGATCAGGCTGTGCTTGAGCGTACGCAGATAGCGAGCCAGCGCCTGCCCATCCTCCCTGGTCCACCAGCTCGACCATTCGCCATCGAACCAGATGAGTTCGACTCCATAATTCTGGATCAACTCGCGCAACTGTTCCTTCATCTGACTGACATAAAGATCCTTGTCGGTGATAGTCGTTGTGCCATCTGTATACGTGTTGGTCTGGGTAGCATGGCGCCAATCCATAATGGAATAGTAGACGCAAAACTTAATCCCCTGCCGCTTAGCCTCGGCCGACAGAGCGGCCATCGGGTCGCTGCCATAGCCGGCATAGTCCTTGATGTCGTAGGGCTGGAAACCTTGGACCTTGGTGGCAAACATGCTGAAGCCTTCGTGGTGCTTGGAGGTAACCACCACATATTTCTGCCCTGCCGCCTTCGCCACACGCATCCAGGCCGCTGCGTCAAACTGGGCAGGAACAAAATTGCTCGCGGCAGCGGCTTGGTAGTCCGCCTTGGGAATCTGCAAGTCGTTCATGATCCATTCCCCGTTGGTGGAGGTGCGCCCGCCGTAAACGCCTGCCAACTGGGAATAAGCGCCCCAATGGATGAACTGACCGAAGCGAGCGTCGCGCCACCAGGCCATACGCTCACTGCGCTGTGCCGGGGTGTCGCCGTTCGGATCCGTGCCGAAGGTGAACCAGTTGATATTCGCAACCGGCGCCTGCGGAAACACCAAATAGACATCGTGCACGCCGGTCACTGCAGAGATCGCGGCGTATTGCTCCTGGAACCTGCCCCAACTGCCCGTGGAAGCTGTGGTCAGTGTCCCGATTATTTGGCCCGCCGGGGAATCCAGGCGGATTTCAAAGCTCTTGCCGCTTGCGGCGGGGTCCACGGCGATGGTCGCCATAAACACATTCAAAGCGCCGGTCCCAAAATCGATTTCACTATAGCGCAGCCAATCACCACTTGCGATATACCCGACAGAAGTACCATCGGGTGCAAGACCGGCTTCAAACCGCACACTGCCGTTTTTGTCGCGCCATTCGTCGGCCTGAAATACCGAGTTCGCAGAACGCGGAACGGGGGGGCTCACATGTGCTGCGCAAACCGCCGTGAACCCACCGTCGACACTTTTGGCTGTGATGCTGCAGTCACCAAGCGACACCCCGGCTACGTTACCCGATGCATCTACGGCAGCCACCCCCGGATTGCTGCTTGTGTATGTGACCGCTTGATTCGTTGCATTTGCAGGCAAAACAGTTGCACTCAGGGGCGCCCTGGATCCCGCGCTTACCGACAGAGTTGCCGGCACAAGAGTAATGCCCGATACGGGAACAACCACCGCGCGTATCTTTATTGCATCGAGGCACATGTAGGTCCCGCTCTTCTTCACCGCCTTCAGGGTGTGCGCGCCCATCGCTACGGATGCGTGGAAAACCGACAAATTGGTCAGCCGCGTCGAATTATAGCAATCGATGGTGGCTTGGAAGGCGCCATCCACATAAACGTCGACTTGGCCCATATCGCTGAACTTTTCGCTGATAAAATCGACTTCGTTGCCTGTGAAGGAAAACTCAAAGCTATCGCCATTGTTCGTGGTGTAGTGCAAATCATCGTTGTAGTCGCCAGCGGCGCGACCACTTGAGTAGCTCCACGATCCGCTGTAGCGGATCTGGTAATGGGTGTCGTTGAACACTTCGAGCCCACTCACCTGCGTACTGCGGAAGGTGTTTTTCAATCCGACCATCGCCGCGTAGGTGCCGGGCAGTATCGTGCCGTCCGCATACGGGGCCATATTGATCGTGACAGGCACGCCGACCCGTGCAGCAGACGCGACGTAGTCGATGAGCGTTTTCCCCGTGATCACTTGATAAACGGACCTATCCGTCATCACCCAGTCGCTCTCCATGGTGAGGAGCATGTGGGCGGGAATTCCCTTTGCCGGACCATAGTCGGGGACTTTCGATGTCGGAACAGGCCCCGGGCTATTGCCCACCTCACCGCCCCAATAATCCTGCCATTCGGTCATGACCGGCAGCATCCAAGTGCTCAAGGCAGCGGCCCGGTTCGAATTCCCGATCTTGGTGGAATTATAGATCCGCTCGATATTCACACCTGGATAGTTCTTCGAGACATAAATCCAGCCATCGAACCAATACCCCATGACCTTGGTCCCATAGCGATTGCCTATTTCTGTCAACAAGTCGACATGAGCATTCTCGAAATCGGCTGAACTTTGGCCAGAAGCATTTCCTACAACGTGCGACGGAATATACAGGCACAACTTGATCCCCTTCGCATTGAGCGCATCGGCGATTTCCATGATCAGGTCTCTTTGCGTCGTATGCCCAGGCCACAACTTCTCCCAGACCGTGAGGGGGGCTGGCGCATAGGGCTCCGCGTGCCCGCAGGTAAACAGCACATAGCCTAACCCCAATTGGGCGACTTGGTTCGCGAACTGTTGTACATCAAAATGGGCAACCATCTCCTGAAAACTTACACTGTTTCCGTTGGTGTCCACGCTTTGTGAAGTCCAGTGGAACATGCCTCCATATATCGAATCGCGCATCCATGACATATTGGTTCGCGCAGCGACGGCTCGGGCGGCTTCCGAATTGATGTAGCTGAGGTCCCCAACGGGGATGATCTCCACTCCTCGGAAATGCATAACGTATGTGCTTCTGGACACATTGGACGACTCGATTGCAATCCATTGTCGACCAGCAGGCAGAGCAAGCTTCCCATTTAGGGCGATGCGCTCGAATCTCATATCCCCAGTTGGGACAAATCCCTTCGTCTCCGACAACGAAAACACGAAGGATCCTCCCCTCTCGGAGGTGATTTTCATGGAAGTGCCGCTGGCGCTCGCAGGCACGGAGGCAAGCAGATTTAACTGGTATTCCCCTGCTGCCGGCACGTCTATATTCCAATAGTACTGAGTGGTTCCTGACCAGCTTCGGATGCCGCCCCAGTCGCCGCCCGGCCCGACAGCACCAAGGTAATTGAGGCCCCATCCTTCTTTGCCAAGATCGCACAGTAGCCCCGTGACAACCTTTGGCTGTACTGCTATCGGATCCTGTCCGAACGCGTGTGACCCCAGGCCAAAGAGCATAAGCACCAAAAGGCGCAGGATCGATTTCGCGAAGAGGCTGCCTCGCGTGATACTTGAATAGCCTCTTAATGGAGCGATTGAGGTTTGGGATTCCATAGGGTAAATAGTTGTAAAAATGGCGTCTTTCGAAGATCGAGAGTCTGGGGCGGACGGTTTCGGTCTACGCGGTTTGGAAATGAGTGTTGGAGTGGGCAAGCGGTTCCAAAGAGGGCGGAAGCCTAGCAGCCTGTCGGACTTCGGATTTTGTTCAAAATAGTTGCATATTTTGTTGACAGGCAACGTGATGCTGTATTTTCATAGGCCATGGCCGCCCGCTTCTTCAATCTCGACCGACAGACCCCGATGCTCCTG
>CAJCBL010000163.1 GCA_903960515.1 uncultured Verrucomicrobiota bacterium
CGGGACGGGCCCAGGGGAGACGGGGGAGGTTGGCGGAGCGGATGGCACGGCGGAAGGAATATGGTTTCAGGAAGTGGTGCCGGCGCGCAGGTGGGCGAGCAGGCAGTAGGCCCAGGCTTGTGGCGACCAGCGGTTGAAGCGGAAGAGCCGATGAAGGGAGGCGAGGGCGCGGCGGGGATCGCGGCGCCACGTCATGCGCGCGACGTTGAGAAGCATGTCCCGGAGCAGCCGGCGGCAGATCAGCTGGTCGACCTCGGGTTGGCCCAGATACTTTTCGAAGAGGACTGAGAACTCCTCTGGGAAGCGCACGGGGTCGGCGGTGGTACTGACCGGGTGTTTGCGGTAGTTGAAGGTGGCGCGCTTGGAAAAGGCTGTGCGCCGGCCCGCGCAGACGATGCGGACCCATACATCGAGGTCCTCTCCGATTTTCAACGACGGATCGAAACGCAGGCCAGAGGCAAACACCGCAGCATCGGCGACGACTGCCCCAGTGAGCACAAAGTTGTGCTCCAGCAGACTGGTGGGAATCCGGGCTGGGGGCAGGACCGGAGGCAGGACGTCGCGGCGGGTGATGCGTCCCTGCTGGTCGATGTAGTTGGCACCGCCGACAACCCACTCCGCCCTGGTCGCCCTGAGCAATTGCAGCGAATGGGCGAGGTGGTCGGGCGTCCAGGTGTCGTCGGCATCTAGGAATGCGATACTGGAGCCGCGGGCGGCATCGAGCAGGGCGTTGCGGGCTCGGGAGACGCCGAGGTTGTCCTGGCTGCGCAACAGCTCCACCCGGTGGCCCGAGTGGGCGGCGAAGGAGTAGACGATCTCGGAGGTGTTGTCGTAGATCCCGTCCTCGAATACCAAGACTTCCCAATGCGGCCACGTCTGCGCGCCGACCGAGGCGAGGGTTTCGCCCAAGTAGGCCGCCGCGCGGTGGGCGGGGATGAGGATGGATACCAGAGGCGGCGAGTCGCTCATGCTGGGAGGGGGTGGCGGCGCAGGAGGCGGCGGGCGAGCACCTCGCCGTCGAGCTGAGCTTCGAGGAAACGGCGGGATCTGGGCGGCAGGCGGCGGGCGCGCAGGCGCAACAACCAGCGTCGCCAGTCGGGGTGCAGCTCGGGGCTCACGCCTCGCAGCGCTGAGAGGATGGCGGAGCCGGCGGAGGCGCCGCGCAGCAGGGTGGCGATGTATTCCTCGGTGAGGCGGTTGGGCGGTATGATATGGGTGAGTACCAGCGGGGGCAGGCGGGCGATCTCAAAGCCGATGTCGATGGCGGTGAGGGCGAGGTCCATATCCTCGCCGCCGATGCGCAGGCGGGCATCGCCGCCGAGCGCGAGCCGACCGGGGGCGGTGACCTGTGCGAGGTAGCGTGCGGCTACGGCGCGGCGCAGGAACATCCCGGCGGTTGGGGGGACCGGGTCGTAGTCGCCGGCGAAGTGGTCGAGGCGCAGTTCGCGTTCGAGAGGGAATACTGCGAGGTATTTGAGGAATGGACCGATCCAGTCGGGAGGAGGGGCCAGGAAGCGCGGCAGCAGTTGGCCGCCCCAGCAGCCCAGCGCTGGTTCGCGGGCGGCAATATCGAGGCCGACGCGCAGGTAGTCGGGCGCGAGGATGTTGTCGTCGTCTATGAAGAGAAGGAGGTCGGCTGAGCCGGAGGTGAATTCGCGCAGTGCGCACACCCGGGCCGGGGCGATGCCTAGGCGCTCCTCGCGAACGATACGGGCTCGAGGATACCAGCTTAGATCGAGCCGGCCGGCGAGCGGCGGGGTGGAGGCGTTGTCGACGACCAGCAGTTCCCAGTCGGTGGCGGGTAAGGTCTGGTTGCGAAGGGCGGCCAGGGTCTCGGCGATGAACTCCGGTCGCGGGTTGTGCGTGCACAGGGCGATGATGAGGGAAGGCGAATTCATGGCTCGGTGACGCTCGGGGCTAGAAGCGCTTCCAGTTGTCGGGGCACTCGAAGGTGCCCACCACCCGCGCCGGCACGCCGACGGCGATGCAGCGGGCTGGCAGGGATTTGGTGACGACGGCCCCGGCACCCACGACGCTGTGGTCCCCGATCTCGACACCGGGTAGTACGATGGCGCGGTGGCCGAGCCAGACATTGCGGCCGAAGCGCACTGGGGCGGATCGTTTCGGCCGGTCTGGAGCGATGTCGTGAAACGAGGTGTCGTGGATCGCCACATGTTCACCGAATCCACAATCCGGGCCGATGAAGACCTCGGTGGTTACTGCGATCGTGGCTCCCTGATTGAGAATTGAGCCGGAGCAGATGGTGAAGGTGGCACCCCGCGCGACCTGAAGTTCGATCGGGTAGGCGGTGCCCTGCAGGGAAACGTTACGGCCGAAGCGGGCGGTGCCGGCTATGTTCAATAAGGGCAGGTGTGTGCCGAAGAATCGGCAGTTTGACTCCACTTGGCAGCCGGCGCGGCGCAGGTGGCGGGAGAGCCTAGCGTTGGCTCGCGCTTCGGAGAGCAGGGCTAGACGGCGGCGAAGAGCGGTGTGGATGCGCAGGAGCATGGGCGGAATCAGGCGGCCAGCGCCGGCCGGCGGTGTGAGAGGCGGCCGAGTACGTAGCGCAAGGTCTTCCAGGAGGCACGGGCGGCTGGGGCGCGGACGATGGCGTGGAAAGCATAGTACAGCGCAGTGGTGCCGCGGCCATGGGTGCAGCATGTGCAGGCCCATTCTCGGGAGAGGTCGGCGGGGCTGCGGTCGGAGGGGCCGGCCAATACGGTGGTGTCAAGGGCGGGCAGGCCGCGCTGCTGGCGCTCGCGCTCGACGATTCGTTGAACGAGAGCTTTTTGGCGGGCGCGCTGGCTGAAATTGGTGCTCTGAAGGTGGAGCCGGTAGCGCATCAACGGCACGGGCAGGTTGGCGAAACGGCCCAGGCGGCTGAGGCGGAGAAACAGGTCGAGGTCCTCGGCTTTGCAGAACTCGGGGTCGTAGCGGCCGGCCGCCTCCAGAGTGGCGCGACGAAAGACCACGCTGGGGTGCAGCAGGGCCGCCCCGTTGCCGAGGAGAAGCTGCTCCATGATGCCGTCGTGGTCGGAGGGAGGTTGATACAGGTCAACCACGGCGCTGCGCGCGTCGATGATTCGGGCGGCGGTGCCTAGGGCGACGCACTCGGGATGGCTGGCGAGGTAGTCGAGCTGGCGTGCGAAACGCTCAGGCTCGGCGAGGTCGTCGCCGTCCATGCGGGCAATGAGCTCGCCGGTGGCTAAGGCTAGGCCGTCGTTGAGCGCGCCGACGATACCGGTATTGGGGCGGCGGATCACCCGCAGGCGCGGCTCGCGGGTAGCGGCGGCATCCAGGATCGCGGCGGAGCCGTCGGTGGAACCGTCGTCGACGGCGATGAACTCGAAGTCGGTGAAGGTCTGCGCGCGGATGCTATCGAGGGCCGCCGCCAGGTAGCGGCGGCAGTTGTAGACCGGCAGGATGACGGATACGCGCGGCATGGTCAGGCGAGCGCGGCGGCGAGCGAGGCGTAGCAGGCTTCGGGGGCGAGGCGCTCGCGCACGGCCGCGAGACTGCGCTCGGCAAGGGCGGCGCGGGCGGCGGGATCGGCGAGCAGACCTATGATCGCGCCAGCGAAGGCCGCCGGGCTGTCGGCGGCGGCGACGGCGCCTGTGAGAAAGGGCGCCCCCTCCAGTGTGGCCGCTGTGGTGACGATGGCGCGGCAGTGCGCCGCCGCATCCACGAGCTTGATGTTCAGGCCTGTGGCGTGCAGGAGGGGGACTACGACGACGGCGGCGGTGCTGTAGTAGGTATCGAGGTTGGGCACGGGGCCGTGAAAATGGGCACCTGCGGGGCGGTTTTTGATGGCCGCTGCGACCGTGCCGCAGACGTCGAGCACGGCATCGGGTTGGGCGGCGCGAACCAGCGGCCAGACCTCGGCGAGGAACCAACTGAGGCCGGCGATGTTGAAGGAGTTGCCGCTGCCCACGAAGAGCAGGCGGCGGGAATCGGCAGCAGGCAGTGGTCTGGCAGAGACGGCCTTCGGCGCCACAAGGTGGGAGGCTGCCGGGGCCAGAAGGCGAAGTTCGGCTGCATCCGCTTCGGTGATGCCAACGACGACCTCCGCTTTGACGAGCAGAGCGGCCTCGGTGGCTCGGTCGATGAGTGGAGGAAGTCCGTCGAGGCCGCACTGCAGGGCTGCGCGTTTCCATGCGACGTCCGGGTGCAGGCATACGCGGAGGAAATCGGAGTCCGGACCTGCGCCGGAATCGAAGAGTGGCGTGATCCAGGCGTAGTTGACGATTACTGCCGAGGGGCGCAGTCGCTCGATCAAGCCGGCGGCGAAGGCGTGCTCTGCGGCGGAGGGTGCGGACATCCAGCCGGTGGATGGAAGGCTGATACCGGAAGCGGTAAGGCTGGGGGGGAGGGGACGGTGAGCGGTGGGCGACGGCCGGGCGGCGGTGGGGTGGTGACGGTAGGCGCCGGCCGGGTGACGGTGGGCGGTGGGCTGGCTGCGGTGGACTGGGGAAGGTGAGCGGGGGCGCCGGCTCACGCGCACTCCTACAAGGCCCAGCGCTTGCTTGATTGCGTGCAAGGCGCGCGCCTTGAAGGGCAGCCAGTAGATCGACGGATAAAACTGGCGACGCCCGAAGCGCCAGCCACCGGGGGTATGCAAAGTGGCGGCGGCGGCGAAGTCGGCAGGGAGAGTCCATAGCCCCTGCCAGCGCAGGTGCTCGTGGGGGGCTAGCCAGCCGATGTGCACGGTGAAGCCCTTGGTGCGCAGGTGGCGGAGGATGTCGAAGAGGTACGCGCCGGCACCGTCCTCCCAAGGGAGCGGTGTGTGGCGGGTGAGTACGAGGATGGTGCGCGGCCGCGGCATCGAGGGAGTCTGAGGGACTTCGCTAACCAGTTACAATGGGCAGGCCGCGCTGGGCACTACGGCGATGGTGGGGCTGAGTCGGCAGCCTCCGTAGCCGCGGTCGCTCTCCCAGTCGTTGCGGCCGGTGTGCACTTCCCAGAGTGCGTAGCCGTCGATCGCATCGAACAAATGTTTACCGCGGCCGAGCACGGTACTGCAGTAGTAGCGGCCGGGATGCAGGGGAAGCCGGGGCAGGGTGAGCTGCAGGGTGGAGCGGCCGGGGGGGATGGTGAAGGTGTGGCCCTCGGAGTCGCTGTCGAGAGTGAGGATGCGCTGGCCCTCTATGGTGTTGAAGGCGAAGCCGAGCATGGCTTCGTCGATCGTTTCGGAGGACTCGATCTCCACCTCGACGGTGAATGTCTCGTTGAAGCGTAGGCCATGCTCGGAGACGACGCGCACCCGATGGATGCGGGCGGTGCGCCCATCGGTTCCCCAGTCGCGTTGGCGGGTGGTCACCTCGATATCGAGGCCGGACGGGCCGATGTGGCGGTTGTAGAGTTCGATGGCCTCGTCTACCGGGTACACTCCCAACAACCGGCCGCCTTCGAGCACGGCGCACTTGCGGCAGAGCCGGCGGATGGTGGGCATCGCGTGGCTCACAAAGAGGATGGTGCGGCCGTGGCCGTGGGAGATCTCCTGCATGCGCCCGATGCACTTGCGCTGGAACTGGGCGTCGCCTACGGCGAGCACCTCGTCGACGATGAGGATCTCGGGCTCTAGGTGGGCGGCGATGGCGAAGGCGAGGCGCACATACATGCCGCTGGAGTAGCGTTTCACCGGGGTGTCGATGAACTTGTCGACCTCGGCGAAGGCTACGATCTCGTCGAATTTGCGGGAGATCTCGGAGTTGGTCATCCCCAGGATGGCGCCGTTGAGGAAGATGTTGTCGCGGCCGGAGAGCTCGGGATGGAAGCCGGTGCCCACCTCCAAGAGGCTGCCCACGCGACCGCGCAGGCGGATCTCGCCGGTGGTGGGTTCGGTGATGCGGGAGAGGATCTTGAGCAGGGTGGATTTGCCGGCGCCGTTGCGGCCGATAATCCCGAGCACCTCTCCCGGTTCCACGGAGAAGGATACGTCGCGCAGCGCCCAGAAGTCGCGGGAGTCGGGGGCGGCCGGGGCGGCGGGAGCGGCGGGGCGGCCCAGGGAGCCAACCCAGCGGCCGAGGCGTTCGACATCCTCGCGCAGCGAGGTCATGCCAATCTGGCCCAGGCGGTATTTTTTTGAGACGCCGCTGATTTCGATGATGGGAGGCATGGCAGAGGACCTAAGGGAGAATGAGGAGGGAAAATTGCAGAGTGAAGAGGGCGGAAAGCCGGCGGCGAGTGGGTTACACCGTGTCGACGAAAGTGCGGGCAGCGCGCTGGTAGGAGAAAAGGCCTACGAGGAGGACGCCCACCGAGAGGAGCACGGAGAGCAAATACTGTTTCGGCTCTACGGTGCCCGCGCCCAGCAGAAGCAGGCGCGTGGACTCGACGATGGCTGTCATGGGGTTGAGATGGGCCACCCACTGCCATTTCCCCGGGATTCGGGAGAGCGGATAGATGACCGGAGTGGCATACATCCAGATCTGTACGAGAAAGCCCTGGATATGGCCGAGGTCGCGGTATTTGGCGGTAAGGGTGGAGAGGATAAGGCCCACGCCCAGAGCGAGCGTGGCCATGTGCACAACGATCAAAGGGTAGAGCAGCCAGCGCCAACCGGGGCCCTGCACGACGGGGTTGGCGGTGAACCAGTAAATGTGTACGAAGAAGGCCAGGAAGGTGAGGAACTGGATGGCCAGCGACAGGAGGCTGGAGATCGTCAGGGCCAGTGGCGGGATGAGGCGGGGGAAGTAGACCTTCGAAAAGAGGTTGGCGTTGCCGGCCAGCGAGTTGCCGGTAGCTCCGAGCACGGCGGCGAAATAGGACCAGCCGAGCATACCGCAAAGGTAGAAGAGCATCGGAGGCACGCCGTCGGTGGGCACGTTGAGCACTTTGGTGAATACCAAGGTGAACATCACCGTGGTGATGAGGGGATTGATGAAGAACCAGGCGGGTCCGAGGATGGTCTGCTTGTATTTGGCGGTGAAGTCGCGCAGCACGAGCTGGCGGATCAGGTCTCGGTAGGCGAGCAGGCCGCGCCAATCGATGGTGAACCACTCGGTGCTGGGTTGGATGACGACCTCGCGGTTTGTGAACGGGGGCTGGGCGGATGTACTCATGTGGGAATAGCTACTGGGGGGCGGATTGGAGCCGCGAGAGAGCCAATGCCAGCGCAGCAAGGCCGGCGGCGAAGCCGAGGATGGCGGGATTGCGCAGGACAAAATCGATACAGCCGTGGGCTAGCACAAGCACCGGCCCGAGTGCCAGCAGAGCGGTGCCGGGGCCCAGCGTACGTGCACACTGGAGGGCGAACAGCCAGGCCAGCCATGGCAGCGCCAGCAGGGCGGTGCCGGCTAGACCGTATTCGGCGGCGAACTGGACCCAGTCGCCGTCGGCATAGACGTGCACGGGGCGGTTCCAGTTGGGCTGGGTGCGGCGTACCCATTCCATGAAGGCGGGGACTCGCGACTGGTATTCGGGGAAGAGCAGCAGGTAGCAGCCCGCACCGTGGCCGAACCACGGGCGGTCGAGGGTCATCTCCCAGGCGATGGTATGGAGTATTCGCCGGTAGGATCCACCTACGAGGAGATCGCCCGGGTTGCGGGCTTGCTCAGCGAGGCGGCCGACGGTGGCCCGCACGGGCGGGAGGCTGAAGATGGCGGCCATCGCCACCAGACCGGCCAGGGCGGCGGCGACGAGGGCGCGCCGGTGGGTGCGCCAATGGTGGCGGTGAGGCCAGAGCGCGAGGGCGGCGGCGGCGAGGGCGAGCAGCACGGCACCGGCCAAACCGGCCCGTGATCGAGTGGTAACAGAGCCAAGGAACACCAACGCGGTGCCCGCAGCCAACCAACGGTTGCGGTGGCGCAACTGCGTCCAGGGCCGCACGACAGCGGGGGCCTGCCAGGCTGCCAAGGCGGCGGCCAGCAGGAGCAGTTGATAGGAGCCCTGTTGGTTTTTGCCGAGGAATTGGGGGGCGCCTTTGAAGTTGATGGTGTCGTGTACGAGCCAGAGCACCGCCGTAGAGCCGGAGAGATTGTGGACGAAGGCGAAGGCGGAAAATAGCACCGCGTGGATGAAGAGCAGGCCCAGCAGGGCGCGCAACATGGCCGGGCGGAGCGGCAGTAGCGCAAGCGCTGCGAGTGGCAGGACCACGGCGCCGGCGATGAGCAGGTGTCGCCAGGCGTTGGCGAAGGGCAGGAAGTCGCGCGGAAGCGTATCGAACGGCCCTGCGATGCCGGTGGGCAACCAGGCCAGGTGGTCGAGCGGGCGGAGCAGGCCCACGGGGCGCCCCGGGATCAGGATACGGTCGGGGTTGAGTGCCTGGCAGAGCAAGAGGCCGAGAAAGGCCGCGATGAAGGCGCTGGGAAGAAGGCTGAATGCTGAAGGCTGAATGCTGAAGGCCGAACGCGGAAGGCCTTGGGGGGGCCGGGGGACCGCAGTTCCCACCCAGCCTTCGGCCTTAGCTAGGGGCGCAGCGTTGCGGACAATGAGGGCAAGCACTACGGCCAGCGCCCCGGTGCCCATGGCGAACGCCTGCCCATACACAGTGGATGCGCCCAGCCACCATGCGGGCACGACCCACGCCGCCGCGAGTGCGGCGAGTGCGAGGCGTTCGCTGGTAGAGAGCGGGGACATGTGTGTGGCGGACCTAAGGGCGAAGGCAGAATGATGAAGGCAGAAGAGCTGGAGTGAGACCGGATCAGCGGGATCAGTCGGATCCGACCGATCCGACTGATCCGACCGATCGGTCGGATCGACGATTCCCGAAGCACGAGCAGGAGGATTTTCCTGCCCGCTGCGGCACTGGATGGCTCAGAAGGTGCAGGCGACGAAGGCGGATACCAGGTGACGGTCGTAGTCGAATTTTGCGCTGCTGGAGCTGGAAAGCGTGGCGGAGTACGCCGCGCCAGTCTGCCAGTTCTTGTTGAGGGAATAGCCCAGGTTGAGCCCGCCGCGGGAGCGGCGATCGCTGCGGCCAGTGCCCGGGTAACTGTTCCAGTCCTGGCCAAGGGTGGCGGAGAGGCTGGTGCGTTCGCCGATACGCTGGGTGGCTCCGAGCCGCACGGTGTTGTCGACACTCGATTGGTTGCCGCTGCTCAGCCCTTGGCTACGGGAGGCGGAAATAGTGAGGGCGGTGCGCTCGCGCGCCTGCCAGGCGAGGCTGATGTTGCCCACGACTGTGGTGGAACCGGTGTCGTTGATACCTAGGGACTGGCCTTTCTCTAGGCCGATGGAGAACGAGCTCTTGAGCTTGGGGAAGCGGGAGGCGGGCAGGAAGGGGCCGTCGAGCTTGATGCCGAAGGTCATGCCGTTGTTGTTGGTTTGCCCGGAGGCGGTCTCGGTGGCGCTACGGTCGATCCAGCGGTAGCCGACGTCGGCCGAGGCGCGTAGGCCGCTGGTGAACCGGTAGAACAGGCCGGAGCTGACGCTGTGCGAGGCTTGGTCGATGGAGGACCCGGCAATGGTGGCGGCGGAGCTCTGTGTGTCGCTGTATCGGTAATCGCCCGATAGGCCGAAGCCGCCCAGAAAGCCGTTGTAGTCGAACCCGGCGCCGCCACCCCACTGGGTGCTTTCGCGAGCGACCCCGGCCGGGATGCCGGGACCGCTTGAGGAGGAGAGGGCGGAGCCGCGGGTGGTGTCGGAATAGTTGAAGTTGGTTCGCAGGTCGGTGCGGGTGCCGGCGCGATAGGTGCCGGAGAAGCCGGTGCGCCAAGTTTTGGAGCGGATGCGCTCGCCTACGGTTTCGTCGATGTCCGAAGTGTCCGTGTAGCCGGCGGTGATCGCACCCTGCTGGCGGGCTCCGTCGGGGGTGGGCAGGGCGATGCGTAGCGAGGAGGTGATGTCATCGGAGTTTAATGACGTTAGGTCGACGTAGCGGTTTACGGCGACGCCGGCGGAGGCGGAGATGGAGCCCAGGCCGGCGGCGCGGTTGTAGTTGAGCGTGGGCGCCAGGGTGAAGACGGTGTCGCCCTGCCCGGTGGCGTTGCCCATGAGGTTGGAGTCGTAGGCTACGCGGCCGGTGGTGGAGAGGGTGAGTGAGCCTCGGGCGACCTCGGTAAAGGCTAGCGCGGCGGTGGGCAGAGTGAGAGCCGACACAAGCAGTGAGGCCGCGAGCAGAGCGGGCAACGGGTTTGTCTTCATGGATTTGAACTTTCGATACTGATGAGGCGGGGAAGGTTCCGGCGCAGGTTGGCGACGGCGGCGTCGAAGTCGGGGACGCCGGAGATGGTTATGCCCAGCACTCGCTGGCCGAGGTTGCGGTTGCCGGCCAGGGCTGAGGCGATGCGCTCGTCGGCTGCGACCTGGCGGTAGGCGAGAGTCTCTCCGCTTACGGAGGGGCGCTCCTCTACCAGGCCGTGGAACACGTAGTAACGCTCGCCGGCGCGCTCGAAGATATAGGTGCGGAAGGGGATGGTGAGCTGCCCCAGCGTGACGGGGAGGATGCTGTTGGTTTGCACCAGTTGCAGGCCGGATGCGGGGAAGCACACGGTGGGATAGTGGGAGCCTGCCAGAAATTTGGAGACGCGCCCCGGGGCCCAGCGCAGATAGAAGGTGCTCCAGTGAGCACCCTGCGGGTCGGTCCAGGCGGCGCGTTCTCCGGCGGTGAACTTGAGCAGTTTCACGGTACGCTCGTCAAAGGGGGTGGACTGAAAATCGGTGGCGCTGCGCGGCCAGTCGACTCCCCAGCGCAAGGGGGCCGGAAGGGTCGCTTCGTGGTAGCCGTACCATGCGCGGGTGGTAGCCTCGGCGGCAATGATACCGATGATGAGCACGATGAAGGGGGCCAGGGCCAGGCGCGGGGTGGCGAAGAGCGAGGCTCCGGGGCCTCCGGCGAAGGCCTGGGGGCGGTTGCCGCGTGCCACCAAGGTGGCCAGTCCCCAAAGGCTGGCGATGCAGCCGATCATCACGAAGTTGCCCATCGGATCGTGCCAGCTGTGAAGTGCCTCGGGGCCGCTTTGGCCGGCCACGTAGGTGAGCGTGATCGTGCGCACCATGTTGAGCAGGAAAGCCACCGCGAAACTGGCCACCACGAGCACGATACGGCGCAGAAAACCGAGGCGGTAAAACTCGCCCAGGAAGAGCGACATCATGAATGCTGTCTGTAGGGAGCGGATGCCGCTGCAGGCCTCTTCAACATCCACTACGGTGCGACCGACGGCGATGGTGTTGCCCTGGGCCAGAGCGGGGATGCCGCACAGCGAGAGCCCCTCGGCGCTGCACTGGGTGTTGAGCTGCATGAGCCCCTGGGTGAAAGCCTCCTCGGCCCAGACCGGCCAAGGCAGGGCGGTAAGGGTGAACAGCAGGGGGAAGGCGAAGTGCCAGGACCAGCGCCAGCCTCCCCAGGCGGCAAGCACCGCGAAACTGGAGGTGAGGGCGCAGGCTGTCACCAGCCAGTTGATGCGCACCCAGTCGGGGTTGGCCTCGTGGATGACACGCAGGGGCACCAGTGCGGCGGCCATGAGGGGCAGGGCCAGGGCGGGCAGCCAGCGCAGGGCGGCTTGGCGCGGGGCGCTGGCGTCGCGGAGGCGTTCGAGCAGCAGGTAGCCGGCGAGCACGGGAATCGCCCAGCCGTAGCTGTAGAGCGGATTTACCTGCCACTCCAGGCATTGCTGGCTCCACGTCAGCACCCACAGGGCGCCCAAGGCGAGTGCGGCGGCGATGAGATCGCCGCGGGCGTGCAGGCGGGCGAGCAGCGGCGGTTGGGCCGGGGATGCGGAGGCGGTGTCGGCGGGCATGGTGGCGGAGGACGGAGTCGGCGGACCTAAGGGAGAAGCGAGAGCGCAGAGTGCAGAGTGTAGAGTGCGGAGTGGGGGCGGCGGCGGGGCGCCTCAGGCCTTGGGGGCCGGGTCGTTTTCCCCGTACGCCTTGTAGTACTCCTTGCCGTAGGAACCGTAGCCTTCGTAGTCGTAGCTCATGACGCGGGAGCGGGGGAGTTGGTTGAGCACCATGCCGAGCACGCGGGCCCCGGTGGACTCGAACTTGGCCAGGGTGCGCTTGACCACGCTACGGCGCACCGTCTTGAACTTGCACACGTAGATCACCTCGGCGGCGTGGCGGGCGAGCAGGAGGGCGTCGGGGAAGATGGAGGCCGGTGGCGTGTCCAGGATTACTATATCGAAGGAGCGCTTGAGCCGGTCCATCAGCGGCGACGAGGCGAGGCGCTCGATGATCTCGGTGGGCTTTTTGACCGAGCCGCCGGCGGTGAGCAGGTGGAGGTTGGGCGAGAGCAGGCGGATGCCCAGCTCTTCCTCGTCGGAGGCGGCGAGGTCGGGCAGGGTGTGGGTCTGGGCCCAGCGCAGGATGCCGCGGTCGTTGGATAGGCCGAAGAGGCGGTGCAGGGAGGGGCGGCGGAAGTCGCAATCGACCAGGAGGGTGCGTTTGCCGTGGGCGGCGAAGACGGCGGCCAGGTTGGCGGAGGTCACGCTCTTGCCTTCGCTGGGGATGGAGCTGCTCAGGAGGATGATCTTCGGGCAGGGGCATTCGCTGCGCAGCTCAATCTCGCTGTAGAGGCCGCGGTAAACCTCGGTGAGGGCCTCGTCCAAAGAGTCGCGAAAGACGGTGGCGTGCTGGTTGATGGGGATCTTCTTGAAGAAGCGTACGCCGGCCAGCAGGTGGGAGCCCAACTTGTCCTCGATGTCGACAGCGGATTTGACGCGGGTGTCGAGGAGGCCCATCCCGAGGGGGAGGCCCAGCAGCAGCAACAGTCCCAGTGCGCTGGCCTTGGCGACGGTCTGGCCTTGGAAGGGGTTGCTGGGGGTGCTGGGGATGTAGGCGCGGTCGAAGATCTTGATGTTGGTGTTCTCCATCTGTGCCGAGATGTTGGCGTCGTTGAGGCGGTTCATGATCGCCTGGTAGGTGCCCTTCTTGGTGGCGGCGTGCTGTTCGAGGAACTTGTAGTCGACGGAGATTTGATCGAGGGCTCGGGCGTCGTTTTCGGCGGTGGCCAACTCGGACTTGAGCTTGGATACGTATTCGATGGCGAAGGCGGTGCGGCTGCGCAGTTCCGCCACGGCTAGGTCGAGGTCGGCCGCGAGGCGTTGGCGGGCGTTGGCCAGCGCCAGCGAGTTTTCCTTCATGCGGGGATGATCCTCCAGGTAGCGCTCTTCCATGAGGCGGCGGGCGGCCAGCAGTTGGGTGATCTCGGCTCGGGTAGGGGCTATGGCGCCGAAGCTGTTGATGAAGGAGACCTCTTGGAAGTCGCGCTTGTCGCGCAGGTAGACTTCGACCTTGTCGAGTTGGGCCTGGAGGCTGACCTGGCTGATCTGGCCGCTCACCAGATTTTCGCCCAAGGAGGCTACCTTCTTGAGCACTACGTTCTGGTTCTCGCCCAAGGCGGCCATGTTGTACTTGGCGCGATACTGCTGGAGGTTGCGCTCGGCCTCCTCGACCTCCTTGCGTGTCTCCTCGGCCTGGTTGCGCAGGAAGACGATGGCGGAGTTGGTGCCGGTCATCGCGATGTCGATGTTGAAGTCGATGTATTTGCGGGCGTAGCGGTTGGCGATGAGCGCGGCGGCCTCGGGGTCGCGGTGGGTCACGGGGATGCGCATGATCGTGGCACCCTTCTGGATATAGGGGGACACTCGCGGGCGCAGGATCTCACCCAGGGAGGGAGGAGGGGCGCTGGGGCGCTCGGGGTCGCGGTAGGGGCGCTGGATCTTCTCAATCTCCGCTGGGGTGAAGGAAGATTGGATGGCTTCAAAGAAGGTCTGGCTGCGGATCTGCTCGATGTGTACCAGCAGCTCCACGTCGCGCGTGATCGAGGTGTCGACGATGGCCTGGACGGGCAGAACCCTGTTTTGACGCGTTTCGAAGAGTAGCGAGGCTTCGGTGCGGTAGATCACCTCCGGCTTGGGCTGGAGCAGTACGAAGGCGACGACGGCGGGGACGGCGACAAGGGCGCCTATCCACCAGCGCTCAAGAAACATGCGCCAGAGGTCTTTGGGTTTGATGGACAGGCCGGGCACTGCGGGCATCTGGGCCCGGATGGCGGCAGCTTTGCTCTTGCGGCGAAGGGACGAGGAATCGGAGGGGGTGGAGGAGGACACAGTGAAAAGGATTTTGGCGGTGGCGAAGTGCGCGGGCGGAGTTACGGGCGCTGGATCAAAACAGGCGCTCGGGCACCCAGATGCGGTCGCCGGGAAGGATCGGGTATTCTTTCGGGGTACTGGAGTTGGCACCGCGACGGGTGAGCATGGCCTCTACGTTGAGCTCGATGGTCGTTTCGCGACCGCCGGCATCCACTCGGGTGATCTTCACGGCGTCCGACTTGGCGGTGGGCAGGAAACCGCCCGCTCGGGTGACGACATCGGTGATGTCCAGAGTGCTCTTCTCGGGCGGGAAGGACATTTTGCCAGGACTACGGACCGCTCCGAGTATGGAGATGTCGCGCACGGCGTAGGATTGGACGGTGATGGAGACCATCGGCTGTTTGAGGATGCGACGCTCGATATAGAGCTTCTCGATGAGGGTCTCGGCCTCGCGCACCGATTTGCCTGCGAGGACGAGGTCGCCCACCAACGCCAGGCGCACCCGGCCTTGGGTGTCGAGCTTCTGGGATACAGCGAGGTCGATCTCGCCGTAGATGCCTACGGCAATCTGGTCGCCGGCGATCAGTTTGTAGGAGGGGTCGGTTTGGGCGACGATGGTAGCCGGGGTGTCGGTGCCCGCGGGTGCTGCGAATTGCGCAGGGACAAGAGCCAGCAGGGCGGCGAGCCAGGAAAGGAGGCGGAGCGTTTTCATAAGTGAGGTGCGGCCGGGCGGAGTGAGGCGGTTTGGGGCCAACGGGTCAATTTTCAAGGGGGAGGGCACCTTGTTGGCAGAATTGGGCAGGCAGGCCGGCCAGGCGCGGGTTGCGGTGCACTAGAACGGCGTTTTCCTGCTGCGCGGTGGCGGCGAGGACAGCCTCGCTTGGGCTGAGCAGATCGCCGGTTTTTTGCAGGAGAATGGCGGCGCGAGCTACGATCTCGCGAGTGACGGGCAGGGTGGTGATCAGTTCGTCGGCGTAGAGGCGGAAGGCGCGCTGGGCTTCGCAGGCGTCGGGCAGGGAACGGGCCAGTTGGCGCTGGAGCTCGAGCAGTTCGATTGCGGGGATGCCCACCTCCGCGCCGTTGGCCGCGAGCAGTTCGTTGACCTGCTCCGCTCCGGGGTGGTGGAAGTAGTGGGCAAGCAGGGCTGCGGTGTCGAAGACGTGGGTGATCATTGGTCGGCTTTGGCAGCAGCGGCGGCGAGGAACTGGCGGCCAGCGCCGAGCAGGCCATTGGCGATGGCCTTGCGGTCGGGAAGCACTCGCACCCGAATGACCGAGGCTTGGGCGGTGGACTGCCATTCTAGGCGGCTGCCGGGCACGATGCCCATCGCCGAGGCGAGCTTGGCGGGGATCGTGATCTGATGCTTGCCTGTAACCGTGGTGATCATGGAGAAGTCGAAATCAAGGAATTCTGTCGGGCATCCAGTGGGCAACCGTACCCCGGGTGAGGTGCAATCTCGTAAGCATATTTCACCCGTATTTGACACGAATTTTACAAGCCGATGCTCGGAAACCCGTTCCATGAAATAGGGGAAACGCTTACCGACCGGGGCGAAGCCGGCAATCCCGTCTGCTGGGGCGGTGGGCGACTGGAAGGGCTGCCGCTCCGGCCTCGCCTGCGGGCATTCTGAACCCGGCCGGCTGAAGCTTCAGTAGGAGCCGAAGGCTGAGCCGTAACCATTCCGGCTCCACCGCAAGACACGCTTTGCCCGGGATAGGCGGAAACAGCGGCATCCTTGGACCGGCGAGGGCGTGGCGGCGAAGAGTGCCCCCCCTCCCGGGGGCGAGCGCTGACCGGTTGGCTCAACTGGGGCGTGGGGGCAAATGTGGGCCCGCAGCCGCACTCGGCGCACCGCGACGATGGGCAATCTGCCCAAGTACGCGGGTGCAAATGGATGGCCCGCGGCCGGCACTTGGCTGCGCTACCTCAAGGCAACGTGGTTTTCAGTCGTAGGAAGCGCCGCTGCACCTCGCCCAGCGGTTGGATGTCGCGCACCACAATTGTACGCACACCCGCGGCGGTGGTGTCGCTGACGACTTCCAGTGCCGCGGGCCCCGAGCGCCAAGTGGCGAGGTCGTTGCTGATTTCCGGGACCACGGCGACATCGCTGGCGGCGGCGCGCAGCGAATACGTCATGGTCAGGTAATCCCGCCCGTCGGCGGGCTTGGTCATGGTCGAAATCCGAGGCAGGCCGGCGACGTCCGGCCGCAGCGGGTCGAGCCCCAAGGCGTATTCGAGGAGGTTGGCAATGCCATCGCTGTCGGGATCCGCGTTGCCTCCCCAGACCGTGGCCTCTTTGGCCGGGTCGGCCACGGCTCCGGGGAAGTAGGTCTCGCGCCAATTCGCATAGGGAGAGGAGGCGGAGGCAATGGCGACCTCGTACCAGACGGTGGTCCCGCTGGCGCCGAGGGTGAGTTGGGCGGTGCTCGGGGTGGGGGCGGCCACCGCTAGGGCTACGGTGCGTTGGCCGCTGCCGTCTAGGGCCCAGGCGGATACGCGGGAAGCGGCGACTGGCAGGGTGATGGAGGCGGGGACGAGCTCGATGCGGGTGGGCGCGGAGCCCCAGTTGAGCCCTACGGAGCTGCGGGTGGCGTCCTTCCAGATCTGGTTGGTGTTCTCAAAGTCCCCCGTTGCCACGATCACGGCGCGGCCGGCGGCTGTGGAGCCGAAGGCGGTGCCTTCGATCAACGTGATGCTGATGGTGCTCCAGTCCTGGCGTGTGGTGCCGGGGGCGATGCACACCCCGCCCAGTTTCCATGAGCGAGCGTCGGCGAAGCCCACTACCGCCTTGGTGCGTGCGGTGTTTATGGTCACGGCGCCCTTGTTGATGCGCGAGTTGTCCCAGAGGAGTTCGCCTGTGTCGGAGGCGATGGCGGGGCCGGCCGGGGCGGCGGGGGGCGTGGTCAGGCCTGTGGCCCCGGGGCCTATGGCGAGGCTCAGGCGGCTGGCGAGGGCGAGGGCGGCCGGCACGCCGAGTTGGGCCCCATCGGTTACGTGCCACGCTTCTCCGGATGCGGTGGCCACATCGATCTCCTTGGCGGGCGGCAGGGCCATGGAAAACTCCCTGCTGGCGGGCGCGGCGTCGCTACGGCGGAAGAGGGCGGCGGCTAGCAGATTGTTGGCCATCTTGCCCGGGTGGGCGCCGTGGTCGAAATATCCTGTGACAAACTCCGTGGTGGTGGTGGCGTAGTTGAACAGCCACAGGCTGTCCCAGTCCTGCAAGGCGCCGTAGGCAGCGGCCAGCAGCGGCCCCTCGCTGCCATAGGTGTTCGGGGACGGGTGCTGGTATTCGGTAACGTTGTGCGGGCGGCCGTGCACGCGCTGCCGGGCGATCTCACCCAGCACGCCCCCGGCGGGGTCGTTGACCATCGAGACATCGCTCACGCTCCACAGTTCGGTATCCCAAGCGTGCCTGTTCGGGCCAGGTCATCTGGGAGATCTCCGCGCCCAGCCCGTCTCCCGCTTGGAACTCCCGGTACACGAGCAGGTTGACGTCGGCGTAGATGCCGCGGGCGGCCAGCTGGGCGAAGAAATACTGCAGGCGCTCCAGCCGGTCGGCCGAGAAGGTGCGGGAGGTGCCCGTGGAGTAGTCGATGAGCGCGTTGGGCTTGTCGTAGTGCGCCTCCAGTTGGTGGAGCCGCACTGCGTTGAAGCCGAAGTGGGCCAGCCGTGCGGCGTGGGCCTCGGCGTTTGCGTGGGAGGGAAACGCCGAGGCCGCCACGATGTCCGCGCCCAGAAAGCGGGTACGCTGGCCGGCTATGGAGTAGTGCCCGTCTGCGGATAAGGTCACCCGCCCGTCGGCGCCGGCGGGCCGCGGCTGCCACGCCTGGAGATTGGTGACGCCCGCGGAGGCGTCGTTCCACGGCATGCGGAAGGGCTGCAGGTCGGCGGCGGCGGCCGGCAGGGTGGCGGCCAGGGGCAAGAGCAGTCCCAGGAATGGGAGCGGAGACGTCATGGGGAAACGGGGCCAAGTTGGTGGATGAGGCGGGGTTGCCCTGTTCTTGGCGGGGGGCGGGGGGGCGGCGCAGCGATTTGACCGGCAGGGGAGCGTGATGGCCAGACGCATCAATCGGGACGTTGGGGGCGGGGGATGCGCGGCCGCTTTGGGCGCTCACCGGTGCTGCCCGGCAAAGGAGTGGAAACGAAGGTTCACTTTTCGGTCGCTTGCCGGCGTGTTTTCATCCTGCCTCATCGCTCCGCTTCCGTCAGCCGCCAGTGCGACCATCGCCTGGTTCCCCTTAATCCAAGCTCCGCCCATGCAAGAGTCCCCAGTTCAAGATTCCGCCACTCCCCCCTCTACAGGCAATCGACCCATCGCTCCCGAAGACAAGGTGCCGGTCATCCAGAAGATCAGCTACGGCATGGGCTCCACCTTGGACAACTGGGGCAATTGGCTCTACCCCGGACTGGTCTGGCTGGTATTCAATCTCTACCTCGGCGTCCCGCCCTGGCTCATCAGCCTCGCGCTGTGCCTGAACCGGCTCGTCGACGCCTTCGCCGATCCGTTCATCGGCTGGGCCTCGGACAACACCCGCACCCGCTGGGGGCGTCGCCGTCCGTTCATTTTGTTCGGCTCGCTGGCGGCCGGTATCTGCTTGCCCGGACTGGTTTGGGTCACCCCGGGTTGGAGCTCCACGCATATCTTCGGCACGGAAGTGACCAACTATTTCTGGTACATGGCGGCCTCGTCGGCGATCTATATCGTTATCGTGAGCCTCTACAACGTGCCGTACCAGAGCCTAGGATCCGAATTGACCCCGGATGCCCGCGAACGCACCAGCGTATTTACCTACAAGACGGCCATCCAGAAGATCCCGGAAATCGCAACCTTCTCTGCGGCCGCCTTCTGCACCTCCACTGTCTGGTCGGGCGCCAGCAAGGACAATGTCGTCGAGCGCTTCGGCATGCTGGTCTCACGGACAAGCGGTTGGTTTGGTGAGTTGTTCCGCAGCCTGTTCTCTTTCGATATGAAGGCTGCGGGGGCTTTGTTCACCAATCCCTTTGGCTGGGCCACCCCGATGGGTGAGGCGGGCAATGTGAACATCCTTCTCGGCGCTCAGGTTTATACCATCATCCTCGGCTGCATCATGGTCTTGGTCGGTATAGTGGTTTTCATCTTCGTCAAGGAGCGCTATTACGGCTCGGTGGTCGAGCGTAAGCAGGAGAAGGTAGAGATCGCCGAGACTGTTTGGAAGACTCTCAAGTGCCGCCCCTTCCGCGCCAATCTGGCCATGGGCTTTTCCTTCGCGATGGGCACCAGCATGGTCGGCACGCTCGGATACTACGCCACCAACTTCTATGTATGCCGGGGCAATCTCTCCGTCGGCTCGCTGTGGAATTTGGGAATGGGCTTTGCGGGCACTATCCTCGGGGTGCTCGGCGTCACGGTGTTCGCCTTTGTGACCAACAAGATTGGCAAGCGCGGCGGCATGGCCGCCGTGCTGATTTCAGCCATCGCGGTGTTCCTTGGTACCTGGTGGTTCTACAATCCGAATATGGCTTGGCTGCAGCTCTTCGCCTCCGGCCTGATCGCCTTCATCAGCGCGGGTTTCTGGATGCTCTTTGGCTCCATCGGCGCCGACATCATCGACTACGATGAGCTTGAATATGGCAAACGCCGCGAAGGCGCGTTTACCTCCAGTGGCATGTGGATCATGAAGGTGGGCCAAGCTCTCGGCATCGGTTGCTCCGGCGTGGTGCTCTCGGCCACCGGCTTCGATCAGGCGCTGGGTGGCAATCAGACGGAGTCGGCGATCTTCAATATCCGCCTGTTTCTCGCTGCCATTCCGATAGTCGGGCTAACCATCGCGCTCATCTGTCTGTCGCGTTACGCGCTGAGCGACGAGCGTATCGCAGAGATCCGTCGCCAGCTCGAGGCACGCCGCGGCAAGGTCTGAGCGCCGCATCAGATTTTCATCTTACGAGGGACCGGCTGAGGCCGGTCCCTTTTTTGTGCCGCTGGCGGCGGTCGTCCGAGGCGGCCGAGGCCGGTGAGCGTGGTGGTTGGGCGAGGTTCCCCAAAGAGGGTTGGGAAGTGCTTGGCGAGCCCCCCCAACACATTCCAAACGTGCATGCGGGGGCGGTGGTAGCTCGTAACCATGCAGCCTATTTATAGTTTCCGGTGGGCCGTACCGGTTTGATCACAATCGTCAACAAGCGACCGTAGGATGGGAGGTCCGGAGGCCCCGCACTGCCTGTGCGTGTCCGCACGTGTAGGCGGCGCTCTAACGGAAAGCAAAGGCGATGCCATTCGCCGAAACCAATCCGATGAATGGCACGCAGAGAGCCGTGAGCGGGAAAACCGCCTGCTCGGTTCGGCGAGGGCGCGACCGGATATATCCCGGTCGCGCTACGCGGTTCAGCGTTTGGAGTTCATCCTTCGGTCTTCCCTCGGGCTCAGGCAGGGACGACGCCGGCCAGGCGGGACCGGAGCACGTCGGGCTGGAAGGGCTTTTGCAGGAACCCGGCAAGGCCCTGCGCGCCGAAGCGCGACACCGCGTCGTGCTCGCTGTATCCGCTCATCAGAATCACGGGCAGCGTGGGGCGCAGGCGATGGATCTCGCGGAAGGTTTCCGCACCGTCGAGCTCGGGCATTGTGAGGTCGAGCAGCACGGCCCGGAAGTCGTCGTGGCCGGCATGAAAGAGGTCCACGGCCTCCTGTCCGTTGCTGGCTGTGACGGTCTCGTAGCCGAAGGAGCGGAGCATTCTGGCGAGCACGCTGCGCACGGTCTCCTCGTCGTCGACGATGAGAACCCTACGGGCGGCGGGGCCGGCTGCGGGCGGTTCGACGGGGAGCGAGGCGGTCTGCTCGGCTGCGGGGAAGAGCACCATGAAAGACGAGCCCTTGCCCGGTTCGCTCTCGGCCTTGATCGCACCGTTATGGCCGCGCACGATGCCCAGCACGGCGGATAGACCCAGGCCGCGGCCGGTGAAGCGGGTGGTGAAGAAAGGCTCGAAGATGCGTGAGAGCACTTCGGGGGGCATGCCGGAGCCGTTGTCGCTGACCTCGACAAATACATACGAGCCCTCGGGCAGGTCGGGGGCCAGGTGGGTCTGGTGCAGGTACGCCCGGGTGGCGCGCATCGCCCCGGTGGTGATGCGGATGAGCCCGTCCTTCTCGCCGATGGCCTCGGCGGCGTTGGCGACCAGGTTGATGACGACTTGTCGCAGTTGGTTGACGTCGGCCTGGATGAGCGGGAGGTGCTTGTTGAGGAAGAAGCGCAGCTTGGCCTTCTTGGTGGAGGAGAGTTCCAGGAGCGGGCCGGCCTCGGTGATGAGCTCGGAGAGGTCCAGCAGTTGCACCACGAAACGGCCCTTGCCCGAGTAGGCGAGCATCTGGCGGCAGAGCTCGGCGGCGCGCAGCGAGGCCTTCTCGATTTCCTCGATGCAGTTGTAGGGCGGGGTGCCTTCGGCGATGTCGAGCTTGGCCAAGGACGCGTTGCCGAGGATGCCGGTGAGCAGGTTGTTGAAGTCGTGGGCGATGCCGCCCGCGAGCACGCCTAGGCTTTCGAGCTTCTGGGTCTCACGCACGCGAGCCTCGGTCATGAAGCGCTCGGCCTCGGCGGCCTTGCGTGCGGAGATGTCGCGGGCGACCACCAGCACGCCCCGGGGGGCGCCGCCCTCGGAGGCCAGGGCGGTGGCGTTGCAGAGGAGGGGGATGGGCGGTGATTGGGGTGTGGACACGAGGCCGATCTCGGTGTCGCGCACGGTGCCGCGTGCCAAGGCGTCGGTCCAGAGCTGGCGGGCGCGGGTGGCGTCGGCGAAGCGCGGTCCGAAGTCGGCTCCGATGAGGTTGGAGCGCTCGGCGTGGGTGAGGGCCTGGGCGGCGGGGTTGACGTCGAGGATGGTCCCTACGGTATCCAGGACGAATACCGGGTCGGGGCTGAGGTCGAGCAGTTGGCGGTTGTAGCGGCTGAGCTCGTGGAGCTCCTCCTCGGCGTGTTTGAGCTCGGTGATTTCGTGCATCACGCCGGCGATGGCTACGGGTGGGCCGCCGGGGGGGCGCACGGTGGCGCCTTGGGCGTGAAACCAGTGCACAGAGCCGTGCTGGTCGAGCATCCGGAATTCGATGCCGAAGCGCTGCGAGCGCCCCTCGGTGGCGGCGAGCCACTGGGCCTGGGTGCGGCTGAGGTCGTCGGGGTGGATCAGGCGCAACCATTCGCGGCCTCTGTGGATCGATCCGGCGGGGAGCCCGAGGAGTTGTTGGAGGATCCCGTCGGTGAGCAGGGTCCCGGGCTGGAGGGCGTAGTGCCACACTGAGGTGCGGCCAAACTGCAGGGCGAGGCGGGTCTCGCTCGGCGAAGTGACTACATCCTGGATTGTCGGGGCGGGGACCTCAGTTGGTTGGGGAAGCGGGTCCATCTTGGGGTGAGGGGCGGGGCTGGCCGGGCTGGGGGAACGAGGGAAGCGCGATTATCCGAAGTGGTGGGATGATGGCAACCCCAACGACCAAGGGTGAATTTCCCGATACGGTGGCGGCGCGTTCGGCTTGGGTGCGAGCCCTCCACGGCGGGGTGCATTGCGCCGGGGAGGGCCGCCGCGAGAGCGTTCGCGAGCCCGCTGGCCCATCGTGCCTAGACGCTGACGGGGCCGGCGGCGGGAGCAGCGGACTTGCCGCAGCAGTGCTTGTACTTCTCGCCGCTGCCGCAGGGGCAGAGGTCGTTGCGGCCGATCTTGATCGGGAGCGGGGTTCCGGCACCCCCTATGGGGGCGAGGGGCTTGGTAGGGCTGCGGTTGAGCCAGAAACGGTGCAATTCGAGCACGCAGGTGCTGATCAGGTGCGAGTGGTTGCGGTTCTCTTCGGAGAGATGGCTGAGGATTTGCGCGTGCAGGGGTAGCTCGGGTTCGAGCAGGGCGCGCAGCAGTGCGATGAAGGTCTGGGTAGGAGAGTCGGCCAAGGGCAACCAGGCGGCGTTGTCGAGCTTCACACCGCAGAGGAATCCGAAGCACCATTCGGTGATGATCACCTTGGGCTTGCCGTCCACCTCGTGGGTGTAGGTAAGCGGTGCGTATTGGGGCGGCTCGTCGGCCAGCAACATGGCGATGGTGTTGAGGTGGCGTACCAGCAGCGAGGTGATGTGTTCCATCTGCTGTTGCGATTGCCAGCGGGGCTGGCCCTGGCCCCAGATGTAGTCCATCCAGAGGCTGGGCGGGATCGCGCGCGGCCCGATGATGATCGAGGTCAGCAGGCCATTGACCGCCGAGATGTGCATCGTTGTGGGCGGGACGAGCGGGGACTCGAGAAACGCGGCCAGGTCGTAGATTTCCGCCTCGGAGAGGGGCTTGTAGGATTCGGGGTGTCGGGACATCGCGCCGAGGTTGACTAGCGGCGCGGCGGAGGCAAGCGGAGGACGCGGCCCACGCCACAAAGCCAGAACGGGTTCACCTGGGTATTGGGATGAAGGCGGCGGCGGTGGTGGAATCCCCAACGCGCACCATCAGCGTGCAGCGAGCCCCCACGATGGGGAGCGCCAACGTCACTGCGTGGACTACGCCGAGGGAAAGCGGGGCGTAGGGGGCCCGTTTGCGTAGGGGAGCGATACCTACCGGGGGCTGGCCGGGCGCTTCACCAGCACTGCACGGGTGGCACCCCAGCCCCCGCTGCCGGGCTCGCAGAGGGAGAAGGACTCGACCATGGGCGAGCGGCGCAGCCAGGCATGGACACGTTCGCGCAGGGCGCCGGTGCCCTTGCCGTGGACTATGCGCACCGTGCCGATACCGCGGGCGGCGCAGGCGGCGAGGTAGTCGCCAAGCAGGTCGCCGACTTCCGCCGGGCGGAAGGTGTGCAGGTCGAGATCCCCGGTGATGGGAAGGGGGACGGCGTCCGAAGCCGCCATTGAATGTCCAGTACCGGAAGGGGCGGTGGGCGGCTCCGGTGCTGCGGATGCCGGCGGGCCTGCGGGCCGGGTCGGTGCAGGCTCGGGGGTGGGCGGCTGAATACCGGCCGGTCGGGTACTGCTCAGGTGGCGACTTGTAGGCACGGCAGGCTGCGCGATTACCGAGGGGGCGGGCTGTGTTTTCCGGGTGCGCGGGAAGCGGAGCCGACCCTCGCCCCTCAGCGTAACGTGACCCCTACGACAAAGCGCTGGGTCTGGCCGGGGTCGACGAGGTGCAGGCCGGACTGGTTGCCGGGAGCGTTGGGCGGGCCCATCCAGGGCTCCACGCAGTAGAACGGCGACTCGGGTTTCTCCGTCCAGGTGAGCACGGCGGTGCCGGGCGGCGGTGTCTTGGCTGTTCCGATGCGCAGGGTGAGCTTGTTGCCGGAACCGCGCTCGGTGACCACCGCGCTGTTGCCCGCGAGGTTGAGATGGATGGTGTCGAGCAGGGCCGGGTTGGAGAGCTTTTCCTCGGCTGTGAAGTGGGGGTGGTCCACCAGCTTGCCGCTGGCCGGATCCTGCGTGGCGATACGTTGGGAGGGGATGCGCACCGTGTAGTCGTCGCGCCCAAGACCCTCGGTCCAAGGCAGGGTGAAGTAGAAATGATGGCCGGCGCTCCACGGGATGGGGCTGCGCCCCAGGTTGCGCAGGGCGAACTCGACGTAGAAGCCCAGCGCCTCGAAGCGATAGTCAACGGTGAACTCGTAGTCGTACGGGTAGGATTGCTGGGCCTCGGCGCCGGGCAGGAAGAGCGCGCTGAAGCCGCCAGCATCGGCTCGGGCCAGGCGGAACTGGCCCTGGCGGGCGAGGCCGTGCATGGGCATGGGGCGGCGCACGCCGTCGGGGCCGCGCCAGAAGAGCATCTCGCCGTCGTCGAAGCAGCGGCCGGCGAAGGGGAAGAGGATGGGGTTGCCGCCTCGCACCTTGGGGAAGCCGTCGAGGGACTTGAGTTCGGGCCAGTAGAGCACATCGCGCACGGTCCCGTCGCCCAACTCGAGGTTCCAGTTCATGAGGCGTGCACCCTGTTCGGGCAGAGCCAGAAAGGTGGAGCGGCCCACCTGCCAGCGCAGCAGTTCCTTGCCGAGATACGGGATGCGTTCCATGCGGGCTCCGGTGATGGGGAAAACGCAGCGGAGTGCAACTTGTGTTCGAAAAATGAACTGAGGGGCCTCGGCCCACCAATGAAACTTGGGGGAGGGGCGGGCCTTGGGGCGCGCTGGGCGCCTGAGTCCGGTGCGTGCACGGCGACTCGATGCGGCACCTGAGCATGGCCAACTCCATCGCCACCTGCGCAGAGAATCACGCCAAGCGCGCCTTGGGGCCCGCGGCCTTGTGCGGTAACCATTTTGTGCGGCCGCGTTTCCCCTCTGCCCGTTCGCCTCCGAGTGGGGAGGGTGGTCGCCCCCGCATTCCTCGCAGCGAAGAACGCTGCCACGAAGGACCGTCTGCGAACGAACCGGTACGGAGACAAGGTCCTATCCCTACGAGCAGGCTGGCCGGTCACGGCCCTGCGCTAACGCTGTAGTGGTAGAAGCTCGCGGCCGCGGGGGCTTCCGGGCGTTGTCACCGAAGGCAGAGCACGGAGCGCCCCCGAGCGCCATCGGGCAAGAGCGCGCCCAGAAGCCTCCCCCCGCGGGGCCGTTCATAGCCGGCCCGCTCCGGCAGTGGATTGCCCCCCCCTTCGGCCGGGCCGCGCGCCCAAATTGCTCCCGTATCGCCTCGACCACGCCGCCGAGCATGCCCACGACCTGCCCTTGGTGTCCGGAAATTCCTAACGAGGCCGCCGCCTCGCACTGCAGGTGCATGCCACTCAGGCCGGTGCCTGGCGGCACGGCCGGCAACCTCCAAGCCCTCTGCCTGTGCACCCTGCACTCCAACAACAAGTGGCACCGCTACGGCGAAACTAGACTTCATTTGCCGCTACACACGGTATTCTCGGCCGCAACCGCTGTGCAGTTGCTCCCCGGTTCCTCGCTGCACACGCTCGCCCACCCATGGCCCGCCGCAATGTACGAGATCTCTGGAAGGCGAAACTCGAGGGCCGGCTTGCGCCGCCCGAGATGCCTGCGGCCTTACTGCGCCGCGCGCCGCAATCGGTGGTGGTGGGGGCGCTGCAGCCGCAACGGCTCAAGTTCACCGGGCGCGTACTCGGGATCGATCCCAGCCTGCGCGGCA
>CAJCBL010000164.1 GCA_903960515.1 uncultured Verrucomicrobiota bacterium
CCGTGAAGCCAAACGGTCGGAGGCCGCCCTGCATCCAGGCGCCCCCAAGCTCCGGGCACAGTGCAGAGGCGTGGGCGAAAGGCGCTTACGGTTCCTCCAGTGTATTGGTGCGGCCCCGCGCTTGCGCCACAGGCGCGGCCCCGCCTGCGGGTCATTCCTGTTTCCGGTCGAGCTGGGCGGCGTGATACCGGATGGTGCGCTGGTGGGCGGCGATGCCTACGTCGTCGGCGGTCTCGACTAGGGTGGTGAGCAGCGTTTGCATCGCCTCTGTGTGGCGGCCGAGGTTGTGCAGGGTAAGGGCGAGAAACACCTCGAACTCGCGCTGCGTGGGAAACTGCAGCTGGCCCTGTAGGAGCACCTGCTCGGCCCGTGCGTACTCGCCGAGGCAACGCAATGCGGAGCCGAGGCCCAGGAAGGCGCTCGAGAGTTCGTGGGGCGGCAGTCCCAGGGCGATGGCCCGCTCGTAGGCGGCAGCGGCCTCGCGCTGGTAGCCGAGCACCTCGCAGCTCCAGGCTAGCTGGTGAAGGATCTCCGGTGTATTGGGGAAGCGGGTGTCGATGGCCCGCAGCCGGGGCAGCAGCGCCGCCGCCGCACCGCCGTGACGGGCGCCGACGATGGCATCGAGTTCGGGTTTCCACTCGGGCAGGGGGATGGATTCGCTCATCGCGCTGGTATTCGAGCCGGTTGGCTGCCGCGCTGGCAATGCCCGATCGGCGAGGGCGGGGGCTGGTGGCCGGCGCTCCGGTATCAGGTGGATCGGCGGTGCGGCGGGGGACTTTCCCCTAATTTCCCAATTGGGGCTGATGTTTTGGGCCGCATGGTCGATAGTTGGATGTATGGAGGCTTTCGAACCCAGCATCCTCCGTGCTACCAATACCGCCCGCGGCGCGGGGCGGCGGAGCTGGTTCTGGTGGGCGGCAGCACTTGGGCTTGCCGCGTTGGCTTTGGTCTCCGGTTCGGCACGTCGCTGCGGGCCGGCCGGCGCCGAGGCGGTATTTCTCGACGACCTGGAATACCGGGCGCTCACCTTCTTCATCGATCACACCGATGCGGCTACCGGGCTGACTCGTGACCGCGCTCCGGCCGACGGCTCTGCAAGCAAGGCGCCGGCGAGCATCGCCGCTTCCGGCTTTGCACTCACCGCATGGTGCATCGGCGCCGACCGCGGTTGGCTGGGGCGCGACGAGGCGCTCCGGCGCACGCTTACCACCCTGCGTTTCGCCGACGAGAGTGCCGCCCGCGAGCGCGGCTGGTTCTATCACTTCATCGATGTCTCCACAGGTAAACGCCATTGGCGTTGCGAAGCCTCCACCATCGACACTGCGCTCTTCCTTCAGGGCGCGGTGCTTGCGCGTGAGTATTTCGACGACGTTGCGGTGAGCGCGCTGGTGGACCGCATCTATGCGCGGGTCGACTGGCGCTGGGCTCTCGACGGAGGGAGCACGTTGCGCCATGGCTGGAATCCCGAGCGCGGTTTTCTCGCCTCGCGCTGGGACAGCTACAGCGAGTTGATGGGACTGTATCTGCTGGGGCTTGGCGCCCCGGCCGCAGGGCTGCCGGCTGAGAGTTGGTCGGCGTGGAGCCGCCGCACGGTGGCGGTGCAGGGTAGGCATGCCTTCATCAGTTGTCCGCCGCTGTTCACCCATCAGTATTCGCACGCATGGTTCGACTTCCGCGGCGTCCACGACGGCATCGCCGACTATTGGCAGAACTCCGTGGATGTGACGCTGGCGCAGCGCGAGTGGTGCGCCTCGCTCACCTCGCGCTTCTCCCGGTGGTCGCCGGAGATGTGGGGCATCACCGCCTCCGACAGCGCGGACGGCTATATCGATTGGGGCGGCCCGAACAATTCCGGGGAGCGGCTGGATGGCACGCTGGTGCCTTGCGCGCCGGCCGGTTCGTTGCCGTTTGCGCCGCGCGAATGCTTGGCGGCGCTGCAGGCGATGCGGGATGCCGGCGGTGCGGCGCTGTGGGGCCGGTACGGGTTTGCGGATGCGTTCAATCCCCAGAACGGCTGGGTGGCGCGCGATGTGATCGCCATCGACGTGGGCATCTCGCTGCTGATGGCCGAGAATCTGCGTAGCGGCTTTGTGTGGAAACATTTCATGCGGGCCCCGGAGGTGCGCCGGGGGATGACGCTGGCGGGCTTTGTGGCGCACGACGACCGGAAGCCCTTTGTAAGCACCGTTCTGGCACGGGCTCGATCCGCTGAATACCGGCGCGCACTGGTGCCGATGTTTGAGCGCGATGCCAAGGTTGCGGAGACCTGCGCCGGGCGAGGGCAAGAGGAGTTGCCGGGGCGGCCGGCGGAGGCGATGGCCGAGCTCGCCGAGCGCTGGGCCCGGCCGTTGTCCGAGCGCGCGTGGCGCCGCATGGCGCGCGATCAATGGGGCACGGTGCGCAGGAATGCTTCTTGATGGCGGTGCGCCCCGAGTTGGGGCTCAGGGGCGGCGCAAGCGCCGACTGTGTGCAGATAGTGGACTCGTTCAATTGCGGGGGCCTGGATGGCGGGGGCTGCCCGGGCCTACCTATCATGGTTGCAGCGGCGGGCCGCCGGCTTGTGCGCTCGGGCTCGAGCTTTTCGGGGAGGGCGGGGCCCGGCTTGAAGCGCGGCGGCTGGAGCGGGCCGCAGGAGCACCATCGGTAGACGCCAGTTTTAGGGGCTCCGGGAATTGTGGGCTTTGACAGCGGCGGAGCACCCGGCCTTAGTTGGCTTGCTCCACGTCATGACTTTAGCCGAACAGTTCCATGCTTGGGCGCTTGATCCGGCGCGAACCAACGAGGAGCTCTACACCGTGGAGCTTCTGTTGGAGGAGGTCGACCAATTGTGGCGTGCGAGCGACCGCCACGCCCCCGCGCTGGATTGGGGCGCGCATCAGCGCCACCAGAAGCGGCGACTGGACAACCCGGCGTATCGAGTCGTCATCAACCGCGAGTCTCTGGATCGCGCCCTGACGCTGGGGGCTGGGGTGAAAAAGCTGGAGAACGGCCCCTTCGAGGATAGGCCGCTTCGGAATCTCTCGGCGGTGGTGTTTTTCCCGCAACTGGAGGAGATGGCATTGCGTTGCGAGCTCAGCGATCTGGCCGGGCTCACGATGTTGCCGCGGCTGCGCAAGCTCTCGCTCAACGACGACACGGTGAACGACGTGCGCATGTTGGCGGCCTTGCCGGCGCTGGCCCGGCTGGATCTGCGCCTGGGCGAGCCGTGGCCCTCGGGGGTGGCGGCCTTGGGGGATCTGCCTGCGTTACGGGAGCTGAACTACGCTGGCAATCTGCTGGTCTGGCGCGGAGCGTTCCATTTGCCGGCGGTGGAGTCGGCGGTGTTTGACGCGGGTTTCCATGGCAACACGCCCTTGCGCGACCTGCGCGGCTTGCCCGAGATGCCCCGGTTGACCCGCTTGAAGGTCACCTCGACAGCCTCACTGCGCGGGCTGGAACGTTTCCCAAATTTGGTCGAGCTGGAGCTGTCAGGACCGTTCAACGACCTGGGCCCCCTGGCCGGGCTGGCGGCGGTGCGCGCCCTGAAGCTCACGGGCGAGCGTTTCTTCGACCTGGCCCCGGTGGCTCGGATGGCGGGGCTGCGCACGCTGGAGTTGCATCGTGAGCACGGGTTGGACGTGGACCCGCTCACCGAGGCCCCTCGTTTGCGCGAGGTCACCGCCCCGCGCTGCGCGGTGCTGGAGACGGAACTGGCCACCATCAACGCCGCCCTGGGGTGGGTGGACGAGACGGCCTACGTACTGCCTGAGCCGCGACCGCTGGCGGGGCCCCGCTTCATCTCCTGTGCGTTCCGCAGCGAGGAGTATCTGTCCCTGCCTCCCAAGGCGCCTGCGGCGGGCAGCGAGCGCAAGATGGCCTACGGCGACGATCCGTTGCCTGCGAAGGCTGAGGAGCGCTGGTTCGCCCGCGAGCTCAAGGGACGGGTTGATCGGCTCCTGTCACCGGGCTGGGGCCGCATGGACGTGGGCTGCGGGGATGCCTACCTGACCCTCACCCGGCAGGAGGACCTGGGGCATGTCCGCGAAGTGGTGCAGGCGCTGCGCGAGGTGCGGGCCTGGGCGCGGTTCCATTGGGAGTGCATCTTTTTCTATGAGCCGGAGAGCCCGGCCGATGCCGACGAGGCGAGTGCCGACGAGGAGCAGGACGAGGAGGCGGAGGACCGGGTGGAGTGGGCCGACATGCGCCAGCGCTGGGCGCAACGCCAGAAGTACCTCGAACTCGAACACCGGATGCGCCTGCGCACCCAGCAGGGCCTGCCGCCGGAAGTGGTGCCTGAGGAGCTGGATATCCCGGAGCCTGCCGGCGACGAGGACGACGAGGCGGACGACGACGATGATACGCCGCGCGCATTTCTGCTGCTCGTAGACGAATCCATTCTGTGGGTGCACCGGTGCGACCGGGAGGAGGCGGCAGCGGCGTTGGGCGAGGAGCCGGAGGACTGGCATCTGCTGCCCGAACCGCCAGTGGAGCGCCCGCGGCGGTGAGCTGGGGCGAGCGCGCGTAGGCAGTGTGCTGGTACGCGCCGGCGGACGGGCCAAGCGTGCTCCAGCATCTCAGCCCCGAGCTGCTCTGGCTCGGGGCTGCGGTGCGCGACAGTTGAAACGCCTACCCGCGACAACCACTGCGTGGTCCCGAGGCGGCTACGCCTTGCCCGCCGCTACGTCCTCGGCGGCCGGTACGATCACCGCCGCGAGGGCTTCGCGCAGGGCGCGCAGGCGCTCGGTGCCCTCGACAGGCTCCTGGTTGGTGCTCTCGACATAGAAGGTGTCGATGGCGATGCCGCGCTCGGTGCCGATGCGCGCGAAGGTGATGTCGAAGCCGTGCTCGAAGATCACTCGGGCCATGCGGTAGAGCAGGCCGATTTGATCCTGTGCTTGGATCTCGATGATGGTGCGCTTGAGGTCGAGCTCGTGGTAGACCTCGACCACCGGGGGCACATTGCTGTGCAGGGCGCGCTCCTCCACGGCCAGGCGGCCGGCGCGCACCTTGCGGGCTTGGGTGAGGATCTCGGGCATGAGGTCCTTGTTGTGCACGAGCGCGTCCTCCACCGACTTGCTGAATACATCCAGGGCGCCGCGGTTTTGCACCGGGCCGCGGCCGGGCTCGACGACATGGAAGGTGTCGATGGCGATGTGGTCGGTGCGGGAGATGACCTTGGCGCTGAGGATGTTGAGGCCGGCCACGCTGAAGGCGCCGGCAAGGCGGTAAAAGAGGCCTGCGCGGTCCCAGGTGACGACGTTTACCACGGTGAGGGAGCGGTTGAGATCGTCCTTCCACTCGATCATCGGGCGTAGGGAGCCTACGGAGTCGGCGGCGTTGATGGTGGAGAGCAGGCGGTTGACCATGCCCAGGTGCAGCACGATCTCGTCGGGGGCGGTCTGTACGAAGTAGCGCTCCGGCAGCAGGTTGAAATGCGCTGTGATCTCGTCGGCGCTTACGCCGGGGACTTTTTGGGAGATGAGGTCGCGGTGGAGCATGGCTTTGCGTTCGGCGTTGCGTTGATCGGCGGCGGCTTGGCCGAGTGTGAGGCGTTCGGCGGTGCGATTGAAGAGGGTGGAGTGGAGGGTGTTCTTGTAGCTGTTCCAGAGTTCCGTCGAGGTGCCGCGGGCGTCGCAGAAGGTGTGGACGTAGAGGAAGCGGAGCTTCTCCACGTCGCCCACCAGTTCTGCAAAGCGAGCGATGGTCGCCGGGTCGTCGAGATCATGCTTCTGCCAGAAGCGTGCCATCGCCAAGTGGTGGCGGATAACAAAGGAGACGATCTCGCAGTTTTTGGGGTCGATGCCTAGGCGCTCGAGGATGGGGCGGGCGAGGTGCACCCCGGACTCGGCGTGGCCCTGGATGCCGATGCCCTTGCCGATATCGTGCAGCAGCAGAATGAGATAGAGCAGTGTGTGGTCCTCGCACTGGTGGAGGATGTCGCGGTAGCGGCGCTGCATCTCGGACTCGGCGGCGTAGATGGAGTCGAGTTCGCGGATTGTGCTTAGCGTATGGATATCGGCGGTGTAGCGGTGGTAGAATTCGTGCTGCACCAGGCAGTTGAGTTGCTCGAATTCGGGCACGAAGCGGCCCAGTATCCCCAGTTCGTGCATGAGCAGGAGGGTGGGGTGCACCCGGCCGGCATCCTGGAGGATGGTCTTGAAACTCTCGATGGCACCGGGGGCCTGCAGCACCGCGGCGGTGCAGAGCGGGGCGGAGGCGCGGATGAGCGACTGGAGTTCGGGGTCGGGGGCGCACTCAAGCTGCTGGCAATGGCGGAACACGCGGATGAGCCGCTCGGGGTCCTCGCTGAATACGTCGGGTTTCTCGGAGGAGAGGCGGTTGCCGCGCAGGACGAAGCCGTCGAGGCTTTTGGTGCGTTCGGTGCGCCGGGAGCTGAGCAGGGCACGCAGAGAGAAACGGTTGGCCTCCGGGGCCTCAAGGGCGAGAGCCAGGCGGTCCTCCACGATCTTGGAGATGCGATACACCGCCTGGGCGTGCCGGTAGTAGTCCTGCATGAATACCTCTACGCGCTCGACAAAATCGGCGGCCAGGTAGCCCAGCCCGAGGGCCACGCGGGGCTGGTTGTCGAGGTTCAGCAGGTCGTTGGGGTGCTGGGTCACATAGTGCAGCTCGTGGCGGGTGCGCAGCAGGAAGTCGTAGCCGCGCTGGAAGTCGCGCAACTCCTCCTCGCGCAGGTAGTTTTGACCCTGCAGCTCTTCCATCTTCTCGATACCCAGTTTCACCCGGGCCATCCAGAGGGTGTTCTGGTAGTCGCGCAGGCCGCCCACGCCGTTCTTGATGTTGGGCTCCTGGAGGAAGACGGTGCCGCCGTTCTTTTCGCGACGCTCCTTCTGGTCCTGCAGGCGCACGGCGATGTATCCGCGCGGATCCTCCTTCTGGTAGTAGGCGCGATAGGCGGTGCGGAAGTTCTCATACACCTGGGGCGAGCCGGCGAGCAGGCGCGACTCGAGCAGGGCGGTCTTGGTCTGCATGTCCTTGCGCGCCTCGGCGAAGGCCTCGTCGACGGTGCGCGTGGAGTGGCCCACCTTGAGGGCGCAATCCCACAGCAGGTAGAGCAGTTCCTGTGTGAGGAATTCCTGGAAGGGCTTGAGCACCTCGGGCTTCACGCCCGCCGGGTAGAGGAACATCAGGTCGACATCGCTCTTGGGGCAGAGTTCGCGCCGGCCGTAGCCGCCCAAGGCCAGCACGCTCACGGCCACGGGCAGTTCGCCGGTGTGGGAGCGTCGCCAAGTGTCCATGGCGAAGTCGAAGAGGTGTTCGATCAGGGCGTCGATCTCGGTGGCGCGCGCCTGGGCGATCTTCACACCGCCCTCGCCGCCGCGGTGGCGTCGCAGGATCTCCTCGTCCACGTGCTTGAGAAATCCCTTGGCCGCCACCAAGCGCTGGGCCACGGGCATGTCGGCTGTGAAAACGAGACGTTTACGGGCGTCCTTGAGAATTCCTCGGATCATGGCAGGTGGGCAGGATAACGGGGTATTGGGCCGGTTGAGCCAATCAAATATGTGGGAGCGCTGGGCCGCCTATGGCAGCGGCTCGCCCCGGGAAATTAACTACCCGAGCTTGGCCCGGATGGTGCTAAACGGTGCCGGACCTCCCGAAACCCGATTTCCTGCATGACCCGACCACTCGACAGCCGGCAGTTGCTGGCCTTTGTCTGTGCTGCCCGGCGACTGAGCTTTACGCTCGCCGCCCATGATCTGCATCTCACCCAGAGCGCCATCAGCCATGCGATGCGCGCCTTGGAGGAGGATCTGGGCTGCCTGCTGTTTGCCAGGGTGGGGCGCTCGGTGCAGCTCACCGGGAGCGGCGAGCGGTTTTTGCGAGAGGCCGAGCGCATTCTGGGCGAAATGGAGCAGGCCCGGGCGAGCGTGTTGGTCGGGGCCGGCGCGGAGTAGGCGCGGGGTGCCTCGGGTTGTTCTGTCAAGAGAGGGCTCCATACCCGCACTTGGTCGTACACCATCTCGCTGCGGCTACCGGTCTGCTCTCTAGTGCCTAAGCCGATACCCCCGCCGGCACTCGCGCCGCCTCCTAGAGCGGGTCCACCCTTGGCATCGCGCACACCGATCACCGCCACGGGCAGGTGGGCGAGGTGAGTGCTAGATCCGTTGCGGGCGCTCGCCTATGGCTCCGGAGAAGGGGACAGGTCGGAAATTTTCGACCTGAGCCCGGTAGTGAGTAACCTGCGGGCGTTATGAGGCTGGGGCGTATCAAGGTTTCGCCTGAGGAGGGGCCGGCAGCCTACCACTGCATGACTCGGGTGGTGGCGGGGGAGCGCCTCATCGACGACCCGGCAAAGGAAATCCTGCGACGCCAATTGTGGCTGGTGGCGGAGTTTTGCGGGGTCGAAGTCCTCACCTACGCCATACTCAGCAACCACTTCCACATCCTGGTTCGCGTGCCGCAGAAGACCATCCCTTCGGATACCGAACTGCTGCGTCGCTACAGACTGCTTCACCCCAAACCTACCAAGTACCAGCAGGCGCGAATCGAGGTCATCGAGGCGCAGTTGGAGGCCGGCGGTCCCGAGGGCGAGTCGTGGCGGCGTCGCCAGTTAGCGCTCATGGGTGATGTGTCCAATTTCATGAAACTGCTCAAACAGCGTTTCGCCATTTGGTTCAACAAGGCCCACCGGCGCTATGGCACCCTCTTTGCCGAGCGCTTCAAATCCGTATTGGTGGAGTGCGCCGGCAACGCGCTGCGAACCATGGCCTTCTACATCGACCTCAACCCCGTGCGCGCCGGCCTAGTCACCGATCCCAAAGACTACCGTTTCTGCGGCTACGGCGAGGCCGTCGCAGGCAATGCAACCGCCCGAGCAGGACTTTGCCAAGTACATGGCGGGAAGTGGCAACAAGCCCATGCCGCGCACCGTATCGGACTGTTTGGCACCGGTTCGGCCCCTCGCCGCTGCGGGACCACCATCGCCCCGACGGCCTTCGCCGAAGTGCTGAGGCAAAAGGGCCAACTGCCTCTTTCCACGGTGCTGCGCTGCCGGGTACGCTACTTCACCGATTCGGCGGTGCTCGGTTCGCAGGCCTTTGTCGCCCTGCATCTGGCCGCGTATCGGCACCGCTATGGTGCTCGCCAACGCAGCGCTCCCCGTCCGCTCCAGCCCATTACCGATTGGGGCGGCCTCACGGTGCTGCGGGCCTTGCGCCACAGCCCCTTCGGGTAGTTTGCCAGATGAAAGGCTGAAACGGGGGCGAAACGGAGCCCGCGATTTGCTATATATATACCACTGGCGGATCCAGATGGGTCGGAAATCGGGTGAGTCTGGCAAGAAACCCTGCGGGCTCGAGGCCACCCCGCTTGGCGCTGCTCCGGATCCTACGGTGCAATATAACCGCACTGATCCGGAAAGCAGCACCATGAAAGCCGGCAGCGGGCAGCACTTCGATCAGGCCTATGGTGCGCAAGTCGCAGTGAATAGGGCGGTGTTGATCGTGGGCAATGTTAAGTTTGCGCACCACCGACAAGCCGGAGTGGGAGCCAACGGAGGCCTCGAATTCGCCTGTGGTGCGTGTTTAACTGGATGCGGACATCAACAACAGACTCCCATGGCGAAGCTTCCGTGGCCGCGGGGCAATGGAATATGACCATACATCGGCTGGCCTGGGCCTATATTCTGCCGCAGAAAAAGCATCCCATCAACACGGTCGTAGTCGACTTGCTGCACCAGCCTGAACCCCGCCAAACCGGCCCTTACTCCGCCGCTAAATAGCAGATACCGCACCGGCTCAAGACGGCTATTGTAGGCCCATTACGGGTCGCCCACGCAAACCGTCGAGCTAGCGTTCGGAGTAATCAAGGAGGCGAACTGCTTCCCTCGGTTTAGCCTGCGAGACCGCGCGAGAGTTCCGCCAGAATCGACCCCGGTATGAGTGAGCTATAACCTCAAGAGGTTCTTCACGCTCAGAACACGGGCCGCCGCCGCGTAAATGCGGGCGAATGCGCCCCTCAATTTCTTCCAATACCCAAATAGCAAAGGCGACGGCCTCGACGCGAGGACTGGCCCGAGTATAGCGCATCCTTTATATGGTGTTTAGGCTCATAACCGGGCGGATCCGGTTCTCACCGGCGGCAGCACGGTTTTCGCAGTCCGATAGGTTGTTAGGCTCCATTGTGTTCAGCGATTTGGGCTTTTGGGGACTCGGCCACGAGATGTTGAGAGGCACTGCGTGGCCATTTGGTGGACGATTTCGGAGACCTGTGAAGGGCGTTTTGTTGGGTCTTTCGCTAGGACTTGGGGTGTGGTGTGAGCTTGGGGGCGTGGACTAGCGAATGATTGGGACGGTAGGGGCGAGATGATACGGTTAGTATGCGCGGGGCGGAGAAGCAGTGAAGTTCCCGTGGCTCGGTCGCCCGTGTAGTGGGGTGCCTGCCGCCAGCGAGGGCTCCATCGATGGACTGTTGCCCAGTCTTGGCCTTTGCCTGCAAGCACGAGAAGGCGAACGCCCATAGCCCAGAGCGCGAGTGAGCGCAGGCGAGGTCGACGGGAGTGCTGGCTTGGGGAGCGGCTCGGCGGCTCCTCAGAGTTTTCCATGGGTAGGCGCTGACGGGGACGCCCCCTGCGCGCAGGGCAGTGCGGAGTTCGTTTTTGCCCTGAGTGATCCCTCGACTCGCACGCCAGTTTGGTGTCCGCTGCAGGGTTTCAGCCTATGGCCAAAACCATTTTCGAGAGAATTGTAGACCGGGAGATCCCCGCCCGCATTGTCCATGAGGACGAGCTTTGCCTCGCCATCCATGACATTCAGCCGCAGGCGCCGGTGCATGTGATCGTGTTCCCCAAGCGGCTGATACCGCGCTTGGCCGAGGCCGCGACCGAAGATAAGGCGCTGCTGGGCCATCTGCTGCTCACCGCCGCCGCCATCGCCCGGGACTTGGGGCTGGTGCAGGGTTTTCGCGTGGTGATCAACAACGGGCCGGACGGCGGAGAGTCGGTGCCGCACCTGCATATCCATCTTCTGGGGCGGCGTGCCCTGGCCTGGCCCCCGGGCTGAGAACCAGCCATCCCCAGCCGATTATTGCATAGTTGTTGCCCGCCGTCGTGGTCTTCACCCATTTTCCCACAACAATGTCCGACGATTCTTCCGCCATAGAGGGAGCAGAGGGGCCCGGCGCTGCGCCAACGCAGCCTCGGGACTCTTGGCCGCCGCTTTTGGCCGCCGCCTCGGCGACGTTGTATTTTGGAAATCCATTCCGCCGTCTTGGTCTTTCACCGCTGGCGGGGCCGCGCGAGGCCACTCGTAGGCTTGAGCAGTTGAGGCTCTCGATAGAGTTGGGGGCAGCGGATTTTGGCTGGGCTTTCGCGCCCAACCCGGTGCCGGCAGGGGAGCAGTTGCGCGAGTCGGCTCAAGTCCTCAAGGACACCCAGGATAGGCTGCTCCACGAGCTGTTCTGGTTCTGGCCCGCCAGCTATCCCGCGGAGGGGGCCGATGTGGCGATGACGGCGCTGCTGGCCGGCGATGCCGACACGGCCTTTCTTCATTGGCAGAACGCGGCTGCCGCCGGGCAGATCGTGGCCGTACATAATCTGGCCATCTTCCATCACCTCGTGGCGCTGGAGGGCGAGCGAGTAGGCGCGCCCATAGAGCAGGAGACGATGGAGTGGTGGAGGGCGGCCATCGGCCAGTGGCAGCAGGTGTGCGAGAGCGACGAATTCTGGGAGCGCCTGAGCATGAGGGTGCGGCTCCTGGCCGACGCGCGGGTGCCGGCCGAGTTGCCCTCGCTGATCCGGGCCACGTTGCCAGCGGCCTGGTGCGGTATCCACGCTTCTTTGGCGATTGCCCGGGCCAAGAAGGCTCAATGGCACGAGACCTCGGCTCATGTCGCTTTTGCGCGCCAGGTGCACACTGAGCCCGGGCGGGCAGAACGTGCGCTGGAGGGAGCCATCGCCCAAGTGGTGCAGGGCCTCGACTTGGTGGTGCGCGACAATGCACGGCGCCTCAACGGCGACGGCTCGGCGGGCCTCGCGCTCACCGCCGCGCTGCTGGCGGAGGCAGCCGACGAGCTGGAGCTGATCGAGACGGTCTGCGGGCGCGAATCGGAGGTCTACCGGGAAGTGAGTACCCGGGTGGTCGATGCAGCGCTGGAGGGCGTCATCTCCTACCAGCGCAGCACGCTGGACAGTTGCGGGGTGCTCCCCTGGCTTACTCATCTGACTACGCTGGCGGCGTCGCCCGAAGTGCGTCGCCGGTTGGAGGACACGGCGGACATACTCCACAGCAACGCCATCAGCGAGAAGCTGCCCCCGGTCGATCCCAACGAGGACCCCGCCGCCACCGAGCTGGCCGAGTTTGAGGCCGGCTACCTCCTGTTGCTGGAGGAGTTTGTGCCCGGGGCTGTGCGGCTCAACCTGGGCGAAAGGGCCCGGGCTGAATACATGACCAACGTGCGCCGCGCGCTGCGCGAGCTGGCCCATGCGGCCTGCTATCAGTTGGAGCATTTCGATCTGGCTGCCCGAGCCCTGGCCTCCGCAGCCGATATCTCGGAGGGGGCCGAACACGAGGCACTGCTGGCCGAACGCGAACTGCTGCTGGTCGAGATCGGGCGCCGCAAGGCGTGCCGACAGGTTGCCGAGGACGCCCGGGCAGCCTCCGAGGGCGAGCCTGTGTCCGATACTGTGGCATCCGAAGCGCCCCCTGCCGAGCCCGAGACCGTGCCCGGGTTGGAGGCGATGGAGTTTGTGCCGGAGCCCGAGCTGGAGTCCGAGTTGCCATCCGTGAGCGAGGCTGAGTTGGCGGCGGGGCAGGTATCCGATCCGACAACCGATCAGACGGACTCGAGCGAGCCCCAAGCAGCAGCAGACGAGCCTGCAGCGGAGCTGGAGGTAGCCGAGGGCGTAAGGCAGCCGGTATCCGAACTCGAAGCTGAGCCGGCACCCGCACCGGAGCCCGAGCCTGCGGCTGAGCAGCCCTGGATGCAGCCGGAAGCCGGGGCCCCCGCAGCCGAGCCCGAGCAAGCGCCGGCACTCGAGCTGGGGGATCAGCCCCCCTCAGCGGACGAGCCTGCAAACTTGGCGGAAGCGCCCGAGTCGCCTTTTCCCGGCGACGCTCCCGACCCGGGAGTTGCGGATCTCCCCGGAGTGGCGGCTGCGCACAGCGAGGCGGCCCCGATGGTATTGGGTAATCAGGTGCAAAGCGAGCTGCCGCTCTGGCAGGATGAGCCGGCGCAGCCGGCCGAGCCCGAAGCGGCCGCCCTGGCCGCGGCACCGGGTACGCCCGAAGCGCCGATCGATGGCGAGACCGGAGCGCCTGTGTCCTCCGAGGCCGTACTTGGCGCGCCCGAGCCAGCCTCGTTGCGGGCCTGGGGCTCCGACCAGATGCGCTACGAGCACAACGGACACCTGGTCGAGATCAACCCGACCCGGCTGGTCTTCGACACCTGCACCCTGCTGCCCGAGGAGATCACCGGTTTGCGCTACGGGGTGGTGGATGTGGATACTCCGGAGGGGGTGGTGCGCGCGCACCGCATCGACTGGTGCGACTCGGGCACGGTGGTGACCCTCGACGAGACCAATTTGTTCGCCGGCGATGCCGAGATGGCAGGCCGCCACTACAACCTCATCCTGGAGGTGATCTACGGCGTGGCCGTGCCCGGGCTGATCGTGCGCATGGTCGAGTGGGTCCAGCGCGGTGAGAGCGTGCCTCTGGACGCGGCCCGGTTGCGCGGCGAGGGTTTTGCCTTTTCGGGAAGGACTTTCCACTGGCCATCCGAAGCCACGGTGCCTTACTCGCAACTCCTGCATACGCTTGACGGAGGAGACCTCGTGGTGACCCGGTCCGGCGAGGAAACCCAAACCGAACGCTATCCCCTTAACGAAGTCTGGAACGCGGCCATCGTTGGCCACGTGATCGACGCCTTGGCCAACAGCACCCCCACAAACCAAGAAACATGAACGACCCCGGAATGATGCAGCTGCTGTTGGCGGCCGACCCCAAGCAGCTCGCGAAGTTTCCCGAAATCCCCTTTGCGAAGGCGATGGGGGAGGTGCAGGCCCTCAAGAACGCCACCGCCGCTGCGGCCGCTTCGCCGACCGCGCCAAGCATGTCCGGGATCGAGCCGGTGGATGCCCTCGGCTCATCCATCGCCGCTCTGGCCACACATATTTGGCGCGCCCGGACCCGTATGGTCGATCCCAAGACCGGAGCGCCCCGTGAGGAAACCCGCCGTCTGTATCGGCACATCGAGGGTGCGCTCGAGGTCTTCGCCTCCATGGGCGTGCGCCTGAGCGACTGGGCCGACCAGCCCTACGACGCCGGCCTGCCCGTCAAAGTCCTTTCGTTCCAGCCGACTCCAGATATCTCTTGCGACACGGTCATCGAGGCCGTTCGCCCCGCCGTATTCTGGCAGGACCGCCTCCTTCAGGTGGGCGAAGTGATCGTCGGCATCCCGCAAACATCCTCCAATAAACTACCGTGAGCAGAACAACCATCGACTACGGCATCGACCTCGGCACGACGAACAGCTCCATCGCTGTCGCCTCCGGAACGGGCACCGAGATCCTCAAGAACAACCTTGAGGCCGACATCACCCCGTCTGCCGTGTACATCAACCGCAACGGCAACCTCTGGGTCGGCCACAGCGCCCGCTCCAAAATCGGCGACGAACGCGCCGAGGGCGATCTGCACCTGGAGTTCAAGCGGCGCATGGGCACGGGCTTCGAGTATGCCTTCCGCGCCAGCGGCCGCCGGATGCGCCCCGAAGACCTCTCGGCCGAGGTGTTGAAGTCGCTTCGTGGAGACGTTGCCCAGAAGCGCAACGAGCAGATCTCAGCGGCCGTAATCACCGTGCCGGCCGCCTTCGAGCTGCACCAGTGCGAGGCCACCAAGCGCGCCGCCGAGCTCGCGGGTTTTCGCACCGCCCTGCTGTTGCAGGAGCCCGTGGCAGCCGCACTGGCCTACGGGTTCCAGCGCGTAGAGGCCAAGGCCTACTGGATGGTATTCGACTTTGGCGGTGGCACCTTCGACGCCGCCCTCATCCGCTCGGAGGATGGCACCATGAGCGTGGTCAACCACGGAGGTGACAACTTCCTGGGCGGCTCCGACATCGACTGGGCCATCGTCGAGCAGCTCCTGGCCCCGCGAGTGGCCAAGGAGTTCGGCGCCCCCGATTTCCGCCGCGGTGTCGAGCGTTACCGCTACGATCTCATCCGCCTGAAGGCCGCCGCCGAGGCCGCCAAGATCGATCTCTCGCGCCGCGAGGCCACGCTGGTCGAGGCCACGTTGCGTAATGTAGCCGGTGAGATGGTCACTTTCGAGACCGAGCTCACCCGGCAGGATATCACCCGGGTGGCTACGCCGATCATCAACAAGGCCGTGACCATCGCCCAGCGCGTGCTTTCCGAGAAGGACCTCGGGGCTGCCGCCGTCGAGCGCATGATTTTCGTGGGCGGGCCCACCCTGGCGCCGTATTTCCGCGCCATCGTCAAACAGCGCCTGGGCGTGCCCTTCGATTTCAACGTCGACCCGCTCACCGTGGTGGCCCGCGGAGCCGCCGTATTCGCCAGCACCCAACGCATCGCCGCCGCACCCTCCGCCAAGGCGCCGCTGCGCACCAACCGTTTCGGCTTCGAGCTGCTCTACAAGCCGGTGGGCGCCGAGCCCGATCCGCTGGTGGGCGGCCGCATCACCGTGCCCACAGGCGGCACCGTGGTGGGCTATTCCCTTGAGGTGATGAACCAGCAGAGCAAGTGGCGCAGCGGCAAGATCACCCTCAACGAGAGCGCGGCCTTCCAGCTCAACGTGCGCGCCGAGAAGGGCATCCAGAACGTATTCGTCCTCGAGTTGCGCGACCCCACCGGCACCCTGTGCGAAACCGAGCCGGCGGAGTTCAACTACACGATGGGCATGGTCGTAGACGAACAGCCGATCATCAACAACGTGGGCGTGGCCATGGCCGACAACCGCCTGGGCGTGCACTTCACCAAGGGCCAGAGCCTGCCCGCCAAGAGCACCCGCACCTACCGCACCGCCGTGGGCGTGCGCCGGGGCGAGTCGGGCAACGTGCTGCGCATCCCCATCGTCGAGGGCAACCGCGACCTGGCCGACCGCAACATCCTCATCGGTTCCCTTGAGATCACCGCCGAGAAGGTCAAACGCGACATCCCGGCCGGCTGCGAGATCGAGGTCACCTTCGCCATGGACGCCTCGCGCATGCTCAAGGTGGTCGCCTATGTGCCCCTCCTCGACGAGGAGTTCCCCTCCAAGATCGAACTGGGCGGCAAGGTGCGCCAGCCCGACGTCGCCATGCTGCGCGCCGAGTGGGCGCGCGAACGCCGCCGCCTCACCACACTCAAGGAGAACCAGCATCTCGCCGACGCTCAGACTGTGCAGAAGGCCATCCAGGAACACGAGACGTCGGCCTTGACTCAGGAGATCGAGGCCATCCTCGGCCACGAGAAGGCCGAGTTCGATGCACTCCTGCGCGTGGAGCGCGAGATACTCGATTGGAAGATCCGCCTCGACGAGATCGAGGATCGCGCCACCTGGCCGTCGCTGGTCAAGGAGGTCGATGTGAAGCTCACCGAGCTCGACACCCTTGCTCTCCAGAATGGCACGACAGAGGAGAAGGCCCGCTCCCGCACCCTGCGTGAGCAGGTCGCCGTCCTCATCGGCGAGAAGAATGCGATCCGGCTGCGCACCAAGAAGGCCGAGGTCGAGGACGTATCCTCCGCGATCCTCTTCCGGCAGACCGCCTTCTGGGTGAATCATTTCGACGCGCTCGTGGCCTGCCAGTCCCAGATGAGCGATGCCGCCCGCGCCCAGGAGCTGGTTCTCCAGGGCCGCGCCGCTGCGGAGCAGGAGAATGTAGTAGCCCTCAAGGAGGTGGTATTCGGCCTTCAGGACCTGCTGCCGCAGCAGGCCCTCGAGGAGGTGCAGCGCGGCTACGGCTCGGGCGTCCTCGGTTGAGCCGTTGGCCTTTATCATGGCTGAACCCGCCAGTGATACTCTGGAGACTACGTTGCGCCTGATGCAGGCGCTTTGCCTCGCGCGCCGCGGTCGGTTTCGCGAGGCACAGGAGGAGGTGGCCCCCGGAGGCAATCCGCCCGCCGACCTGCTGTCGCTGCAGGCCCTGGCGGCACTGGCGACCTTCGCCGGCGACTACCGCAGGGCCTTGCCGCTGTGGCGGCAGATCCGGGTTCTCGAGCCCGAGAACGTGGAAGCCCTGCGGATGGTGCGTGCAATCGAGCTGTGGCAGGCGCGGCCGGCGTGGATGAAGTGGTTGTGGCCAATGCTTGGAGGCGCGGTGGGCTTGGTGCTGCTCGTGGTGCTGCTGATGGTGTTTGTGTGAGTCGACTGGAGCGGCCGGGCTGGAAGCGGATGCACCACGCGAGCCGTAGCCATCCAGGCCCCAAGGGAAACGCGTTTCTCCCAGGACGGGGAAACAGGGGCGGTTGCTTGGGCGTTGAGCTCCGAGCGGCGAAAGCCCACCCAGTCGGGTCACCAGTGGGGGGCCGGCAGCGGGCTTGATTCGACTGCTCTCAGCCTCGGTGGTCGCATGTGCGTAGCTTCACTCTGGATTCTCTACCGGGCGGCCATTGCTAAGGCGCGGTGCCTTGATTTTTTCCTTCCGCGCGCACCGCGGGCCGGGTTTCCTCGACCCTTTGGTCCAAACACCGCAATCATCCTCCACCATGTCCAGCAATCGTAAGCCCGTCCTCCTCGTAATCCGCGACGGTTGGGGTAAGAACCCCGACCCGGCGCAAGATCAGTACAACGCCGTGAAGCTCTCCCGCACGCCCTGCGACGACTGGCTCCATGCCAACTATCCGCATACGCTCGTGGCGGCCAGCGGCCTGGACGTGGGCGTGCCGGTGGGCGTGATGGGCAACAGCGAGGTGGGTCACCAGAACATCGGTGCCGGCCGTATCGTAAACCAGGAGATCGTGCGCATCACCAAGGCGCTGCTCGAGGGCGACATCGAGACCAACGATGTGTGGCTGGCGGCCATCAAGCGGGTGAAGGAACGCGGCTCCAAGCTGCACTTCATGGGCCTGTGCTCGGACGCCGGCGTGCATGCGATGCTCGAGCACCTCTACGGTTTCCTGGCTCTGGCAAAGAAGGCCGGAATCACCAAGGACGTGTACATCCACGCCCTCATGGACGGCCGCGACACCGCGCCCAAGAGCGGCCTGGAGTTCATGAAGCAGCTCGACGCCAAGCTCGCCGAGATCGGCGTGGGCCAGGTCGCCACCGTTTGCGGACGCTTCTGGGCGATGGACCGCGACAACCGCTGGGAGCGGGTGAGCAAAGCCTACTTCCTGCTCACCGGCCAGAAGGCCGACGCCACCGCCACCAGCGCCGTGGCGGCTGTGCAGGCCTACTACGACAAGCCCCTCAGCGAGACCCAGCAGGGCGACGAGTTTGTCTCGCCCACCTGGATAGTCGGGGCCGACGGCAAGCCGGTGGCCACCATGGGCGACGGCGATGCGGTGATCTTCTTCAACTTCCGCGGCGATCGCCCGCGCGAGATCAGCCGCGCCTTTGCCGAGGAGAACTTCACCGAGTTCGAGCGCGGCCGTAAGCTCGACCTCTTTTTCGCAGGCCTCACCCAGTACCAGAAGAGCCTGCCCATCGAGGCCATCCTCAAGAAACCCGCCAAGATGAAGAACATCTTGGGCGAGTGGGTGGCCCAGCACGGCAAGACGCAGTTCCGTTCGGCGGAGACAGAGAAGTTCCCCCACGTGACCTTTTTCTTCAATGATTACCGCGAGGAGCCCTTCCCCGGCGAAGATCGCGGCATGGCCTCCAGCCCGAAGGTATCCACCTACGACTTGGCCCCCGACATGTCGGCGGGCAGTGTCACGGTGATCGCCCGCGAGGCGATCCTCTCCGGCAAGTACGACCTGCTGGTGGTCAACTTCGCCAACCCCGATATGGTCGGCCACACCGGCTCGATTCCCGCCGCGGTGCGCGCCTGCGAGGTCACCGATCTGGGCACCGGCGTGCTGGTGGAAGCGGTACTCAAGATGGGCGGCACGGCGGTGGTCTGCGCCGACCACGGCAACGCCGAGCAGCTCTGGGATCCGGTGGCCAATTGCCCCCATACTTCGCACACGCTCAACCTCGTCGAGGTGTTCGTGGTCGGCGAGGGCTTGAATACGAAGACGGCGATGCGCAGCGGCGGCCGCCTGGCCGACATCGCCCCCACGCTGCTCAAGTTCATGGGCCTGGCGCAGCCTCCGGAGATGACCGGCCAGTGTCTGGTGCAGGGCTGATGGCAGCCCGCTTTCAAGATGACGTCTGATCGGGTGCAAGCACGCCGCTAGGCGGGCTTGGCACTCGTATCATCTTGAAGGCGCCTGGGCCGTGTCCATTCCGTGGAGAGCCCGGAGCCGAGCCCCGAGGGCCGGATCACCGGGCGAGACCCCGGAGGGGCGCCTGGTCTAGGACATTTTCAAACGGCGGCGGGCTTCGGCCCGCCGCCGTTTTTTTGCGTCTCCCTGTATTCCCCACGATTGCTGCGAGCGCAGTGTTGCCAAGCCCAAGTCGGCTTTACAACATCGTGACATGGTTCCCCGGCCAATCCTCACAATGCTCGCGTTGTTCACCCTGTTGACTTTCGCGAACGCCGCGCCCGAAGAATCGCGCGATGCCGACAACAAGCGGCCCGAACCTGCCGCTGTAGTTGAGAAGACAATTGCCGTGGAGGTGATGACCCCTGACGGCGCTTGGGAGATCAAGATCGAGGAAATCCGCCAGGTGCAGCAGGAGCTTTGGGTGTTTGCCAGGGTGGTGAGGCCCGAGGGCGCCATCGCCGCCATGATGCATTCGGCCGCCAGCGACCAGATCAGCGGCCGCTTTCCCGATCTGCCGCTGAAGGTCTTTGTCGTAGGGAAGACGTGGACTTGGGCCAACGAGGAGCCGGTGGAATGGCTGGCCAACTCCAGCGCCTTGGCCGAGAAACGCCGGCAGGGTAAGCGCCTCTGGCGGCGCTGAGTCCAGCGCAGATAGGCGTTGAATTGCCGGGGGCGGAGCAAATGCTCGCAGGCACCACTGCGCCCATGCCGATCCGCCGCCGTACCCAGACCAGCCCGACCAGCCCGATCGACCTGATCGCCGAAAGCATCGGCCGGTTCTCCACTCGACCCTCCTGGGATGAGTACTTTATGGCGACGGCGCACCTGATCGCCTCGCGCTCGCCCTGCGAGCGGCTGCATGTCGGCTGTGTGATCGTCTCGGCGGGGGAGCGCTGCAACCGGCTGGTGGCAGCCGGCTACAACGGTTTCCTGCCCGGCACCCCGCACATCTCGCGCCTGCGCGACCAGCATGAGCAGGGCACGGTGCACGCCGAGCAAAACGCCATCGCCGACGCCGCCCGCCGCGGCAGCAGCGTGGACGGCTGCGTGGCCTACATCACCCATTTCCCGTGCATCAACTGCGCGAAGATTTTGGCCGCCTCCGGTATCCGGGTTCTCAAATTCCACCAGGACTACCACAACGACCCATTCGTGGCGGAGATCCTTGGCGACGCCGGGGTGCGCTTGGTGAAGCTTTGAACCGCACCTGGCGCAGTTGCGCGCGCTGCTCCTGGAAGTACGCCTCGGCGGCGGGCGCAGGCACCAGTGCGGCGGCTGGCCGGCTGGGCGCGGCAGCGGGGCGGCTGGGCCGAGCCCACGCTGCAGGCGCGGGAATCGCTCGCGCGGCGGCGCTTCGCCGGATTTCGCGCTGGCGCCCCGGGGGAAACCGGGCCTGTTTCGTTGCACATCTGGCATGAGAGAACGAGGCAACAGACCCGAGAGCCTGGCCGGTTCGCTGCTTCTGGCCCACCCGAAGCTGCGCGATCCCAATTTTATGCGCACTGTCGTGCTCATGTCCTTGCACAATGCCGAGGGCGCGATGGGCGTGGTGCTCAATCGCCCGCTGGCGAAAACCCTTTCCGATCTGGGCCCGGAGTTTCGCCGCAGTGAGCTCGCGAAGGTGCCACTGTATTGCGGCGGCCCCGTGAGCCCCGATCAGCTCATCCTGGTCGCCTGGCAGACCACGACCTTCGACGGCACCTTCAAACTCTACTTTGGCATCGACCCCAAGAAGCTCGAGGAGCTCATGGGCGAGACCCCGCTCGAGGTGCGCGCCTTCCTGGGGTATTCGGGATGGAGCGCCAGCCAGTTGGAGGTGGAGATGAAACAGGATACATGGCTGGTGTCCCCCGTGCCCGCGGATCTGCTCGCCAGCCTCGATGGCGCGGAACTGTGGAGACACATCGTGGGAGGGCTCAGCCCCGAGTGGCGGATGCTCGCCGACGAGCCCGACGATCCGAGCCTGAACTGACCCCGGTGCCCCGCCAGCGAACACACTTTCTCCGATGAAACTCCAGCTCACCCCGAAGGAATACCGCCGCATCCTCCAGATGCTCTACTTGGCCGACCATGTGCTGAACGGTCGGCGCGAGGATGAGCCCGCCGGCCTGCGGCTCAAGTGTGAGGAGGTGCTGCAACCGTTCCTCGGGTACGCCACGCAGTTCGCCTGCGGCGATCTCGTGGAGGAGCCGGAGGCGGGGCTGTTCAACTTCAGCGCCGCGATGCCCGAGGAGCCCGGGGTGAGCGAGGCGCTCAACGACTACGAGGAGGACACCTTCTGGCAGGAGCTGGTCACCCGTCTGGCCATGCGCGACTACGAGCGCATCCACGGCCGTCCTGCCGAACCGGACCCGGACGGCGCGCCCGAGACCGACGACCAGCACGAGGAGCGTGAGGCCGAGCTCCAGCGACTGGAGGACGGATACTGGCGCGAGTTCGAGGGCGACGGGGTCAAGAACCTGGAGTTGATCAGGGGCGGGTTCGGGCGTCCGTCCTGAGGGCCAAGGGTCGAGCGGCGCGGCCTTGGCCCTGTACTGGGGGGCAACCTGCTAAACTGCCATGAATGGCCGGGGGCATACAGCCCGAGGCTTGCCTTCGGCGCCGGGTTGACCCCAGATTCCAGGCACACAAGCGAACTGCGGCTCCGGGGTGCGCGGAAGGTTCCGACTCCTTGGAGCGGCTACGACCTGCCATGATCATGCCCTCAATACCCTCCGCCCGGAGTTTGTGCGCCGGCCTAATGGCCCTGCTCCTGTCCGCCGCCGCCTCGGCTCAAATCGGCAAGCCGCCTGCGGTCACCTCCGATCCGGCTTTTGCCGAGCTCGACGCGGGCGCCTGCCTCGTGCTGGCACCCGCCCTTACGGGCGACCTGTTGACCTCAGCCCAGTGGTTCAAGGACGGCGCCCCGATCGCCGGCGCGACCTCGGTCACACTCTCGATTCCGAGTGTTGTCGCCACCGATGCAGGCTACTACACGGCGGTGTTCACCAACGGCGCCGGCACCACCGAAGCCGCGGTGGCGGCCGTCCAGGTGGGCGGCGCGCCGGTGGCGCCCGACACCTCGGCGAGCGCTTACCGGTTGATGGATTATTTCTATCCGCGCATCGAGGGGGCTGAGTGGCTCTATGCCGGACTCGACTCGGTGACCCACACCACCGTGCACACCCGGGTGACGATGGCCGATATCGACCGGTCGGTTACCTGCTACACCGGGCGCTATTCCCCGCAGCCGTACCAAGTGACTACGCCCGCCATCGACGGGGCCTACGGCAGCTACGCCGGCGGCATCTTCACACCTACAAAGACATGGACCGACTTCATCGCCGCCGGCACCACCGGCGTGGCGATGTGGGGCGATGACTACGCAGGCGGCGAAAGCGTGCGGCTCGACGGCTCGTACAACTTCCCGGTCACCATGCGGCTGGGGCAGACCTACGAGCGCACTGCCGACTACTACGAGCATGGAGCATTCGTCTGCCCGGTGACGTCGCTCTTCCAACTCCTGTCCGTGGACACGGTGGATACTCCCGCGGGCCGTTTCCACGGCAGTCTGCATGTGCGCACCACGCTTCTCGCACCGGGCAACACCCGGGTGTGGGACGAGTGGTGGGTGGCCGGCCTTGGCAAGGTGCGCAATCTTTGGATTGCCGGCAGCGGCCTGCGGGCGGACAGCCGCCTGCTCTCCTCTCAGGTGCCCGCCTCCGCCCGCTACCGGCTCACGGACTATTTCGTGGCCCCGATCACCGGGAGCGTCTTCACCGCGACCGGGAAGTCCTGGGACGGCGCCGCCTCGAACACCGTTTCCACGGTCATCGGTACCAGCATTCCGATCACCACCTACACCGGTGGTGTGATCCCGGGCACGACCGGAAGTGCCGTGACCCAGTTGGTCATGGCCGACCAGAACGTTTCCTCCGCCCCCGATGGCCCGGTACAGGAAACCTGGGCCGAGTATTTCACCACGGCGGTCGGCCTCGTGTATTGGGGGATCGACAACCCCTCCGAGATCGGCTCGGTGCGCTTCGAGAATGGCGTGGCTTTGCCCGTCGACCTTGCGGTGGGCGAAGAGGTGACGACTGCGCTCAAGGCCTATGTCAACGGCATCTATGCCGGGCCGGGCACCTTGAAGGTGAAGCTGGTCGGAGTGGAGCGCGTCGCGGTACCGGCCGGCACCTTCGCCAACTGCCCTCGTTTCCAGTTCTCGGTCGCCTTCGCCACGCAGTCGCAAAGCTACGAGATGTGGATGGCCCCCTCGGTGGGTTGTGTGCGCTACAACGCCGTGAGCGGTGCCGGCCAGCGTGAGCGCAATCTCGTCTCTTGGGCCGTGCCGAGCGCCCCGGCACTCAGCAGCCAATCGGAGCAGGTGAACTGCTCGCTCGGCGGCACAGCCCGCCTGGCGGTGCTGGCCGTGGGTACGGGGCCGCTGACCTTCCAGTGGTATCGGGGAAGCTCGGGCAACGTGGCCACTCCGGTGGGCGCCAACAGCCACGTATTCACCACCCCTGCGCTCACGGCGTGGACACGCTACTGGGTGAGGGTGAGCAACTCCGTGGGCTCGGTCGACAGCGACACGATGCTCGTCATGCCCAAAGGCGGCACCATGACCTTGGACGATTGGGTGTTGCTCGACGGGATCCCGGCCAACCAGCGCGGTGCGTACAACACGCCTGCAGGCGACGGCGTAATCAACCGTATGAAGTTCGCCCTCGGCCTCACGCCGATGGCGAGCGCCACGCAGAGCATGCCCAAGCCGGTGATCGTCGCCGGCACGGGTACCGACCGCTACCTGGCGCTGGACTTCGCTCGCAACCCCAAAACCCTGGGACTCAGGGTGGTGTTCGAAACCTCGTCCGATCTGATCACCTGGAACGAGGTGGCGTCCACCTTGACCCAGTTCGACACCATGGCTGACGGTCGCCAGAATGTGCGCATGCGCAGCAACCTGCCCATCGGCACCGACACCCGCCGCTTCGGTCGTCTGAAGGTGGACTGGATGCCCTGAGCTTCGCCTTCATCCGCTTGCCTCTGCGCCGCAGCACAACCGTGCTGCGGCGCTTTGTTATCCGTCGCTCGCGGTGAATCACATTTCTCAAGACCTCCATCTGTTCCACAAAGGGGCGCACAACATGGAGGGGGAGCCTCGGGGCGAGTCGCCCCGCCGGGGAATTCGCGGTCGAAGCGGGCAGAGGGTGCGAGGCGACTGTCAACGCCTCCCCGACGCGTCGGCCTGCCCGCGGCTTTCGCGGCATGGTGCCTAGACGGCGGTGCGCGGGCCCTGGTCGCTTGCGCCAATGTTGTCCGCAATTATCCGGGACCATTCCGTCGAGATCCCGGAGCCGAGCGCCTCGGGCCTGGCCGCGGAGCACTACAGCGGCAGCCGGCCTGCTGCAGGGCCGATCACTGGTGTTTCGAATCTCGCCGCTCGATACCCGGCGCCATTTCCGGTTCGCGGCGCAACCGGTTCCAGCCCCTTGCGGAGGGTGGCGCTGGGGCCATCAACGGCAGAACCACACCACGCGGCAGCCCGCACTCACTGTTCAAAGCGCAGATGCCTCACCTCTACGCCCTGGTTGATGAGTCGCTTGAGCGAATCGAGGCCGATGTGCAGATGTGTCTCCACAAAATGGGCGCTCACCTCGCGGTCGCTGTCTGCGGTCTTCACGCCCTCGGGCACCATCGGATGGTCGGATACCAGCAGCAGCGCGCCGGCGGGGATGTGATTGAAAAAACCGACAGCGAAGAGCGTGGCCGATTCCATGTCGATGGCCATGCAGCGGGTGTGCCGCAGATATTCCTTGAAGTGGGTGTCGTGCTCCCAGACCCGGCGGTTGGTGGTGTAGACGGTGCCCGTCCAGTAGTCGCGACCGTGGTCGCGCACTGCGGTGGAGATGGCCTTTTGCAGCGCGAAGGCCGGCAGGGCGGGAATCTCGGGCGGGAAGTAGTCGTTGGAGGTGCCTTCGCCGCGGATCGCGGCTATCGGAAGAATGAGCTCACCGATCTCCGGCTTGTCCTTCAACCCGCCGCATTTGCCCAGGAAGAGGCAGGCCCTCGGGCGCGCCGCGCTGAGCAGATCCATGATCGTGGCGGCGTTGGCACTACCCATGCCGAAGTTGACGATGGTGATGCCGCCGGCCGTGGCGTTGGGCATTGGCTTGTCGGCCCCCACGATGGGCACGTCGTGCCACCGGGCGAAGAGCTGTACGTAGTGCTGGAAATTGGTGAGCAGGACAAACTGCCCGAAATCCTTCAGCGGCAGGCCGGTGTAGCGGGGTAACCAGTTTTCCACGATTTGCTCGCGGGATTCCATGGCCGGAATACTGGCGGAGGCCGGGCGGGTGGCGATGCGAAAGGTGGGGGCGCACCTCGCGGCGGTGCCGGGCGCTGCTTGGCTGCCTCGGGATTCCTGGGACCCGGGGGGGGGGCTCCCTTGGTCTACTATGGGCTGGAGCAACCCAAGGTTGGCGGCCTGTGACGGGAGGGCAGGGGATGGTGTGGTGCGCATGTTCCGAGAGAACCGCGCTTCAGCCGTGATTCTCCGGCCTGCGGGAATTGCCTGCGGGGCCGGCCGGTGCGAGGCCCATGGAGCCGCGGGAGGTGGTCCTGCGACTGTGTCTCGCATTTTGCTGGGCGTTGCCGGGGTTTTCTCTGGCCCGGGGCCGGCCCGGTTTCTACGGTCCGCAACAACTCCGACCCGATGAAGCCCACGCCGTCCTCCACCGCCGCCAGCACTGCTCCTTGGATCGCCGCCTTGGCGGAATTTCTCAAGGGCCAACCGGGAGTCGAGGCCGTGCGTGTCGACCCGACCGCTCGCAAGGTTTCCGTGGCTACGCTTGGCGAGGTCGACCTGGGGTTGCTCGACCAGCGGCTCACCGAGGTGATTGCGGCGCTGGAGGAGAAACTGGCTACGCTGGCCCCGGCCGGCGCGGCGGCCCCGTGCGGATTTGTGGTCAAGCATGAGGGCGAGGCGGCGGTGGTCTCCAAGGAGAGCTGCGCTACGGCGCCGCATTTCTGGAAGTGGCGCGAGTTCCAGTGGCCCGAGCCGACTGAGGAGGAGGAGGCGGAGGATTGGCGTCTGCTAGCCGGGTTGGCTACGGCGTGCTGGGTATTTGGAACCACGGCCTTCATCCTCAAGACTGGCGGCTGGGCAGGGGAGGCGACGATACGCGTGCTCTACGGGCTCTCGATCCTGACCGGCGGCTTCGATGCCGCCGTCGACGTGTGGGCGAAGATCCGCAAGGGCGAGCTCGATATCCATTTCCTGATGATTGCGGTGGCGGCCGGAGCGATGGCCATCGGCCATTGGGACGAGGCCGCGCTGCTGCTGTTCCTGTTTTCGGCCTCTGGCGCGATGGAGGCCTACGCACTGGACCGCACCCACCGCGAGGTCGACTCGCTGCTCAAGGCCGCGCCCAAGGAAGCCACGCTTGTCGAGGCCGGCGGTGTGCAGCGCACGATCAAGGTGGAGGAGATCGTGCTGGGGAAAACCCTACTGGTGAAACCCGGCGAGGCCTTCCCGGCCGACGGGGTGGTGAGCAAGGGCAAGACCGCCGCCGACGAGGCCAACCTCACCGGCGAGGCCCGCCCGGTGGAGAAGGCCGAGGGCGACCAGGTATTCAGTGGAACGATCAACCTCTGGGGCGCGGTCGAGTTCACCGTACGGCGGCTGCCGGCGGAGAGCACCCTGCAGCGTATCATCCGGCTCATCCAGACCGCACAGAAGCTCAAGGCGCCCAGCGAGCGCTTCACCGACAAGTTCGGCGTGCGCTACACCTACGCGGTGCTCGGCGCTACCACTGCGATGTTCTTTGTGTGGTGGCTGGGGTTTGGCATCACGCCCTTCGACAACTTCTTTGTCGATGGCGTGGAGGTGCGCTCGGCCTTCTACCGGGCGATGACGCTCTTGGTGGTAGCCAGTCCGTGCGCACTGGTACTCTCCATCCCGTCGGCGATCCTGGCGGCCATCGCCTGGGGCGCCAAGCACGGCATCCTTTTCCGCGGCGGCGCCGCCATTGAGAAACTCGCCGACGTGGACCTGGTGTCCCTGGACAAAACCGGCACGCTCACCACCGGAGACCTTGAGGTGGTGGGCTACGAGAGCTATCCGCCCGGGCGCGAGCACGAGGTGCTGGAACTGGCGTATTCGCTGGAGCAAAACTCCCAGCATCCGATCGCCCGCGCAATCACCACCTACGGACGCCGGCACGGCGTGGCCGGGCACGACATTGCGGAGTTCCAGTCGATCACCGGCCAGGGACTTAAGGCGAAGCAGGGAGATGCGACGATCCTGCTGGGCCGGCGCGAGTTGCTCCACGAGGGGCCGCTGGCTGGCTGGATCAAGGACGTGCCGCCCGCTTCGCCCGAACTCTCCGAGGTGTGGGTGATCGGCAAGGGCGTGATCGGCCGCGTCCTACTCAAGGACGAGGTGCGCACGCAGTCGAAAGCTGTGCTCGCGGAGATGCGGCGGCTGGGACTGAGGACAGTGATGCTCACCGGCGACCGTCGCCAAGCGGCGGAGTCGGTGGCGAAGGAGCTTGGGCTCGACGAGGTGCGCTCCGGGCTTTCGCCGGAGGCGAAGGTGGCGGCGATCCAGGAGTTTCGCCACGCCGGTAGGAAGGTGGCGATGGTGGGCGACGGGGTGAACGACGCCCCGTGCCTGGCCGCCGCCTTTGTATCGGTGGCGATGGGAGCGCGCGGCAGCGACGCCGCCTTGGAGCAGAGCGAAGTGGTGCTCATGAACGACAAGATCGAGAATTTCCTCTCCGCGTATCGGCTCAGCCAGCGCGCCCGGCGGGTGATCCGGCAGAACCTTGTCATCTCTCTGGGGACGGTGGTCATCATGGTGGGCTGTTCGCTGGCCGGCATCGTGCCGCTGACCGCGGGCGTGTTTGCCCACGAGGGCAGTACGGTGGTGGTTTGCCTCAACGGCCTGCGGCTGCTCTTTGGCAAGGACAGGGAGTGATGGATGGGAAGGCTGGAGGCGGAAGGCAGATCACGGATTCATGAAGGCTAAAGGCGGAGTATCCGACGCTCGGGGGCTCGCGACCGCCGAGCGGCCCTTCTGCCGAGCTTCCTTACGGTTGATCTTCTAAACCCATCCTGCCTGAGTCGCGCCATGACGAATTGTGGTCGCTTGATTCAGACGTGCGGCATGGCGAGAACGCTGGTCGCGGTGGCAGCGGGTGTGGTGTTGGTCTCACAGGCGAGCGCTGCCGCTGCCAGGGCCCCCACCTTGGAGCCTCTGGTTGCCGAGGCCGATCGGGTCTGGCAGCTCAGTGAGATGGGCGATGTCGTAGGCGCGGGCAATCGCTGCGAGGTGCTGGTGCGGGCGGCGGACGCGCTGCGGGCGAGTGGGAAATTGGAGATGGCTCGCGACTACTACCGGCGCGCCGCCCTGGTGCGGCCTTGGGATCTGGACACGAAGGTGCGCTTCGCCGAAGCGTTGCTGCAAATCGGCGACGCCGATGCCGCACGCAGCATGGCCGGGCAGGTGCAGACCTTTGCCGAAACCGACCGCTTGCTTGATGCCAGCCGGGCCTTGGCCGGCGTGGTGCCGCTGCCCGAGCTACCGACGGTGGCGAGCCTGGCCCCCCAAGCCGGGGAGGTGGTGCTGGGGTTGGTCTGCGCGCCCAACACCGATCATTGGATGCCTGGGGAGGTTGGCCGGCGGCTCTCGGGGTTGCTCGGGGTGCGGGTGGGCCTCGTGGCGGCCCCTTTCGTGCTGGGAAAACCGGATCGCACCGGCCGGGCACAGCTGGCGGAGGAGTTGCGCCGTAGTCTGCCGTGGACGGAACAGCGTATGACCTTGTATGTGCCGGGCGGGAAACTGGTGCCCCCTCAATTCCTCAGCGACGATGCGGTGATCTCTGTGATGCGGAAGCTCGTCGAGCACGATGGAGGGCCCGAGCAAATTCAGAGTTTCCGCGCGCAGCTGGCCCTGGCCGATGCTCAGCAGAACTGGGACGTTTCGCGGCTGCTCAGCGATCTGGGGCAATCAAATGTGCAGCCCAGCCAGGGCAAGGTGGTCTATCTGGCGTTGGTGCCGGTGGATTTGTTCTCCGGGTCTACGGATTTCCTCTTCGGCAGCGCGAGCCCTACCGGCAACTACGGCGTGGTCTCGTTCTGCCGGTTCGCGGCGAGTTTCACCGGCGAGCCGCCCAAGCGCGCGCGGCTGGTCGACCGCCTCTGCAAGCAGATGCTTTCGACGGCGGGGTTCGCCCTTGGGGTGCCGCGCTGTGGGGACCTGCGGTGTGCCCGGTCGTATCCGAGATCGCTGGCCGAGCACGATGCGAAGGGGGCGGGCTTGTGTCCGGAATGCCGCGCAGGTTTCGCCAAAGTGCTGGGACACGCTCTACCGGCCGGCGAGTAGGCGGGGCTAGGGAGACCCTGGAGTAGCCCGCGCTCGCCGAGGCCGTAAGCGGTGAGCAGGGGGCGTAGGCGCTCGGATGCTGGCGGGGCTGCCGTGCTCCGCCTGTGGCGACAAAAAAGCCCGTGGCTCGGGCCACGGGCTTGGAAGCTCAATGAAGGGCGGTCTCAGCTAGTCGGGGGCTTGACGGCCACCGTCGGGGTCTCCGGGGTGGGCATGTTGGACTTCACGCTGTTGAGGCGGTTCTGCAGCTTGCGCATGTCGTCGGCGATCTTGGCCTCGACCTTCTGGCGCTCGTTGCTGTTCACGATCGAGCCCTTCGCGGTATCCTGAATCATGTGCGCGGGGAGCATGAGGATGCGACCCAGCAGAGACTCGTTCTTCATCTGGGAGAGGTAGAGCGCGGTGATCTCCTGGGAGATGCGCATGGATTCCTGGGCGATGGAGGTGGTCTCCATCAGGTTGTTGTTGAGCTTCTGCTTCTGGGCGAGCTCACCGGTGAGGACCACGGCGATCTGGTCGGAGATGCGCTGACTGTAATTGGCCACGGATTCCTTGGTGAGGGTGGTTTCCTTGGACATCTGCTCAAGGATCGGCTGGATCTTGCCGGCCATGCGGCCGGCGACCTCGTCGACCTGCTTGCTGCGCTGCTCCTCGGCCTGCTGGGGGTCCTGGGGGACGGGCATGCCGTAGGGCTGGATCTGCTCGGCTAGGGCCTTGGCCAAAACCATGACCTTCTCATTATTGAGCTTGGCCATCTCGTCGTCGCTCATGAAGAGGCCGCCCTTGCGGTTCTCGACTGAGTCCTTGAGCAGGGTGTAGGTGGCGTCCATCTGCGCCTTGAGGGCGTCGTTGGATTCCTTGATGCGCTGCTCGGTGGTGATGCGCAGTTCGGCCATTTGCCGTTCGTTCTGCTGCGTCAGCTTGGTGGCGACCTGCTGGCCCAGCCAGACGAGGACTCCGATGGTGAGTAGGGCGGTCACGAAGATCGCCGGGAGTTGTTCTTTTAGTTTAGCCCACATGGAGGTGTTGGATGTTTGGGGAGATCCGAGACTGGAACTTTCGCGACGCGGTGCAACGTTGCTTTGTGCCGGTCTTCCGGGCTGGTGGGGCTGGTTGGGTGGATTGGTATTTGTGTTCACGGGTAAGTCTTGGTTGCGCTGGGCCGCCACGGGCGGTGAAGGTTGTGGGGTGAGCCTAAACCGTTACGAGCAGGCGATCTTCGAATACCTTCAATCACATCCCGATGAAGGCCGCCACTGGGAAAATAAAGTCTCCACGCGCGCGGCCCGCGGCGAGCTGGCGGCGTCCACCCTGGCCGACGAGCTCTGGGATTATGTGCGGGAGCGGGCGGCGCACACCCAGCCGTTTCGAGATTGGGCGGCCCGCGGCGGGGTGCAACGCACCAGCCTGCTCAACCTGGCCGAGTACCTCATCCGGCTGTGGGGCCCGGTGGCGCCCAAGCGGAAACCGCCTGTGTTGTAGGCAGAATATGGGGGCTCTGGGACTTGTCTCCGCGCGGCCATGCCGGCTGTCGCAAACACGCCGAAGCGTGGCGGGTTCCCCAATCCCGGGTGGCGCGAGAGCCTGCGGCCGGAGAATCGGCGGCGGGCGCTCAGCGCCCCGGTTGGAAACGGGGCTGCGGCAGTCGGATGGCGTCAGGGGTCAAGCTCGGGTAGCGACGGGCCGAGCAGTAGCTGGAGGCTTCTGCGAGGCGAGGGGTGGAGTGCCCCTGCGCTCTGTTGGCGGCCGGTCGTTGCGAACGCTTGGCTCATCTGCTTTCAAATCGGTCGGATACGGGCGGGGTTGAATGTATTTGAGCGGGGTTGATTCCCCATCCCCGCCCTCGCACTCTGCGCACCGCATGGCCTACTTCGACCACAACGCCACCGCGCCGCTCACCGCCGCCGCCCGCGCCGCTTGGTTGCAGGCCCAGGACGACGCCTGGCAGAATCCGGCGAGTGGTTACAGGTCGGCCGCTCGGGTCAAGGCCCTCATGGATCGCGAACGTGAACGACTGGCGCAACTGCTCGAATGCGCCGAGCATCTCCTGGTGTTCACCTCGGGGGCCACGGAGGGGGCCAACGCCGTATGGGCCCATCTGGCCGCAAGGGAAGCTTCGGAGGCCCGGGTGCTGCTCAATCCCACGGAGCATTCCTGCGTGCTTGCCGCGGCCCAGCGCTGGTTTCCCGGGCGCGTTGAGTACCTGCCCGTAGATGCCTGCGGCGTGGTGGTGCGGGCGGCGTTGCAGGAACGGTTGGCGTTGGGCGGGGTGGCCGCCGTGGCGGTAATGGCGGCCAACAACGAGACCGGGGTGATTCAGCCTTGGCGCGAGCTCGCGGCAGACTGCCGCGCAGCGGCTGTTCCGTATTTCTGCGACGCCGTGCAATGGTTGGGCAGGCTGCCTGGCGGAGGACTGGGCGGGGCGGATTTCGTGATCGGCTCAGCGCACAAGTTCGGCGGGCCCAAGGGGGTGGGCTTCCTCAAGCTGCCCGGGGGGCCGCCGGGGCGGGGCTTCGCATCGCTGCTGGGCGGCGGCCAGCAGGGAGGGCGCCGCTCCGGTACCGAGGACTACCCGGGGGTGGCCGCCATGGTGGCCGCGCTGGCGGAGGCCGAGGCTTCCCATGTGCTGCAGGAGACGGTACGGTTGCAGTGGCGCTCCCAGTTCGAGGCGGCGGCGCAGGCGGCCCTCCCGGGTATCCGGATCGTGGGCTCCGGGGCCGACCGGCTCTGGAACACCGTGCTGGCGATCATGCCCTCAGGCGGGAATGCGCGCTGGCTCACCAAGCTAGACCGGCGCGGTTTCCAAGTTTCAACCACGGCGGCCTGCGCCTCGGCCCAGGGGCGCTCCTCCGCCGTGCTGGCCGCGCTGGGGGTGCCGGCCGACCAGGCGCAGCGGGCGCTGAGGTTCAGCGCCGGCTGGGCGACACGGCCCGAGGACTGGCGGGCTCTGCTGGCCTCGTTGGTGGAGGTGGCCCGGGAGATCGAGGCGGGTAGCGACGCCGGCTGAGGCTGATGAGACTGATGAGGGCCGAGGTTGGGTAGCCGGATCAAATCACAAATGGGGCGCGCTTGCCTTTGTTGCCCCCCGCTGTGATCGAATTTCCGACGCCGGCGGCTGGCTCCCTCGAAGCATTGAAGGAGCAGTACAAGTTGCGAGCAAGACGGGCGGATGGCGCGTGGTTGGAGCGGGCGGGGGCCTGCCCGCGACCTGACCCCGGAACTGCGCGCAGGCACGATCCCGGCAACCGACACCGAGGCGTTCGCTCGCGCAAGGGCGCGCCCCCATCTCGCTTGACCGGTACGGCTCAGCCGGCTTTGCGCACCAGGATGCGCGAGTTGCGCGCGCTCTCCTCGTAGGCTTTCAGCCGGGCCTCGGGCAGGATCTCCTTGCCGGCCTCCTCGAAGCCGCACACGCCGGTGAAAAAGGCGAAGCTCTGTGTGGAAAGTGCGACTACCTGTGTGGCGCCCCGCTGGTGCGCCTCGCGGCAGGCGAAGGCGACCATCTTCTTGCCCAGGCCGCGGCCGTGGTAAAACGGAAGCACATACAGCGAGCCCAGTTCGGCGAGCTGAGGCTTGTCGGGGTAGAAGGCCAGGGAGACGGCGGCGATGAGGTTCTCGTCGATCTCGTACACGAAGAACTGGTCGATGTTCTTCTCGATCGCCTGCTGGGTGCGGTGCACGAGCTCCTCCCGCTTCACGGCGTTGCGCAGCAGGTTGTAGATCGCGCGCACATCGCGGCGGGTGGCGCGGCGGATCTGCTGGTAGTCGTTTCCGTAGATGAGCGTGCCGACGCCTACGTTGGAGAAGATCTCGTTTATCAGGCCATCATGGATACCGCCGTCGACCAGATGCACGCGCGGCACGCCGGCGAGGATGGCGGCGACGGCCTCCCGGGCCTTGCTGCGGATACGGCCGGCGAAAGCTGAGGCGTCCTTCTCAAGCAAGGCGGCCAGAACCTCCACGGGGATGTCGCGCCGGATCTCACCGTCGATCTCCAGGCCGGCGGCCTGGGTGAGGAAGACGATCTTGGTGGCGCCGAGCGACTCGGCGAGCTCGCGGGCGAGAAGGTCGGAATTGAGGCGCAGGGTACGGCCGTCGCGGTCGAAGCCGATGGGCTGGAGGATGGGCACTACGCCGTTTTGGATGAGCTGCTGGAGGAACTCCTTGTCGATGCGGTCCACCCGGCCGGTGAACTGGAGGTCGGTGCCCTTGAGTATGCCCATGGGCACGGCGCGCACCGCGTTGGTGATGGCGCACTTGAGACCGGCCTGGGTGAGGCCCTCGAGAATCTGATGCGACACCCGGGAGGATGCGCGGATGGCCAGATCGAGGGTGGCCGGATCGGTGGGGCCCTCGCCGGAGTCGTCGCTGATGGGCAGGTTGCGCAGGCGGGAGAGGTCGCGGATCTGCTGGCCGATGCCGTGCACCATCACCACCTTGATTCCCAGGCTTTTGAGTACGGCGATGTCGAGCAGGATGTTGGCGAAATTCTCGTCGGCCACCACCGCCCCGTCGGCAGCGATCACGAAGATCTGGCCCTGGAAGCGCGGCACATACTTCAGGATACCACGCAGATCGGTGGGCTTGATGGTGGCAGTGGGCGACGCCGGCTGGCCTGAGCTCATACGCAAGGCGTTCTCGGGTATTCCGGAGCCAGCGTCAACCGTGGGGATGCTCCCGGATGCTATCGTTCGCGGCCGCGAACGATAGCATCCCTGCTCAGCCCGCCTGCAGGATGGCGAGGGTGGCGCGGTCGAGGCGCTCGGGATTGGCGTATTGGGGGAGCGAGGCGTGGAGGGCCTCGCCCAGGGACAGGATGCCGAAGTCGAGGTTCTTGTAGTTCCAATACGACCAGCCAAAGCCCGCTTCGCGGAAGATGCCTATCAGTTCGCCCATGTAGCGCAAACGGTCGGCCGGCGGGGCCTGTACGTAGACGCCGAATTCGTTGCAGGCCACCGGCACGCCATGCTTTTCCCGGAAGGCGAGGGGGGCGGCAAACGCCGAGCGCAGCCGCTCGCTGTCCCAGCGGCCGAACTCGTAGTGCACCCGGGTGGGCAGGCCGGGGTCCTCGCCGAAATCCACCGGCCAGTGACGCGTGGTGCGCGAGGGCGGGTAGTCCATCCACGGGGCGTGCTGGTGGGTGAAGAGCAGCGGGGCGTAGCAGTGGAAGCTGTAGAGGATGTTGTCGTCGTCGACCGGAGTGAGCTCGGCGAACTCGGAGGGGATGTTCCAGCGGTTGGAGCCAACCACGATGGTGGAGCGAGGCGCGAGGCGGCGGAGGTGCGTGCAGAACTCGTCCTTCACCGCGTTCCAGATTGCTCCGGTGGAGGCGACGGGCTCGTTGAGGATTTCGAGGGCGACGAGGGGATTGCCCCCGAACCGCTCGGCCAATACGCTCCAGACGCGCAGCGCATCGCGGCGGCAGGCCGGATCGCTGAAGAAAGGCTGCTCGTGGAGGGTGCCGGCAAAAAAGTCGTGGCCGGGGCAGCGGTGAAGATCGAGGATCACCCCCAGCCCGGCCTCCGTGGCCAGGGCGAGGTTGGTGGCGAGCAGGCCCAGAGCGGTCTCGTCGGGGGCCAGCGTGGCGCGGTCGAATACGTTGTAGTAGTCCACCGGTAGCCGTACGTGGTTGAAACCCCATTGCCGGATCTGGGCGAAGTCGGCCGCCCCCAGGAAGGAGCGCAGGTGCGGGTGCAGGCCGGGGTTGCGCTCGGGATCCTTCGAGTAGAGGTCGTCGACCTGGCTGAACCAGCCCCCGAGGTTTACCCCGTGCAGGCGGGTGTGGCGGAAACTAAATTCTGGTGACACGATGGGGCGGGCGGCGGGGATGGACATTGGGGGGCGGCGGGGGGACAGAGTTGTAGGGCTGGTGCGGGGGCAATCGCCCCAAGGCCGTGTAGCCAGCGGAACCGGTGCAGCAGGGCTCCCCTGTGTTGTGTCAACGACTACTCGTCGGGTTCACCGGAGTCGTTGGCGTCGGCCAACGAGTCCTGCAGGCTGCGGGCACCGAAGAAACCCTCGCTGTTGAGCAGGGCGATCACGGACTGCACCACCTGCAGGCGCCCGTCCATCGGCAGGTCTGGGTAGTGGTCGGCGAGCCATTCCATGAGGAGCGGCTTGGCTTCGGTCGCTGTGCTGACTTCCTGGAGGAGCACGTCGGCCTTGTCGGCCACCGCGTTGGCCACTGCTTGGACGATGGATTTCATGCGGGCATCGTAGGGGAAGGGCAGGGTTCGTCCAGCGCTCGGGCGAACGTGGGGACACAAACTGCCCTTGAGGCGAGAATGGGGGTAGGGAAACAACCCCAACAGAAACCCGCAGGTAGTGCGCTTTGGGGGCGCACCGGCCTGCGGGTTTCAGCTTGGAGAGGAAGGGGCGGCTGGCCGCCCCTCCCGAAGGGCCGAGCAAACGGAGCTCAGCCCGCCTGGTTGCCTGCGCGTTTGCGCTTGTTGCCATCGAGGATGCGCTTGCGCAGCCGGATGACCTTGGGGGTGACCTCCACGTATTCGTCGGCGGCGATGTACTCGATCGCGCGTTCGAGGGAGAAGCGGGTTGGCGGTGCGAGCTGGATACCCTTGCCCTCGCCGGAGGAGCGGACGTTGGAGAGGTGCTTCTCCTTGGTCGGGTTGATCGGCATGTCCTCGCAGCGGGGATTTTCACCGACGATCATGCCCTCGTAGACCTCGTCGCCGGCGCCCACGAAGAACTTGCCGCGCTCGCCGAGCGCATCCAAGGCGTAGGCGGTGGCCACGCCCGGGTCGGTGGCGATGAGGGTTCCGGTGATACGGGTCTTGAGCTCGCCTACGTGCGGGCCGTACTCCTTGAAGAGATGGCTCATCACACCGCGACCGTTGGTGATGTTGACCAGGTCGATCTCGAAGCCGATGAGGCCGCGGGTGGTGATGGTGGCCTCCATCATCGTGGTGGTGTGGTGCTTCTCCATGCTCGAGATGAGCCCCTTGCGGTTGGCCAAGTTCTGCATCACCGCGCCGATACACTCCTCGGGGACCTCGACCCAGACCGTCTCGTAGGGTTCCTGGGTAGCGCCGTCGACGATCTTGGTGATGACGGTCGGGCGGGAAACGAGCACCTCGTAGCCTTCGCGGCGCATTGTTTCCACGAGCACGGCGATCTGCATGGCGCCGCGGGCCTTGATGTTGGTGATGCCGGTGGAGTTTGTATCCTCAACATTGATGGAAATGTTGATCTTCGCCTCCTTGAAGATGCGGTCGCGTACCTGCCGGGAGGTGACGTACTTGCCGTCCTTGCCCACGAGCGGTCCGTCGTTGACGGCGAGCTGCATCTCTAGGGTGGGGGGATCGACCTGGGTGAAGGGCAGGGGATGGGCGTCCTCGGCTACGGCGATGGTGTCGCCGATGTCGATGTCGTCGAAGCCTGCGATGCCCACGATGTTGCCGGCAACGGCGTTGAGCGACTCGTTGGTGCCCAGGCCGGAGTATTCGAAGACCTTGGTGGTCTTGGCGCGGATGCGCTTGCCGTCGGAGTGGCGGATCACCCAGACGGTGTCGCCTACGGCCACCGTGCCGCCGAGGATCTTACCAATAGCGATACGGCCTACGTAGTCGCTCCAATCGATGTTGGAGACGAGCATGTGGAAGGGGTCGTTGGGCTTGGCGAACGGCGGCGGGATGTGCTCAAGGATCGTCTCAAAGAGCGGGGTCATGTTCTTACGCTCGTCCTCGAGGCCTTTCATCATGAAGCCGTCGCGGCCGGAACCGTACACGACGGGGGCGTCGAACTGCTCTTCGGTGGCGTTGAGCTCAAGCAGGAGCTCGAGGACCTTGTCGTAGGATTTCTTCGGATCGGCGTTCTCGCGGTCGATCTTGTTGACCACGATGATGACCTTGAGACCGTGCTGGAGGGCCTTGCGGAGCACGAAGCGGGTCTGGGCCTGGGGGCCGTCGTAGGCGTCGACCAGCAGAAGCACGCCGTCGACCATGCGCAGGGCGCGCTCGACCTCGCCGCCGAAGTCGGCGTGTCCGGGGGTGTCCACGATGTTGATGATCTTGTCCAGATAGTGGACCGAGGTGTTCTTGGCCTTGATCGTGATGCCTTTCTCACGCTCGAGATCCATGGAATCCATGGCGCGCTCCTCTACTTGTTGGTTGGCGCGGAAGACCCCGCCCTCTTTGAGCAATTTGTCCACGAGCGTGGTCTTGCCGTGGTCAACGTGGGCGATGATTGCGATGTTTCGGATGGATTGGTTCATGGCGCTTGAGCGGAAAAAGCTGGCGAACGTGCGACCCGGCGGTGGGCGCGGCAAGCGCAAACAGGCCCGAGATCGTCCGGCGAGAGGGAAAAACACGAAGGCCGCACCCCGGGGGATGCGGCCTTCGTAATGGCAGGGAAGCGGGATGGCTCAGTAGTATTTCACGTAGCCGTTGCGTCGCAGCCGCTCCAACCACTTCTCCTGGGCCTCGCGGGCCATCTGGGAGACCAGGATGGTTTCGATCTGGTCGCGCACTGCATCCACGGGCTGGATTCCCGCGAACTTCCGGTCGTTCACATAGAGCACAAAGGCATTGTCGCCCAGGACGATCGGGGTGCTGAAACGGCCCTTCTCCAGGGCGAAGAGCTGGTCGACGAACTCCTTGCGCAGATCCCCGCGCTTCTGCCAGCCCCAGTCGCCGCCGCGGGCCTTGCGGGCGTCTTGACTGATGTCTTTGGCTACATCCTCGAATTTCTCCCCGGCATTCAGGCGGGCGATCACATCGTCGGCGCGTGCCTTGAACTGCTCGCCGGTGAGGCTGTCGCGGTTGATCTGGATGAGGCGCAGGTCGACGGCATCGTCCTGGTAGAACTTGTCCTTGTTCTCGTTGTAGTAGGTCTCGATCTTGACCGGGCTGACCACGCTGGTGCTCTTGCGCAACTGTTGGCGCATGTAGCTGTAGATGATGTCCTCCTCGACCTCCTTGCGGTACTCCTTCTGGGTTTTGCCCTTGGAGCGCAGGTAGGCGAGGAACTTGGACCGATCTCCTTCAAACTGTTTGCTCTGGGTGTCGGCGATCTCGTTGTCGACGTACTGGGGCGGGATCTTCCGCTTCTCGTCCTTGCGGAATTCCTTCACGATCAGCACGCGATCGATGAGGTTCTGGATGATGTCGGCCTGTAGTGCCTCCAATGCCTTGTTGTACTCGGCTTCGCTGGTGTTCTGGCGTTGGAGTTCGGGGACGAGAGGCTCGAGTTCGCGGCGTACTTCTGCGACGGTGATCGCGCGCTCCTCGGCGACGGCCACGATGCCGTTGGCGTAGCGCAGATCGAGCCGGTCCTTGGGCTTTTCGTCTTCGGCGAGCAAGGAGGTTGAGAGCACGATGAACGCGGCGGCGGCGCTGAAGAGATAGGGGCGGACAGTCATGGATTGGGGAGATGGTTCAAGAACGTGCAGATTTCGCGGAGTCTTTTTTGCGCGGTAGGAGCGGTCAAGCGGGGAAACCGGCCGGAGAGCATGCAATAGTCGTCGCGGTGACCGCTGTCGCGCAGGCATTTCAGCCGGTTGCCCTCCGTCTCGACCGAAAGAATGCGCTTCTGTTCCGCGCGTACGCGAATCTCGGTGATGAGGAGGAGGGCTCGCACCTCCTCGCCGAAGGAGCCGAAACGGTCCTTGAGGTCGCTCTCCACCTGCCGCACCTCGGCCAGGGTGGCGGCGATGGCCAGGCGCCGGTAGATGTCGATGCGCAGGCGCACCTCCCCGATGTAGGACGCGGGTACGCGGGCCTGGATCGGGTCGCATTCGCTGCCGGCGAGCTCGGCGTCCCGTAGTGCGGTGTATCCGTCCTCCTTCCGGCCCCGCACGGGGGCGGAGCCGTCGCCCTCGCCGATGAATACGAAATCGATTTTGACGTTGGCGCGGATGATCGTGGCGGTCTTCTCGCCCTTGAGGCGCGAGATGCTCTGGCGCAGGAGCTGGCAGTAGAGCTCGAAGCCCACGCCGGCCACATGGCCGCTTTGCTCTGGGCCCAGCAGGTTGCCGGCCCCGCGCAGTTCGAGGTCGCGCATGGCGATGCGGAAACCGGCGCCCAGCTGGTTGTACTGGCGGATGGCGTTGAGGCGGTTGCGGGCGAGGTCGAGCAGGCGCGCGTGCCGGTGGAGCAGCAGGTATGCGTAGGCCTGATGCTTGAAGCGCCCCACTCGCCCCCGCAACTGGTAGAGCTGGGAGAGGCCGAAGCGGTCGGCGCCCTCGATGATGATCGTGTTGCAGTTCGGGATATCCAGGCCGCTCTCGATGATCGTGGTGCACACCAGCACCTGATAGCGGCCGGCCACGAACTCGGTCATCACCCGCTCCAGGTCTCCCTCGTCCATCTGGCCGTGGCCCACGCCGATCGAGATCTCGGGCAACAGGTGGCGGAGGTGCTCGGCCACCGCCTCGATGGTCTGCACCCGGTTGTGAAGATAAAAGACCTGGCCGCCCCGGCGCACCTCGTGTCGCACCGCTTCCACCACCAGTTTGTCGTCGTAGCTTTTTACGATGGTCTGGATGGGCAGGCGGTCCACCGGCGGGGTCTCGATCACGCTCAGGTCGCGGGCGCCGACGAGCGCGAGGTAGAGGGTGCGAGGGATGGGCGTGGCGCTCATCGAGAGCATGTCCACGCTGGCACGCCAGCGCTTGAAGGCCTCCTTGTGCTTCACCCCGAAGCGCTGCTCCTCGTCGATCACGACCAGTCCCAGATCCTTGAAAACGAGGTCCTTTTGCAGCAGCCGGTGGGTGCCTATGACGATGTCGATCCTGCCCTCTGCGAGGCCGGTGACGATACGGGCTTGCTCCGCCCGGGTGCGGAAGCGGCTGAGCATCTCGACGACCACCGGATAGCCCGCCATGCGCTCCTCGAAGGTGTTGAGATGTTGCTGCGCCAGTACGGTGGTGGGCACCAGCAGGGCCACCTGCTTGCCGCCCATCACCGCCTTGAATGCGGCACGGATGGCCACCTCTGTCTTGCCGAAACCCACGTCGCCGCAGATCAGCCGGTCGGCTGGTCGCGACTTCTCCATGTCGGCCTTGGTGTCGACGATGGCCTTGAGCTGGTCGGGTGTCTCCGTGAAGGGGAAACAGGACTCGAACTCCTGCTGCCACGCCGTGTCGGGACCGAAGGCGTGGCCCGGCTGGCTGTCGCGCTGGGCCTGCATCTCCAGCAGCTCGGCGGCGAGGTCGATGGTGGCGAGCTCGGCCGCCTTGCGCGTCTTCTCCCAGCGGTTGGAGCCGATTTTCGCCAGGACGGGCTTGGTGCGGCTCAAGCCCACGTAACGGCTGAGCAGATGCGACTCCTGCAGCGGCACATGCAGGGTGATCTGGTCGGCAAACTCCACCGACAGCACCTCGCGCACCTGGCCGCCGGAGTCGATCCGGGTGAGCCCGCGGAAGATGCCGATGCCGCGCTGCAAGTGCACTACATGGTCGCCCTCCACCAGATCGGCGAAATCGAGCAGCTGGTCGACCTGTGCCACTTGTGCGGTTACGCGTCGGCGCCCGCCCGCCCGCCTGGGCCGGTGGCGGCCAAAGACCTCGGTCTCCGAAACCAGGATCACCCCGGGGCAGTCCTCCGGCAGGGCCGCCCAGCCCGGGCCCATCCCTTGCGCGATTCCCAGCTTGCAACCCCCGTCCAGCGAGCCGCGCACCCAGGCGGCTTGGCGGATCTTGATCTTCTCCTCGGCGAGAATCTCCCGCACCCGCTGCTCCTCGGCCTCGCGTGGCAGCACGAAATGGATGCGCCAGCCCTCGCGCGCCCAGCCCGCGGCCTCCAACAGGAAGCGGCGGCGGGCCTCCTGCTCGGCGTTGAGGCGGTCCTCGGCGATGAGGTGGGGCTCGGGGTGGGTGCGATGCAGCGCGAGGCTCACCGTGGGCCACTCCTCGCTGGGGGCCTGCTCTTCGGCAAAAAGCTCGCTGGCCACATCCAGGTCGAACAACCCCGCTATCCAGTCGCTGGCGCCGGAGCGGCCGGCAAAGAGGGCGTCGATACCCTGGGCCAAAGTAGCCGGCAGGTGGTGACCGTCCTCGGCCGTGCGCAGCTCCGCGGCGTAGGCGAGTTCGAGCTCGGGCGGGTCGATGACCAGAAGGTGGGTACTCGGGCCCAGGTAGGCGGCCAGGCCGGTGTGGGCGGTAGGCAGCTCAAGGCTGGGGCTGGCGGAGAGCACTACGCTGGGCAGCTGCTCGCCGGAACGCTGCGTAGCCGGGTCGAACTCGCGCAGCTCCTCGATCACATCGCCAAAGTAGTCCACCCGCACCGGCGCTGCGGCCGTGACGGGATAGACGTCGATGATGCCACCGCGTACCGCATACTGGCCGGGTTGTTCGCAGAGCGGTTCGTGGTCGTAGTCGAGCGCGGCCAGCTTGGCGATGAGCTGGGCAAACGGCAGGCTTTGGCCCGGGGTGAGGGTGAGCTCGCGCACGGCCAGCGCATCCAGGGCGGGAACACTCTGGAAGAGGGCGGTGGGCGTGGCGACCACGACCAGGGTTTCCCCGGCCTGCTCGCCGGTGGCCCCGTGGCGGGCGCGCAGGAGCCCCAGGGCGGCCAGCCGGTCGCTGGCGAGGGCGAAGGCCTCGCGCATGCCCGTCTGCGCATCGGGGTGGGCGGGCAGGGGGGCCACAACGAGCCGGCGGGTGTCGCCGGAGAGCGAATGCGCCAGGGCCAGCTCCCCGGCCAGTTGCTCGCCGGCGCGTGCATTCTCCACTGTAACCAGCCAGACCGGGGCGGGGCGGCGGCGTAACAGGGCCTCGGCGACAAAGGGCACCGCGGCCGGGCAGACACCCACGAGGCGGCTGCGCGGAGGCGAGGCGGGCATGGCTGGGAGGGCCTACGGGGGCGCGCCGGGGCGGCCTTAGGCCAGCGCCGATTCCACCTGTTCGGCCAGCGCCTTGATTTCGGCCAGGATGGTGTCGTAGAGGGCGGGTTCGACCCGTACATCCGCCAGCATCGCGGGGGCGAAGTCGGGGCCCACGCGCTTGGCGCCGTTGTCGAAGCCCATGCCCCAAACCATTCGGTCGCCCACATGGACCAGGCTTACCAGGTCCCGCAAGTTCTCACGGGCCTCGTTGGGGTTGTCGTGGTAGCGGCATGCTGCGATGATGGCCGGCGGGAAGCGCCATTCGCTGAGCATAAACGCCGCAGCCTCGGGATGGCTGATACCGAGGAGTCGCAGCTCCACGGAGGCGAGCGACTCGTTGCCGGAGCGCGCCTCGACTATGACCTCCTTGTAGCGGGTGGTGGCGTTGAGGTTGAGGTAGGCGATGCCGATATCGTGCAGCAGGCCGGCGGTGTAGGCGTCGTAGCCGCTCACGGTCGACCCTTGCGAGTGCCGGGCGAGTTGCTGCGCCGCCAGGGCCACGTGCAGGCTGTGGCGCCAGAAGGCCACATAGTCGAAGGCGCCGCGGCGGGGGAAGTGGTGGACGAATACCAGGCCCAGGATGAGCTGGCGCAGTTGCATCGTGCCCAGCCGCAGGAAGGCCTCCGTGAGGGAGGAGATCGGCGTGGACCCCCGCAGTGCTGCGGAGTTGGCTACGCGCAAGACCCTGGTGGCCATCGCCGAGTCGGAGGCCAAGACCTGGGCGAGGTCGTCGAGGGAGGCGTCCTGATTGATCAGATCCAGCAGCCGGGTGGCCACGGCGGGCAGCGGGGGCAGGGGATGTTCGGACTTCAGTTTGGCGCGGATGTCTTCCATTTGCGGAGAGCTTCGCTGGCTGCGTTTTCCTCGGCTTCTTTCTTGGACCGGCCGGAACCGGTGCCGAGGAGACGGCCGAGCAGGTGAAGGTGGACTTCGAAATGACGATTGTGGGCCTCGCCCTTGGTCTGGGTGACCTCGTAGCGCAGGGCTGTGTTGCCGTGCGCCGGTTGCACCAGCTCCTGGAGACGCCCCTTGGGGTTGTCCCCCGGCTCCTCGCCGGCGAGCCGGTGGGCGAGGGGGCCGTACCATTGCAGCACGGCGCTGCGGGCCGCCTCGATGCCTGCATCGAGATAGATAGCACCGGCGAGCGCTTCGCAGGCGTCCTCCAGCGAGGAGGCGCGAAGGCGGCCGCCGGTTTGCTCCTCGGCGGTGCTGAGTTCGATCAGGCCGTCGAGGCCCAGTTCGCGCGCCAACCCGACCAGGAAGGCCCCCTTGGTGAGCGAAGCGCGGCGCCGGCTGAGCTCGCCTTCGCGTGCCTCGGGGTAGGCCCGGTAGAGGGCCTCGGAAACGATGATCTGCAGCACGGAGTCGCCGAGGAATTCGAGGCGTTGGTTGCTGGAGACGCCCGAGCGCACGGATACCGCCGAGGGATGGCGCAGGGCATCGTGCAAAAGCGCCTTGTCCCGGAATTTATGGCCGATTCGCTGTTGGAACCGTTCGATCTCTGAGTGTTCGGACCCCATCTGGCGCCACGACTAGTAGTGGGCAAACCCCGGGCGCGGAAGCAGCAAAACGTGAATTATTCGCCCGTGGGCCGGCGGCGGCGCCGAAAAGCAGCGCAGGGCTTTTCAGGAACTGGCACTGGTGTAGCGGCGGATTCCACGGTGGAAAACCATCACGGCGAGACCGAACCAGACCATGGCCAACGCGAACAGCCAGGCCACCTGCGCCCACTGCAGCCGGCCCAGCAGGGCGGAGGCGGGTACGTTGGCGACGATTACCGTGGGCAACGCGTAGACGAATACGATGTTCGAGAACAGGCTCTTGAAGGCGGCCCGGGGCAGCCGGCCGAACTCTGCGATGGTGAAGTAGCTGCCCTCGATGCCGTCGGTCTTGATGATCCAGAACGTCAGCGAGGCCATCAACAACAGCAGGCTGTAGTGGACCACCAGACCCAGTGCGATGAGTGCGCCGTAGAGTGCGGCCCCGCCCACAGTGATATCCATCCCCAGGTGGCGTGCGGCGTAGAATACCACCCCGAGGGCCACCAGCGAGTTGGCCAGCCCGTCGGGGTCGAGCTTGCGGGTGGAGACCATGAAGAGCGGCTGCCCGGGTTGGGTGAGGTAGAAATCGAACTGGCCGCTGCGCACATTGCGCCCGATCTCGAAGAGGTTGGTCCAGAAAAACCCCATCAGCAGGCGCTGTATCAAAAGGGCGGAGCCCACCAGCAGGATCATCTCAAATTTGCTCCAGCCGGCGATCGAGTCGGTGTGCCGGTAGAGAATCTCGATGAGCAGCAGGTTCACCGACATCCAGGCGAGCTCCACGGCCGACCACAGCAGGAAGTCGAAGCGGAACATCATAGTGCGCACCACCGAGTAGCGAACCGAAGCGAGCCAGAGTCTTAGGTAGTGCATTGGTAAATGCGGAGTGCGGAGTTCGGATTGCGGATTGCGGAATGCTGAGGTCGACGGGCGGAACGCGGCTTGGGTGGTGGCTCGGCGTGGAGGGCGGGGAACCGGGCTGTTTCAATCCGAACTCCGCATTCCGCATTTCCGATCAGCCTCCTACGGCGGTGTGCCGGCGCAGCCCCCGGGCCCAGAGCAGGCGGGCAAAGCCTCCGGCCACCAGCACCCACACCGCCTGGATGGCGAGCCCCCGCCCCACCTCCGCCCCGGTGGAGATGCGGCCCGTGAGAATGGCGGCCGGGAAGTACATCTGGTAGGTAAACGGTAGGTACTGGGTTGCCGCAAAGGTTCCCTTGGGCAGCAGGTCCAGGGGAAACATCGCCCCGCTGAGAAAGGTTTCCATCGCGTACGAGAGGATCACGAAGCCCTGGATCTCGAGGAACCAAAACGCCAGCAGGCCGAAACAGAAGGCGATGGTGAACTGCAGGACCGCCGCCATCGCCATCGCGGCCAGGGCGGCGGGCAGTCGCCACGGGTCGTGGGGGAAGGTCAAGTGCTCCACCAGCCAAGGGGAGGCCGCCAACAACGGCACGAAGATCAGCCCGCCCGAGATCAGCCGCGCCGAGGTGAACAGGCTCAGGCGGTATCCGAAATAGTTCACCGGCTTGAGCAGGAACTGGTTGATCAGGCCGTTGCGGATCTCCTCGCTGATCTGGAAGTCCTCGTTGAAGGCCCCGATCATGAATTGGAGCATCAGCACCACGATGAAGTAGGTGAGCGTCTGCCTCAGGTCGAAGCCGCCCATCTGCGCCACGCCGCTGAACGCCGCTCCCCACAGGATGAAGACCAGCGCCAGGTGCACCAGCGAGAACGAGCCCCGCAGGAAGAAGTTCCAGCGGTAGACCAACGCGCTCTGCAAGCCCACGCTGAAGACGTACCCGTATTTGCGCAGCACCGTCATGGCTGGGGAAGCGGGGGCGGCTGCTGCGGGCGGCGCACGGTGCTGCTCACTTGAGCCCGAAGCGCGCGATCACTTCCTTGGACAGGTTCTTGTAGGCCGTGGCGCCGGGGCTGAGCGGATCGTAGGCGAAGATGGTCTGGCCGAAGCTGGGCGCCTCGCTCAGGCGCACGGTGCGCGGGATCACGCTTTCGAATACCTTGTCGCCCAAGTGCTTCTTGACCTCGTCGACCACCTGCCGGGCGAGCTTGGTGCGGATGTCGAACATGGTCATCACCACGCCTCCGATCTCCAGCTTGGGGTTCACGCCGGCGTCCTTGAGGCGCTGGACCACTTTGAGGATCTGGCCGAGGCCTTCGAGGGCGAGGTATTCGCACTGCAGCGCTATCAAAAGGTAGTCGGCCGCCGCGAGGCTGTTCATCGACAACATCCCCAGCGCCGGCGGGCAATCGATGATGATGGCGCGGAAACGGTCCGAATCGTGGAGGGGTTGCAGGCAGGTGCGCAGGCGCAGCAGGTAGTTCTCCGTCTGGGCGAGCTCCATCTCTGCGGCGGCCAGATCCTCCTCGGAGGGCAGGATGGAGAGGAAGGGCAAGGAGGTAGCCACCACCATGTCGGCCGCCAGGCCCTCGCCGTGCAGCGGCCGGTAGATGCTGCGCCCTTCGGTGCGCTCCATGCCGAGGCCGCTGGTGGCGTTGCCCTGCGGATCGAGGTCGATGAGCAGGGTGGGGATCTTCTTTGCGGCCAAGGAGGCCGCGAGGTTGATCGCCGTGGTGGTCTTGCCGACACCGCCCTTTTGGTTGGCGATGGTGAAGGTCGTCGCAGGCATGGGCCGCGATGCTGCCGGCCCGCGGCGGCGAGTCTAGTCCGCAGTTGGCGGGAGCGCGCTTTTGGCGCGCTTCGCCCCTTGCGGCCGGCCGGTCGCTTGGCGTACGGAAGCGAAGAGGCGCGATCAGCCCGCTTTGCGCGGCTTTGCCGGATTGAGGTCCGAGTAGGTCGGCCCAACGGATTTGTCGGCCTTCTTCGCTGGAAGATAGACCGTGTAGTCCGCTGGTGGCGTGTCGCCAAACTGCTTGCTCAGGTTGGGCTTGCTGGGCAGTCGGGGCACTGGATTGACCTTCTGGTCGCGTATCACCGTGTCCGCTTCGGGCGCAGCGTAGGAGAGCACCGGAAGGTAGCTCGTCGCGCTTTGGACTGGAAGGGTGGTGGTCATTGGTTCTCGGGCCTATTCATCGTGCGCTCTTAGTTCAACTTGAGGTGAACTGAGGCGAATGGGGAATCTACCCTAAACTGGGGCTCGCTGGAGCCCCGGGCCGGGGTAGTGGAGCGGCAACCCCGCGCCTTTGGGATTGCCGTTGGTTTGCCTCCTCCCGAGAACCACGGGATGGAGAAGCTCGCCCTCATTTCCGTCAGCGATAAACGCGGCCTTGTGGATTTCGCCACTGCCCTAGTGCACCAGCACGGCTACAGCATCCTCTCTACAGGTGGCACCGCCAAGCTGCTACAGCAGGCCGGCCTGCCCGTCACCGAGGTGGGCACCCACACCGGTTTCCCCGAGATCATGGAGGGCCGGGTGAAGACTTTGCATCCGAAAGTACATGGCGGGCTGCTGTGCCGCCGCGACAAGGCCGATCACCTCGCTCAGGCGCTCGAGCACGGTATTGCACTCATCGACCTGGTGGTCGTGAACCTGTATCCCTTCGAGGCAACCGTCGCCAAGGCCAACGTGACCTTCGAGGAAGCCATCGAAAACATCGACATCGGCGGCCCCTCGATGCTGCGCAGCGCGGCAAAGAACCACGAGTCGGTCACCGTCGTCTGCGACCCCGACGATTTCGCCCCCGTCCTCGCCGCCCTCGGCGACGAGCCCAAGATGCACACGCTGCGCCGCCGCCTCGCCCTGAAGGTCTTCGAGCGCACCTCCTCCTACGACCGCGCCATCGCCAGCTACCTGGCCAAGCAGACCGAGGAGCCCGACCTCGACGCCGTAGCCGGTTTCCCCGCTCGCTACGAGCTCAGCCTGCCCAAGGCCTCCGGCCTGCGCTACGGCGAGAATCCCCACCAGAAGGCCGCCCTCTACGGCCGCTTCTTCGAGCACTTCGAGCAACTCCAGGGCAAGGAGCTCAGCTATAACAACATTCTGGACATCACCTCGGCCACCTACCTCATCGGCGAGTTCGAGCGCCCCACGGTGGCCATCCTCAAGCACACCAACCCCTGCGGCGTAGGAAGCGCGGATACTCTGCTGGCCGCCTGGGACAAGGCCTACGCCACCGACCGGCAGGCGCCGTTTGGAGGGATCATCGTCGTAAACCAGACCCTCGGTGCCGACCTCGCCGAGCAAATCAAAGAGATCTTCACCGAGGTGATCATCGCCCCGGCGTTCACCGACGAGGCTCGCGCCATATTCGCCAAGAAGAAGAACCTGCGACTCATGGTCGCCAAGCAGGTGCCGGGCGCCGAGGCCCTCCAGGAAATCCGCTCGGTGGTTGGCGGTATTCTCGTTCAGGATCGCGATACCACCTTGGGCAATGTGAAGGAGTTCAAGGTTGTCACCAAGCGCCAGCCCACCGCCGACGAATGGGCCGGCCTGCTCTTCGGCTGGAAGGTGGGCAAGCATGTGAAGTCCAACTCCATCATCTACGCCCGCGGCGAGCAGACGCTTGGGGTGGGCGCCGGCCAGATGGCCCGAGTGGACAGTTCGCGTATCGCCGTGTGGAAGGCGGGCGAGGCCGGCCTCAGCCTCAAGGGCAGCGTGGTAGCCTCCGAGGCGCTTTTCCCGTTTGCCGATGGGCTTATCGCCGCGGCCGACGCCGGCGCCACCGCCGCCATCCAGCCCGGCGGCTCGGTGCGCGACGAGGAGGTCATCAAGGCCGCCGACGAGCGCGGGATGACGATGGTCTTTACCGGTATCCGCCACTTCAAGCACTGAGCGGCCGGCGGCGAGTCGTGCGAACGGCTCGCCGCTAGCGGTGGCCCGAGGTGGGACCGGTCGCGGACCGGCCCTTTTCTTCGAGCATTCGCTGCCCCGATTTTGCATCGGGTGCGGGGCCTCTGGGGCGGGCCCGCTGGCAGAATCGCCCGAGCGCCAGGCGGGCACGCGCGGAATTCGTTTTCCGCTACATTCGGCCTTTGGGTGGCCGGTTGGGTGTATTTCCCGTTCTTCCGGCTAGGAGCCTGTCGGACTGAGAAATCAGCCCTGCCGTCGGTGCGACCCATATTTTCACGGTTATTGGCCTAAAACCGTTTTCCGAGGAACCGAAACCGATTGAGTCCTCGCATCGGGCGCGTTGTCGCTGC
>CAJCBL010000165.1 GCA_903960515.1 uncultured Verrucomicrobiota bacterium
CAGAGGCCTGCTCGGGCGGTGGCATTGCCGGCTACGGCCTCGCCGTAGCCGCAGAAACGGTAGTCCTTGGGATCGGTGACAAGGCCGGCACGCACGGGATTGAGGTCGATGTAGAAGGCCATGGTGCGCAATGCGTTGCCGGCGCACTCCACCAGCACGGACTTGAAGCGTTCGGCAAATAGGGTGCCGTAGCGGCGGTGGGCCTTGTTGAACCAGATGGCGAAGCGCTGCTTCAAGAGCTTCATGAAGTTGGACACATCACCCATGAGCGCCAACTGGCGACGCCTCCACAACTCGCCTTCCGGGCCGCCGGCCACTAACTGCGCCTCGATCACCTCGATACGCGCCTGCTGGTACTTGGTCGGCTTTGGGTGGAGCAGCCGGTAGCGGCGCAGCAACTCCGTATCCGATGGGATAATCTTCTGCGGCACCCGCACCAGTATGTGGAAGTGATTGCTAAGGATGGCGTAGGTGAGGATTTCGACTCCGCAAAACTCCGCCACCAACCAGAGCTGACGTCGCAGGATTTCCTTGGCCGGGTCGTCGATGAGGCGCTCCCCCGCCACCACCCGCGTTATGCAGTGGTAAGCTGCCGGCCCCTCCTCAGGCGAAACCTTTATTCGCCCCAGCCTCATAACGCCCCCGACTTAGTCACAACCGGGATTATGTCTAAGATCTCCGACCTGTCCCTTCTCCGCCATGCCCCTTCTCCGCCATGCTGCTGGGGGAGCGCCCCGGGCTCGGCTCTCCCGACAGCCTGGGCGCCTACTTCACCTTTTGCCCCCGGGCAGCCTGCACGGATGCCGACCGCAATTGCGTATCGAACATCCGGCCGGAAGGGTTTCCGCCCAAGGCAGCCGCCCAGAAGCTCGCCCAGCTCCTGCTCGAATCGGCCCGCCGCGGCCTCAGCGGTGTCGCCTTAAAGGATACCAGCGACGACGCCTTGCTGCCGCTCCCGGTGGACACGCGCGCCATCGCCTAGGCGAGGGCAGGCCGAGCCGGCCCAGCGCAACGCCGCCGGCCCGCACCGGCCCAGCAGCCCTGCTCCACCCGGCTTCTGCGGCGGCCCCGGCACGCTGGACCACGGCGCCCCACCCGCCCAAACAATGCCCAGGGGAATCCAAGCGCTTGGTCAAAATGAAGCACGCCGCACAGCGGCAGTAACGTCACCCTTTCGTAACACGCCCGGGCAGCCCGTTCAGGGAGTTGCGCCACAGCCGCACTCTGCCTCACCACAGGCGAATTCTGATAACCAGCGCCTTGCAGGGGAAAACCCGCCGCGCAGCGACCGCGCCCACCAGGAAGGAAGGCGCTCCAGCCCGAGGGGGGCGCCTGCGCATCCCGATAAGGCCCGCTGATTGTTACGGGGAAATTTCCTTCTTTCGCAAGCAGGTGGGGCTGGTCACTGGACAGCCGGGCCTGCGGCCTGCTCTGTGGGCGCGTGTGTGCCGCGAGAACTGGAGGTCTACAGCCGGGTAATTGCAGGCGCACACCAAGTCGGTACCGGCCGGGATCCCCCCGCCCCCCGCTGCGGCACCCAGCCGGCGCGGAGCGGCAGGATCGCGCCTGGCGCCGGCCCAAGACCATTTTCCAACAACACAAGCCAGCATCCGAAATCCACATGCACTCGACACCGTCGCGCCTCGCGCCCGCCTTCGCCCTGTTCGTAATCCTGCTCGCGCTGCGCGCAGCACCCGCCTCCGCTCAGACGACCGCCGCCACCTGGAACGGCTCCTCCGGCAATTGGACCGATGCCACCCGCTGGACGCCCTCCGTGGCCTTCCCCAACAACGGCGGCGGCACGACCTACGATGCCACGATCAACAACGGGCAGGCGAACCTCACACAGGACATCACGCTCAACGGCCTCACCCTGAACGGCGGCACGATCTGGGGACCATATTCGCTCACGCTGGCAAATGCCTTCAACTGGACCGGCGGTAGCTTTTCGGGCGGCGGGACCATCGTGGCCAACGGCGGCATCAACCTTTCGTCGACCAACGAGAAGTACCTTAGCGCGACCACCCTGATCAACGTGGCCGGACAGACCACTACCCACACGGGCACCACCGGCGTGCTCCAGCTCAACAACGGTGCGGTGTTCACCAACAACGGCACCTTCCTCGCGCAACTCCCCGACAACAACCGGGGCATCAACCGCGGCACCGGCGCCATGGGCAACTTCAACAACCACGGCACTTTCACCCGAGACACGGCCACCGGCGCCAACGCCTACGCGGTCGAAGGCGTGTCCTTCAACAACACCGGCACCGTCA
>CAJCBL010000166.1 GCA_903960515.1 uncultured Verrucomicrobiota bacterium
TGAAAATATGGGTCGCACCGACGGCAGGGCTGATTTCTCAGTCCGACAGGCTCCTAGTGGGCGGGAATGTGGAGTGCTGGGAGCGAGCGCGTTCAAACGTCCCACCATTCGCCGTCGGCGCGCAACACTGTGTCGGGATAGAAACTGGCGTAGCGCTCGGGTGAAAAGCTGTGGATCGGCACCAAGGCCTTGGGCTTCATAGCCTCGACGAAGCGGCTGAGAAACTTCACCGAGGCGTGGCCGGAGGTGTGGGCGACTTCCAGCGGGATTGAGTGGGCTGCAAGCCACTCTTCCATCGCTGCGAACTTTCCGTCCTTGAGATACCCCTCCCATTGCGAATAGATCAGGGTAGCACCCGCCAGCACGCCGGCATCGGAGAGATCGCGCATCCACAACGGGCGAAACAACAGAACATATTTTGAGGGGTCGTGGGCAACAGCGGCGTCAAGGTATACGCGGTTGCGGTTGTGGGTTTCGAGCTGTGCGAACCACTGGTTGTTCTTGATCTGAACGCGCTGCCGCTGCGGGATGCACAGTGATATCCCGCGCCAGTCGGACTGGGGGAGGCTGGCATTGCCGGTGGCCTCAAGGATGACAGCGGTATAAAGATCGATGAGGAGCGTGCGCCCGGTATGTTTTGCGGCCTTGAAGAGCGACACAACCCGGTCGATGTTTTGCGCCGAGGTGTGAACCATGACCAGGCCCTTTGTCTCGCGCATGATTGCCGCGAAGCGCGCCTCGACACCCTCCTCCGCCAAGGGGTCCGTGGTGTCGTCCATTCGCGACAGTGCGGTGCCCTCCATGATGAGCGCATCGATATTGGACGGCGGGTTGGCGACCATACGCTCCATGCACGCGGCCTTGCGGCCGTGCGAGCGCAAATCGCCGCTGTAAAAGAGCCTGCGCCCGCCCGCTTCGACGAGCACGGCATAGGCGTCGTAGGCCGAATGGTCCACGAGGTAAGGGGTGACGGTAAAGGGGCCGAACTGGAGGGGCTTGCCGTTTTCGAAGTCGGGGCCGGCAAAGGCGGGAGGGGCCTTATAGCTGAACGGAGCGGCCACCTGAATAATCCGCCGGGCCGCTGCGCCCATGGCCACGGGGATAGTATCGGGCAAGTGATGAGCCAGTCCATAGTGGTCGGCGTGGCCGTGGGAGATGAGCACGGCCAGCAAGCCGGCCGTGTTCACCGGAGGGAGCAACTTGGGGTCATCCACCTCGGTATCCAAGGGCATGCCGCAGTCGATCACCAGGCGTGCGCCGTCGTGTTCGATTTCGACGCAGCTGCCGCCGATTTGTTTGGCGCCGCGATGGATGCAGGATTTCATATTAATAGAGCGTTTGAATTGAAACCGAAGCTGGCTAGGTGGGGGGGGGATGATGTGGCGCGCACTCTGCGTCTCTAGCAAATGCAGTTCTCCGATTGGGAGGTATGCATTCGGCCAATTTCGATGCCGCGTCCCGCACAATCCACCTCTATGTGCGAACAATCCTAATCTCCCGCTAGCCAAGCGCAATGATTACAGCAGGAACACCATCTTGGATCGCGTTCACTCTCACGAGAATCTAGACAATAGCATTAGGGGTGCCGAAGCGCAGACATGCAGTAATGACAATATGGGACGCAATCTCGCCGAAAGCGCCCCGATTTACCAAAAGGATTTAGGTCTTGTGAGTTCCGATCAATCAGCCGCGGGAAACCAATTCTGAGTCGGCTGAATTTCGATTGCATTGTCATTTTGTAATCGATCCGACGAGGCGAACGCTATTCGCGCGTGGGTATCACTTTTTAGCTGGTTTAGCAGGTCGGTGCATGCTTTCATAAACGATTGATTCTTCTCCGCATCGAAATAGCTACGCGGGGCTAGAACCATCCCCCATACACCCTTAAGATCTGTCCCCGGGCAGATCCTTTTGATGTCTGGATAAGTTCGTGCCAGGTGAACCTGCTGAAGGCACTCAATCAGGGCGTACCAAGGGTTATTGGCTCCAACTTTAACCTCAATCATCAAAGGTCGGAGTTTTTTGCAAATTTTGACCCGCGCTACTGCGTCAGCTATCACCTGTCCTTTGCTTTGGTTTGCGAGCGGGCTCTGTTGGTATGTCGCTTCAAGCGGTCCCATCGTCTTCCCATCGAAGTATATCGTGATCGGTTTCCCCTTGGTGCGTTTCACATCTTTCCCTTCAGGGAACAGTAGCTTTTCGATTTCCTTTTCGCCCGTCTTGTCCATGTTTTCGTGACGATAGGAGAAGAGTTCGCCCGTGAAATTTTTCTCAGCACGGAGCCAGTCTGTACTCTTTAACTTCCGCTTTTTCCAAATCTCGATCACCTCATCCCTATCGCATCGGCTCCCCTGAAGTTCCCGAAGCTGCTTCCACGCTGCAGACCACGGTTCAAAGTCTTGAAATTCGATTTTCCCATTGTATGGCGGTGCGAGGAGCATTGCCAGCAATTTGAAGCGTGATAAATCGCCGAAAGCATTGAACTCAGCCTCAGTAACGAATCGCTCACCCGACATGCGGATCTTCGTTTCGAAGCCGACTTTCGAATCGCTATTGGATCGAATATTAAGCGTTTGGGTCTTCGGGCCGGTGGCCAGAATCACTTCGCGACCTTCAATAATGGTTGTCAGTTTCCGTTTCATTTGAGTCGATTGATTTTGGGGGTTCTTGTCTGGAAATGGGTTTGTTTGGGAATGTCGTTGGTCTAGGGCGAGGGCGCGAGGGCAAGGCGGAAGCCCATGCGCTCGCTGTGGATGCTAGGCTCCAACCCGTGGCGGTTCTCCCGAAAGAAGAAGCCACTGGGGAGGCGCCAACTGCCGCCGCGACGGACGCGGAGTGCGCCCACGGCTGGGCCGGAAGGGTCGGTAGCACTGCCGCCGGGGTATTTCGCGTACCAGTCCCGGCACCACTCCCAGACATTGCCGTACATATCGTACAGCCCCCAAGCGTTGGCCTGTTTCGTGGCCACGGGATGCGTCTCGGCGCCGCTATTTTCCCCATGCCACGCGATGGCATCTAAATCGGCTACGTCGTCCTCTGTCGTCCCAGCCCGGCAGGCATATTCCCACTGGGCTTCCGTAGGCAAGGTGTAGGCATGGCCTGCGGGCAGGCGCCCCGCGGCTCTCTCTTGCTCAGTCACCCGACGGCAGAACTCCATCGCATCGTCCCACGACACACGCTCTACCGGACGGTCTCCACCCGCGAAACTCGACGGCTCATCGCCCATCACGGCCGCCCACTGCGCTTGGGTCACCTCCGTACGGCCCAGCCAGAAAGAGGATAGGCGCACCTGCATCACGGGGAGCCCCTCAGCATAATCACCCCTTGCGCTGCCCATCTGGAACGAGCCCGCCGGGATGGGGAGCAACTGAAGATTCAATGCGGTGCTTGGGGCGAGGGGATCGCCCTTGGCCTGTGCGGCGGTGAGCAACTGGAGTTCTAGCTTCTTGTTTTGGTTAGCGTGCATACTCGCGGGGGGAGAATATCATAAGGGGTGGGCCACGGAGTGTCCCACTGGTTAAGAATTCGAAGATTCGGTAGCGTAACACCGGCTCAAGGCCGCAATTTCATGGGCGATGGAGTCGCGCAATTCTTTAGGGGCCAGTGCCTCCGCGTTGCTTCCCCAGGAAAGAACCCAGCGCTGAACATCGAGCAGGTTGTTGACTCGCAGCGTGACGATGATCGCACCGTGGGCGCTTTCGGTGATTTCCTGTGAGGGGTGCCAGCGGCGTTCGCGAATATACGGCGCGGCGGCGGCGGCGAAGCGGAGTCGGACCTCAAGCAAGGGGCCTCCGACATGCCGGCCAAACGTGCCTGCGAGATGCTGTTTGGGGTCAAAATTCGGAGGCGGCAGAAAGGCACGGCCTGTATGGTGCAAATCCTGAATTCGGGTGAGGCGGAAATGCCGCAAATCGTTCCTGGCGGGGTCGAAGGACACCAGCATCCACTCATGGTTGAGGTAGGCCATGTGCAGCGGATGGATCAGTCGCTCGTCGTAGGCAGTGCTGCCAGGCTTGCGATAGCTGATGCGCACCGCGAGACGGCCGCGAATGGCTTCCAACAGCGGCGCGAAATGGCGACGGGTGGCATCGTCGGCGGTGTCGTCGGGCTGGAAGATGCAGTCGGCGACGGTGTTTGCTGGCAGGGCGACGGCATTGCCCACCACTTTGGCTACTTTTGCGAGAGCGGAATCTAGGGCTTTTCCGAGCGGCGAGCCGCCCCATGCGGAGAAGGTGCCCGCGGCGAGCGCCACAGCGAGCGACTCGTCCGCACTGAAGCGCAGGAGTGGAAGCAGGCTGCTTGCATTAGTGGAGGAGTAGGCGCCAGCGCCTGCGCCGGCAGCGTGTCCCCAGGTGATGTTTAGGCCATGCTCGTTGCGGAGAATCTCGATGTCGCGCTTGATGGTGCGCACGCTGACTTCGAGCTCCTCGGCCAGCTTTGCAGCCGACACATGTGCGCCGTCGGCGAGCCTGGAGTTGATGTGCGCAAGCCGGCTCAGGGCACTAGGACCTGGCGACTGCCGTAGGGGGGCTTTGGGGCTTGTTGGGGGCACTGTATCTCACCCGCGTGGTGGGGACGTGGCGGAGTGTCGGGTGGCCGCTTGGCGGTGCGCAACAGAGAAATAACTACTCTGACATCCGGGCTGGTGGGCGGGGCTTTCCCCACGGCGGAAACGCGTGGCGGATATAGGGCTGCGACTGTCGCCGCCACGCTTCGCCTGAGTCCACTTGGCCGGTGATCAGGCAACCACGACAAAAGCCGCAGGCATCCCTCGCGTAGCCGCCCAGGCGCGGAATCGCCGCGGGCTGCCGATCGGCGGTGAACGCGCAGAACACCTCCCAGCAGGCAAGCACGCCGAAAGCCGCCGACAGGAATTCCACCCGGGGCCAGAGGGCCAAGGCGATGGCGACACTTACCGCGGACAAGAGCAAGTTCACTGTCATGATACACCCCCTCGATTAGGAATAGTGGCGAACATCAGGAAAGATGCCCGACCGCCACAGCTTTCGCTTGCACGGGCCTGCTGAATTTCAGGACAAAACGGCTCGCGCCGGTTCGCCGGCCCCACGCTCCCCGCGCTGGCGGACAGTCACCTTCCGGATCAGTGGGGCGTTTTCGGCGACAGTATGCTCGGCACTTGGCGGCACCTCGTGGATCGATTCCAACCGCAGCTCCGAGATCTCCGGCAGCAACAATGCCAGTCGTGTCCCTTCAATGAGCACCTCATGCTCCCCGAAGAACAGCCGAAGGATTTCGGTCGTGCCACCTGCGTCGTACTCAAAACACACCAGGCACGACCACGGGAAATGCCAGCTCCGTTGCGCGCAGCTCACGACGGCCAGAGTTCGAGCTGGCGTGTCGGTGACCGCCCGGCGGTTGAAGGCTCGCGGATCGAGGCCTCGACGAGCGCACA
>CAJCBL010000167.1 GCA_903960515.1 uncultured Verrucomicrobiota bacterium
CAATTAGTATCAGCGGCACGTCTCGCGCCAGCTCTCCGTCGCAGACTCCTCCGATCTGTCACGAGCCCTGCATCCTCCCTCCGCTCCGCAAGCTTCGCTCCGTCCGGTAAGCACCATCCCCGCCGGCGGCGGCCGGTGCGCGAGGAATCGCGCACCTCGCGCGGTAGGAAACCCGCGCTGCTACGGCGCTACTGTAAACCCGCGCCGTCGCCCGGCGTGTCTTCACTTCGCTTGACGCTGCGTTCCCGCCCCTTCGGCGCCCGCCGCTTACACCCGACTTTGTGACGCACCCGGCAGGCCTGAAAATGAGCCGTCAACTTGGTCCACGTCACCCGTGCATTTTTCTTACAGACGCAGGTCTCAATTAAGATGCTCAAGGAAGTGCATACACGCACACATCCGGCCGTCACCCTGTCGCCGGAGGCGCGGGCTGAGACCAAGGCGGATCTGGCCGACGAAGAAGCCGAGCTTGCGGACGAGGAGGAGGCTTCGTAAGGTCCGGCCATGACAACGGAAATCATTTTTGAGGTGCGGGAGGACGAAACCGACGGCGGTTACACGGCCTCGGCTCTGGGGCATGACATCTTCACCGAAGGCAACACGCTGGAGGAGTTGCGGGCCAACGTACGCGATGCGGTGCAGTGTCATTTTGGCGATGGGGTGCCCGGCCCGCTGCCCCAGGTGATCCGGCTGCACTTCGTGCGTGACGAAGTTTTTGCGACGTGAAAATCCCGCGCGATCTGAGCGGTTCCGGTTTGGCCGCAGCGCTGCGGGTGCTCGGCTATGAGCGGGTGCGGCAGGACGGTTCGCACATCCGGCTGACGACTCAGCAGGGCGGCCAGCACCATCTCACCGTGCCCAATCACAGCCCGATCAAGCTGGGCACGCTGGCAGGCATCCTCAAGGCCGTTGCGGCCCACCATAAGCTGACGGTCCAGGAGCTGGGGCGGAAACTCGGCCTGTAGCCAACGAGGCCGCTTTAGAACCTAAAGGGGGCTGGTAAAGAATAGGCGGTGCGACACTCGCAGCATCGAGCGGCTGGTATCGCGCCAGTTCTCCGTAGCGGACTCCTCCGATCTGTCACTGTCACGAGCCCTGCATCCTTCCTCCGCTCCGCAAGCGTCGCTGCGGTCCGGTAAGCACCAACCCCCACCGGCGGCGGCCGGTGCGCGAGGAATCGCGCAGCTCGCGCGGTAGGAACCCCGCGCTGCTACGGCGCTACTGGAACACCCGCGCCGTCGCCGTCGTGTACTCCACCCCACTGACGTTGCGTTGCGCCCCGTCGGCGTCCGCCGATCTGGCCCGGTGGGGAGCGGCGGGAACCAAGAGTGTACAAGGGCGAAGGCTGAACGGCAGAAGCCTGAACGGCTCCGCCGCGCAGCTACGGGAAGGAAGGCTGAAGGCAGAGTGCAGAAGGCTGAAGGCAGAGTGCAGAAGGCTGAATGTAGAATGCAGAAGCCTGAACGGCTTCGCCGCTCAGCTACGGGAATGAAGGCAGAAGGCTGGACGGCTCCGGGAGGACGGAAGGCTGAATGCGTTCTGCATTCATCATTCTGCGATCTGCGTTAGCGCAGCGCTCTATCCCGCCACCGCGCTTGTCATGGCACTCCGGATCGTGTCTATTGCCTCCGTCCCTCCCGTTCGCCCCTCGCGAAGTTGTTCCTCCCATGAAAACTCTTCTTCCCCTGCCCGGACTAGTGCTGCTGGCCGGATTTGCACTCTTCGCCACCGGTTGCGTGGCCCAGTATGAGACCACTGGCCCGGTTACTTCCTATTCCAGCACCACCTTGCCCGCCGCCAGCTCGGTGGCCCTTGTCATGGAGTTCCGAGGCGGCGAGCCTACCCCTCAGGAACGGGCCGATGTCCGCGCACTGCTCGCCGACTATTTCTCCCAGCAAGGCTCGGTGTTGGTCTACGACACCTATTCCGCCGATTACCTCGTCCACGCCGTGCTGGAGCGCCGCAATCCCGAGAATCCCGCCGAGTGGACCGTGGTGAGTACCGACTCTGCGCGCGCCATGCGTGGCAGTCCCGGCGAGGAGTTCTATTGGCCAGGCGGCGTGATCGAGGACGACTCCTACGGAACCACCACGTATAGCTACGTGGGGTTCGGCGTGTTCTATCCTGTCTTTTTCGATCTCTGGAGCGACCCGTGGCATCGCGGCCGCGTGATCCTGCATCCGCCGATGCGCGCCCACGGTTTCTACGACAATGACAACTGGCGACATGCGCGCCGCCGGCACGAAGCTTCCCGCTGGCAGCAGGATTGGCACCCGGAATGGCGGCAACACGGACGCGGTTCCGCTTGGGACAAGGGGGATCGCTCCGAGCGGCGCGATAACGACCACCGGAACCGCCCTGGCAGCGACCGTAGGGACAACTCGGATCGCAACCATCGCGACAACGACCTTCGCTCCGGCAACGATCGGCGGCCGAGTGCCGAGAGCGCGCATGCGACTTCCCCTGACACGCTGCGGCGTACCCCACCCTCGGGCGCAACCGGCCGCAGGCCCGAGCATCCTCCCATAACGGAGCCAAGGCAGCGCCTGCGTGACGATAGTGACCACCGCAAGCCCGCTGGCTCGAATGTGCAACGGCCGGGCGACGGTGGCGATCACCGCCCCCCGGCTGCCTCCACCGTGCAACGGCCCCCCGACGGCGGCGAGCACCGGCCCGGGCGTGTTCGCCAGCCGCAAGCCGAACAGGTGCGTTCGGCGCACCCCGAGGGGGGTCATACGATTTCGCCCCGCAGCTCAGAGCCGCGTATCGCCCCGCCTGACCATCGGCCGCTTGCACCCGCCGCTCCGCAGCCCGAAGTGCGGAATGAGAGGCCCCGGCGCGATGTCACGGTGAGACCCGGACATCAGGTGATTGATAATCCGCCGCAGTCGCGGCAGCCGCAAGTGAAGGTGCCGGCGGCCCCTCAGGTGCATCCGCAACCCGCTGACCGTCGTGCCGGCACTCCCGAGCGCAGAGATTCCGGCCATGGCCGTCGATCGCCCCCAAAGGACCAGGACAAGGGGAAGGATCAGGACAAGGACAAGGACCAGGATAAGGATGATTCCTACCGGAGTTATCGGAAGAGGTAGGGCTCGATCGCCTACCGCATGCTTGCACGAGATTTCGAGCAAAGATCGCGCGTGAGCATGCGCCTGTGGCGAATCCCGGATCGGCGCTGGTTGGGGCGGGGATGAGCTTTTGAAGTGAAGGCTTCTGCTGAACCGCTCGGCAGTGCCGGGATGGCGGGCGCCGCATCCCTCCTGATTCTTTGGAGCCGGGTTGCTCCGGGGCTGGCGCCGCTGAGGCAGGCTTGTACACTGAGCCCATGCTTCCTGCGAACCACCCCTGTATTTTCCGCTGGGATGAGCACCGCGCCTTCCGCCACGAGCGCGGATTCAAGCTGCCCTTTGTCGACGAGAACTGCGGAGCGCACCAATTGCGCATGCATGTGTCGGTAATCAACCCCGGTGAGTCGCCGCATCCGCCGCACTCCCACGCCGGGGAGGAGATTGTGTTCCTCCTCGAAGGCGAGGCGGATGTCCTCATAGGGGAGGAGACGCGCGTGATCGGCCCGATGACGGCGGTGTTTTGTCCCGAACACGTGACCCACGGCCTGCGCAATTGCGGCACTACGCCGATGAAGTTCATCGTCATCCGCGTGCCGTAGAGTGGCCTGCCTGAGGGAACTTAAGGAGGGCGCGGGGGGAGGGCGCGGGTTCTGCCGCCCGCGCTGCACTTGTATCGCCCTTTCATGCCGGTTGCTTGCGGGGGGCGACTGTGCTACCCACTCGCTCTCCGACCACACCGGCATGCAAGACCTCGAGTTCAACGAGATCATCGATCTCATCTACAAAGACGACAGCCGCTTCGACAAGCGGGCGTACCATTTTGTCCGCGCGGGACTCGACTTCACCGTCAAGGAGCTCAAGAAGCGCGACCCCGACCGCGCAAAGAAAAGCCAGCATGTAGCCGGCCCCGAGTTGCTCCACGGTTTCCGCGCCTTCGCCATCGACCAGTTCGGCCCGCTGGCCTACACGGTGCTCACCGACTGGGGACTCACGCGCTGCCGTGACTTTGGCGAGATCGTTTTCAAGCTCATCGAGTACAACGTTCTCAGCAAAACCGAGAACGACTGCCCCGAGGACTTCGCCGATGTGTTCGATTTCAACGAGGCCTTCCTTCTCCCCTTCGAGCCGGAAAAGCGCCGCCTGCCCCTGCCCGATCTTTCAGAGGACGATACGGACGCGAAGCAGTGAGGCGTAGGGAATGGGGGATTGGGGACGCCCCGTGGTTCTCGTACTCATTCTCCCCTCATCTTTGTGCGTCGCGCCGCTCTGTCTTCAGTTTTACGTCTTCAGAAGTTCCTCTTTCCGCCTTCCGCCTTCAGCGTTCAGCATTCAGCCTTTTCTTCCCGCATGCCCGCCGCCCGTACCCGCCGTCCCAGCACCCGTTCCCGCGATTTCGATCTGCTCCGCCCCCTTTGGGAGGATCCCGTGCATCGCCATGTGCTGCCCAACGGGCTCACCGTCCTGCTCAAGCCCGATCACTCGTCGGCGCTGTGCTCGGTGCAGGTTTGGGTGAAGACCGGCAGCATCCATGAGGGTGCGCTGCTCGGCGGAGGCCTCTCGCACTACCTTGAGCACATGCTTTTCAAGGGCACCGAGCGCCGCGCTGGTCGCGAGATCTCCGCTACCGTGCAGGCCCATGGCGGCTACATCAACGCCTACACCACTTTCGATCGCACAGTCTACTACATCGAGATCCCCAGCGAGCACGCCTCCGTAGCCCTCGATCTGCTGGCCGATGCCGTCCTGCATTCCACCTTCCCGGCCGACGAGGTCGAGCGCGAGAAGCAGGTTATCCTTCGCGAGATCGACATGACCCTCGACGAACCCGATCAGCGCCTCGGGCAGACGCTCTTCGAGACCGCCTTCCGCCAGCATCCCTATCAGCATCCGATCATCGGGCACCGCACTGTGTTCGAGGGCGTCACGCGCGACGATCTCGTCGCCTACTACCGGGCACGCTATGTGCCCAACAACCTCGTGGTCGTGGTCGCCGGGCATTTCGAGCCCGCTGCGCTCATGACAGAGGTGGAGAAACACTTCGGCAGCGCCCCCCGCGCCCGCCTGGCCCCCGTGTATCTGCCGGAGGAGGCCGTGCCGCTCGCCCCGCGCGAGGCCCACCTCTTCGAGGACGTCCAGATCTCCCGCTCGGGCCTCGGCTGGCAGATCCCCGGCCTCGCCCATGCCGATACTCCTGTGCTCGACCTTCTGGGTACTGTGCTCGGCTACGGCAACAGCTCCATTCTTTGGGAGGAACTGCGCGAGAAGCGCCGCCTCGTGCACTCGATCGAGGCTTCCGCCTGGAATCCCGGCTCGGTGGGCCTCTTCTACATCTCGATCCTGTGCGATCCGGACAAGCGCATCGAGGCTTCCACCGCGGTGCAGGCCGAGATTGCCAAGATCGCCAGCCGCGGCATCCCCCCGGCGCTCTTGCGCAAGGCGGTGCGCCAGCTCGTCGTGGGAGAAATCAATTCCCGCAAGACGATGAGCGGACAGGCTTCGCGTATCGGCTTGGCCGAGGTTGTGGTGGGCGATCTGCACTACAGCCGGCACTACTTCGACCACCTTGCCACCGTAACTTCGGCCGACATCCAGCGCGTGGCCGCCAAGTATTTCGTGCCCGAGCGTTTCACCTCCGTCTCGATGAACCCCAAGGTGGCTGCCGTTGCGGTAGCCGCCGCTACGCCCGCCTCCGAGCTGGCCGATTTCACCGAGGTGAAGGTGGCCGGAGGGGGCCCGCCTGCTGCTCCTGCCCGACAAGCGCCTGCCCAACCTCCACCTTCGCCTCATCTGCCTGGGCGGAGTGGCCCACGACCTGCCCGAGGCGCGAGGCGCGCTCTCGCTGCTGGCGACTCTGCTTACCAAGGACACCAAGAAACGCAGCGCCGACGAGGTCGCCGAATTGATCGAGGAGGTAGGCGGCTCGTTTAGCGATTTCTCCGGCAACAACACCTTCGGCCTCAGCTTGGAGGTGCTTCCTGGCGACGTAGACCGCGCACTCGATGTGCTCGGCCAGGCTGTACTCGCCCCGGCCTTCACCAAGGAAACTTTGGAGATCGAGCGCGAGTCGCACCTGGCTTCGCTCGCCGAGCAGGCCGACGATGTCGTCACCGTCACGCGCAAGCTCGTACGGAGGAAGTTTTTCGACACCCATCCGCTCGCCATCGATTCGCACGGCACGGAGGAGGGCTTGAAGGCCGTAACTCCCGCCCGGTTGCGCGCGCTGCACAAGCAACTGCTGGTATCCGGCAATTGTGTGCTGGCGGTGACCGGCGATTTCGAGCCCAAGCAGCTCACCCCGAAGCTGAAGGCGTTCTTGGCGAAGCTGCCCAAGGGCAGCGCGCCCGATTCCGGCCCCGCTTTCGCCGGTCCCAAGGCTGGCACGTACGAGGAGATCCAGCCCCGGCAGCAGGCCGTGGTCTATCAGGCCTATCCCGGCCCCGGAATTCGCGGTGCCGACCACTATGTATCCGAGGTGGCCGACGAAGTGTTCAGCGGCATGGCCTCGAACCTTTTCGAGCGGGTGCGCGAGCAGAAGGGGCTGGCGTATTTCGTGCGCTCCTCACGCGTGCTCGGGCTCGACGCCGGGATGTTCGGTTTCTACGCCGGCACTTCGCCCGACAAGGCCCGCGAGGTGCTCGACGAGATCGAGCTGGAGATTCGCCGAGTGCAGGACGGCGGCATCACAGCCGAAGAGTTGCGGCGTTGCCAGACGCGCTTGAAGGCCGCGCGTCGCATGAGCCTGCAGACAAACGGAGCCCGCGCGATGCAGGCCGCCCTCAACGCCGTCTACGGTCTTCCCGTCAACGACTGGAAAAACTACGACGCGCACATCGAGGCGGTGACCGCCGATGCGCTGCGCGACTTTGCGCGGCGGCATTTCACCCCGGAGCAGCGCGTGCAGTTCATCGTGAAGCCCTAGCGGGGGAGAGCGGGTCGAAGCGCTAGCGGTCCGCTGGCGTTTTTAGCCGGCGGCGGCGCCGGGAGCGGACTCGGAGCCGAGTGGCGGGGCTGGCAGGAGGTCGACGCCTCGCCCCCTCCCCACGCCCGCCCCCCCCCGCCCCCGATGGCGGAGGTTTCGGCTCCGCGAATGCCTTGCACTTGGCCCGCATCGCGTCTCAGCTTTTCTGGTTCGCACCCACGTGTACGCCCTCGGGATTGAATAGACTGTTTGCCGGTCACTCGACGACCACTCGCCGCCATGAAAGAGGCCACCGCCCGCATCAAGATCAACAAGCTGCTAGACGCCGCCGGTTGGCGTTTCTTCGCCGATACCGCCGGTCCGGCCAACATCCAGCTCGAACCCAGCGTCACCCTGCGAGCTCCGGATCTCGATGCCCTAGGCGCGGACTTCGAGAAGGCGAGCAAAGGCTACATCGACTTCCTCCTGCTCAACGAAAAGGGCTTCCCGTTCATCGTGCTCGAAGCGAAAGCCGAGAACAAAAGCCCGCTCGTGGGCAAGGAGCAGGCCCGCAAATACGCCAAATCCCAGAACTGCCGCTTCGTACTCCTCTCCAACGGCAATCTGCACTATTTCTGGGATCTCGAACGCGGTAATCCCTACCTCATCACGGCGTTCCCGACTCCGACCTCAGTCACCGGCTACCAGAAGTCCGCGCCCGACCCGAAGCGGCTCATCGCAGAGCTCGTCGAGGACGACTACGTTGTCCTCACCCAGCGCCCCGGCTACGCTGCTGAGGCCGCCTGGAAGAACGAGGCCGAACGTGCCCGCTTCATCGAGACAAACTCACTCCGTTTCCTCCGCCCGTACCAAAAGAAGGCCATCTACGCGATCCAGCAGGCCGTCGCCCGGGGCCACGACCGATTCCTTCTCGAAATGGCCACCGGCACGGGCAAGACGCTCACCTCCGCCGCCATCATCAAGCTCTTCCTTCGCACCGGCAACGCCCGCCGCGTGCTCTTTCTTGTGGATCGGCTTGAGCTCGAAGATCAGGCGCTGAAGGCCTTCAAGAAGGTCCTGGCGAACGACTACAAGAGCGTCATCTACAAGGAGAATCGCGACGACTGGCGCCACGCCGAGATCATCGTCACCACCGTACAGTCGCTACTTTTCAACAACAAGTACCAGCAGCTGTTTTCGCCGACGGACTTCGACCTCGTCATCTCCGACGAAGCCCACCGCTCCATCGGTGGCAACGCCCGCGCCGTATTCGACTACTTCATCGGCTACAAGCTCGGCCTCACCGCCACGCCTCGCGACTACCTCAAGAAGTTCGAGAAGGCCCAGCCCACCACCCGGGACCCTCGGGAATTCGAGCGCCGCCTGTTGCTGGATACCTATCGCACCTTCGGCTGCGACGACGGCCAGCCCACCTTCCGCTATTCCCTGCTCGATGGCGTGAAGGACGGCTTCCTCATCAACCCCGTCGTGGTCGACGCCCGCAGCGAGGTTACCACCCAGCTTCTCTCCGATGACGGCTTCGTGGTCGTCTTCAAGGACGATGCCGGCGACGACCGGGAAGAGACCTACAAGCAGCGGGAATTCGAGAAACGCTTCTTCTCTCCCGCCACCAATCAGCTCTTCGCCAAGCTTTTCCTCGAAAACGCGCTTCGCGACCCCATCAGCGGCGAGATCGGCAAGTCCATCGTCTTCGCCGTCAGCCAAAATCACGCGGCGAAACTCACCCAGATCTTCAACGAGATGGCCGACCGCTTGTTTCCCGGGAAATACCACTCGGACTTCGCCGTTCAGGTCACCTCGCAGGTCGATGGCGCCCAGCAGCACACGATCAATTTCACCAACAACAACCTGCTCGGCTCCGCGAATTTCCTCTCCACCTACAGGAGCAGCAAAGCCCGGGTGTGCGTCACTGTGGGCATGATGACCACCGGATACGATTGCCCGGACCTACTCAACCTCGGCCTCTTCCGTCCCATCTTCTCGCCCACCGATTTCATCCAGATCAAGGGCCGCGGCACCCGGCGGCATGATTTCCGCGAGCAGCTCTTCGACGAAGTGCTCAAGGAGAGCGTAACCGCGCCGCGAAAGACCGCTTTCAAGCTCTTCGACTTCTTCGCCAACTGCGAATACTTCGAGGAGAAGTTCAACTACGACCAGGTAATCAAGCTCCCCAAGCCCAAGCCCACCGACGGCGAGCCCGGCAGCGGCACCGGCCCTGCTGGCCCCACCATCTACGCCGGCACCTACGAGAACCTCGGCGAAGACCTCCTCGCCACGATGAAAGTTGAGGTGATCGGGGAGCAGGGGATGAAGATCGACCGCATGTTCTATGAGAAATTCGAGGACAGCGTGCGCGGTAACGATTTCATCGCCGCCAGCGTCGAGGCCGGCCAGTGGGACCGAGTGATCGACTATGTGAACACGGAGGTATTCGAGAAACCCACCGAATTCTACACACTCGACAAGCTGCGCAAGGCCGCCGCCGTGGATCGCCGCCTTACGCTACGCGAAATCCTGGAGAAAATCTTCGGCCTCATCCCTCGCTTCAAGTCCAAGGACGAACTGCTGGAGGAGGAGTTCTCCAAATTCGTAGCCGACTCCAAGCCGGACGAGGCCGAGGCCATCCCCGCGCTGAAGACCTTCTTCAAGGCCTACGCGACGAGTGACAAGATTCGCGACATCATCGAGTCCGGTCACCTCACCGATCTCGCCACCAATCCCATTTTCTCCACCCGGGATTTCAAGGCGGTCCCGGCGAAATACCGCGCACTCATCCCGGGATACATCAAAGATTACGTTTCGCTCAACCAGTTCGTGGCGTGAAATCGGACGCGTTTCCCACGATGCCTAGGTCTGAAAATGAAGAAACCCCGGCTCCTATCTGCCGCGAGCGGCCGAGGAAGGATTTCCGAGGTGTACGGACGCAGCTCAGCGCATTGCCAATCCACCGCAAGCCTGAACCCGATTTTTGAGTAGCGCGAAGCCTTTGTCCCCAGAGTTATGTCGTCAGAACCCCTTATCGAGCCCCATGGCGGCTACCGGCACCTGAGAAGCTTCCAGGTTGCTCAGCTTGCTTATGATGTGACCGTGCGTTTCGCGGATCGCTATATCGAGAAGCGCAGCCGCACTCATGATCAAATGGTCCAAGCGGCTCGGAGCGGCGTGCAAAATATCGCCGAAGGGAGCAAGGTTAGCGGCACATCGAAAAAGATGGAGCTCAAGCTTACCAACGTGGCCCGTGCGAGCCTCGAGGAGCTGCGGCTCGACTATGAAGATTTTCTGCGCCACCGCGCGCTCCCCCTCTGGGCCAAGGAGGACCCGCGCCGCGCCGCTCTGATCGCCCGGCGCTGTGCCACCGCTGAGGCGGTGGCAGCATGGATTAAAGAAACCCACAGCAACCATCATGGACAAGATGGACCTGGTGGACCCGAACCCTCAGAGTGCCAGAATGCTGCGTCCACACCGTCCACTTTTCCGACTTACCCCGAGATCGCAGCCAACGCAGCCCTCGCGCTCATCGCCGTAGCCTGTAGCCTGCTCGATCGTCAGATCGCCGCCCAAGCTGCCGCTTTCGAAAGCGAAGGTGGTTTCACCGAGCGCCTCTATCGCATCCGGTCTCAGCGCCGCCAAGGCCCATCCCGACCCTAAAGTTTTTCCCCATGCTCGACTCCGATACCAAACGCCGCATCGACACCGCCCGCGACATCCTCGTGGGCAAGGTCCCGGATCCCAAATCCCAGGTCGAGCAGATCACCATCGCCCTGATCTACAAGTTCATGGACGACATGGATGCCGAGTCCGAGGAGCTCGGAGGCAAGCGCAAGTTCTTCACCGGCGCTTTCGCCCGCTACGGCTGGGCCAAGCTCATGGCCCCCTCGCTCGGCGGCCACGAGATGCTCGGCCTCTACGGCGAGGGGATTTCCAAGATGCCTGAGAACCCCGGCATCCCGCCGCTCTTCCGCGACATCTTCAAGAACGCCTACCTCCCGTACCGCGACCCCGAGACGCTCAAGGCTTTTCTGAAGATCATCGACGGTTTCAGCTACGACCACAGCGAACGCCTCGGCGATGCCTTCGAGTATCTCCTCAGCGTGCTCGGTTCCCAAGGCGATGCCGGGCAGTTCCGCACTCCGCGCCACATCATCGATTTCATGGTCGAGGTCCTCGCCCCGCAGAAGGGCGACGCGATCCTCGATCCCGCCTGCGGCACCGCCGGCTTCCTCATTTCCGCCTATAAGCACATCCTGCGCGCCAATACCGATGCCAAGGGGCACAGCCGGCTCACTCCGGAAGAAAAGGGCCGCCTCGCCAAGAACTTCAAGGGCTACGACATCTCGCCCGACATGGTGCGCCTCTCCCTGGTGAACCTCTACCTCCACGGCTTCACCGATCCGCACGTCTACGAATACGACACCCTCACCTCCGAGGAGCGGTGGAACGAATATGCCGATGTGATCCTGGCCAACCCGCCCTTTATGTCGCCGAAGGGAGGCATCAAGCCCCACAAGCGCTTTTCCATCCAAGCCAAGCGCAGCGAGGTGCTTTTTGTCGACTATATGGCAGAGCATCTCACGCCCACCGGCCGCGCCGCCATCATTGTGCCCGAGGGCATCATCTTCCAGAGCCAGACCGCGTATAAAGACCTCCGGAAACTGCTCGTGGAGAACTCGCTCATCGCCGTCGTCTCGTTGCCGGCCGGTTGCTTTAATCCCTACTCCGGGGTGAAGACCAGCATTCTCATCCTCGACAAATCGCTCGCCCGCCAAAGCGACACCATCGCCTTTTTCAAGGTCGAGAACGACGGCTACGGTCTCGGTGCCCAGCGCCGCGCCGTAGCCGGCGAACAGCTCACGCAGGTTCAGGCCGAACTCGCCGCCTATCTCACCGCGCTCCGCTCCAAGTCATCCGTTGAGACCATCCTGTCCATTGCGTCCACCGCCCAAATCGTTCCGAAGGCCAAGATCGCCGCCAACGGCGACTACAACCTCAGCGGCGAGCGGTATAGGGAGGGTGCGGCACGCGCTTCGTTCTTTACGAACATACCGCTTGGCGAAGTTTGCGATCTCATCGGAGGGGCGACCCCGTCCAAACAGGATGAATCGTTTTGGACAAACGGCTCGGTAAAATGGATTTCATCGAAGCATATTGACGAACGCGGACTTATCACCGGTTACGAACTCATTTCCAAGAAGGCGGTTGAGGAGACATCCACACGAATCGCGCCCAAGGGGTCGACCGTCATAATCACGCGCGTCTCGGTCGGGAAGTTTGCGTTCGCAGATGACGACTATGCTATCAATCAGGACCTAACGGCACTTGTGTCGAAAGATAACGGGCGCCTCACGCCTGAGTTTATCCGTGTGGCCGCTCACCACATTGCTGCGGTGGTGGAGCGCAACGCGGAGGGAATCGGTGTTCGTGGAGTGACCCGGAGTTTCCTCTCCCAACTCCAAATCCCCCTGCCGCCGCTGGAGTTGCAGAAGGAGATCGTGGCGGAGATCGAGGGCTACCAGAAAGTCATCAATGGCGCTCGCGCCGTCCTCGATCACTACCGCCCCCACATCCCCATCCACCCCGATTGGCCGATGGTGGCGCTCAGTGAAGTGATCGAGGGCAAACCAAAGAATGGTTATTCTGGTAGCCCGGTGGACCACGCGACTACGCTAAAAGTGCTCTCCTTGAGCGCGACTACTTCGGGGACAATGGACCTCTCGAAATCCAAATACCTCGACGAGACCATTCCGCTCGATGCCTCGTGCCGGTGCCGCCGCGGCGACATCTATCTTCAGCGTGGCAACACCAAGGAACTCGTCGGCACTGCGGCGATCTTCGATTCCGACGAGGCGAACTATCTCTATCCCGATTTGATGATCCGCGTCAGGGCCGACGAAACCAAGATTCGGAGCCACTACCTGTTGGTTGTTCTCCAGAGCGGACCGGTTCGCGAGTTCATCACCCGCAACGCCGTTGGCGCTGCCGGCAGCATGCCCAAGATCAATCAGAGTATCGTCGAGAGCATTCCTATTCCCCTCCCGCCCCTCGCCACGCAGCAGTCCATCGTGGCGGAGATCGAGGCGGAGCAGAAGTTGGTCGCCGCCAACCGCGAACTGATCGAGCGCTTCGAAAAGAAGATCCAAGCCACGCTTGCCCGCATCTGGGGCGAGGAGAATACTCCGCCGCAGCAATCGCCATGAACGCCAATCAATTGTCCCGCATCCGACTCGAAGGCTTCAAATCGATCGCGGAGTGCGATCTGCCGTTGACCGAACTGAACGTCCTGATTGGGCCCAACGGGGCCGGGAAATCCAACTTCATTGGCTTCTTCAAGCTCATCCAGCAAATGCTGGAAGGGAACCTCCAGCTCTCTATCGCCAAGAGCGGCGGGCCCGATTCTATCCTGCACTTCGGCCGCAAGAAGACCGCTCAACTACACGCGGAAGTCTATTTCGGCAATAATGGCTACAAGTTCACCATCGAGCCCACCCAAGACAACCGCATGGTGTTCGCCGAAGAATATTTCTGGTGGAGATATACGCAGGCCGACAAGAAGGTCGGCTCGGGGCATTTCGAGACCAACGTGGAGAGCCTGAAGGGGCGTACTCCGATGTATTCGTACACGGTCCCCGCCATGCGCGCTTGGCGAGTTTACCATTTCCACGACACCAGCGAGTTGGCGGCCGTGAAACAACTGCACGCGCTCAATGACAACGCCTACCTCCGCCCCGATGCCCGCAATCTCGCCGCCTTCCTCTATCGCCTGAGGTCCGAGCAACCCGAGGCGTATGAGCGCATCGTGAAGACGATACAGTTGGTCGCGCCGTTCTTCGGCGATTTTCGCATCCGTCCCAACACTGCCAACCCGGAACAGACCGAACTCGAATGGTCGGAGCTCGGGGAGGACTTTCCGTTTAAGGCGCATCACCTGTCGGACGGCACCTTACGCTTCATCTGCTTGGCCGTCGTTTTCCTCCAGCCGGAAGCGCTTCAACCGGAGACCATCATTGTCGACGAGCCGGAACTCGGCCTGCATCCCTACGCCATCCGGATTTTGGCTTCGCTTGCGCGCTCCGCGAGCAAGGTAAAACAGGTGATTCTCACCACGCAAAGCGTTGCCCTGCTCAACGAGTTTGCCCCCGAGAACCTGATCGTCGTCGACCGCAAGGACCACGCGAGCGTACTCCGACGCCTGGCGCCGGACGAGCTTACGGAATGGCTCAAGGAATATTCACTCGGGGAATTGTGGGAGAAGAACATTCTGGGCGGGAGGCCGGCGCGATGAAACGCGTTCATGTGATCTGCGAGGGGCAGACCGAAGAAACGTTTGTCAACGAATTGCTTTGCTCGCACCTCGCGGCCTTCGACGTGGCACCGGTTGCCGCGTTGGTCGGCAAACCCGGACACAAGGGCGGTAATGTGACGACTGCGCGCATGGCCAACGACATTCGGCTCCGCTTAACGCAGGACAAGCAGTCGTGCTGCACGACGTTCTTTGACTACTACGGCCTCGCTTCCGATTTTGTCGGTAAGCCGGAGTCTGAGCGCATGGTATCGTGCGAGGAGAAGGCAACGACGGTCGAAACGGCGCTGCGCTCCCATGTACTCGGGCAGACCGATGGCGACGCGATCCGGCGCTTCATCCCGTATGTACAGATGTACGAGTTCGAAGGCCTTCTCTTTAGCGAAACGAAACGCTTGGCGGCCGGACTCTACGCCCATGAGCTGGAGCCCGAGCTCAGCGCGATTCGGGCGGCGTTCTCCACGCCGGAGGAAATCAACGACAGCCCCGAAACGGCACCGAGCAAACGTATCCTCGCACTATTGCCCAGCTACGACAAACCACTCAGCGGCAGTTTGGCTGCGCTTGAGATCGGCCTGCCTAGGATTCGCCAAGAATGTAAACGCTTTGACGCCTGGGTGAAGGGGTTGGAGGCCCTTGGCGCCGTATGATCTTCCTCGCCACGCAGCAGGCCATCGTGGCGGAGATCGAGGCGGAGCAGAAGCTCGTCGCCGCCAACCGGGAGCTGATCGAGCGCTTCGAAAAGAAGATCCAAGCCACGCTTGCCCGCATCTGGGGCGAGGCGAAGGAGACGAATGAAGAAAGATGAAGTGAAACCACAGGTCCCCACGGAGCGGCAAGGGCAGTTCCTGGCCTATATCCACCAGTATGGCCTAGTGAACGGCTGTGCCCCAGCCGAAGCCGACATGCAGCGCTTTTTCCAGATCAGCGCACCAAGTGTGCACTCGATGGTGCTCACTTTGGAGCGCCGGGGCTTTATCCGGCGAGTGCCCGGGCAGGCGCGCAGCATCGCCTTGATCCTCCCCGCCGATTCTTTGCCCGCCTTGAAGCGGATCCATCGGTAGTCACTTCCCTCCGTGCCTGCCGACGCCAAAACGACGCCTGGTGCCAACTCGTAATTGCCAATTCATTATTCGTAATTGTTCCGGCCCCTTCCTTGCAACGCGTCCACCGATAATTTCTTCGCTTTATGCCGATCGAACCCAAAATCCCCACCAAGAAGCCCGTTGCTTGGAGCGCCGCCCGCCAGCACCTCATTACTTTGGATAAATCGGCGCTAATCGACTTGGTGAAGGACCTCTATGCAGCGGCGCCAGCGAATCGCGACTTCATCCAAGCCCGCTGCAATGCAGCCGAGGGCTGCGGCGCAGCGCTGGAGATCTATCGCCAGAAGATCGTCGGGCAATTCTTCTCCAAATGTGCTATAGGTATGGGGCCGTTGAAGCTGGGGGTGGCGCGCAAGGCCATCCGCGACTATCGCAAGGCCACTGGGAACATCCTCGGCACGGCGGAATTATTGCTGACCTATGTGGAGAGCGGAGTGCGCTTCACCCACGAGTATGGGGACGTAGACGAGCGGTTCTATACCAGTGTGGAGTCGGCGTTGGACGAGCTCGCCGGCCTTTTGCGCGGCGAGGCGCGGGAGCTGTACCCGAAGTTCCGCGAGCGTCTGGCGAAAGCGGAGAAGATGACCGACGGCATTGGTTGGGGATTCCACGATTTTGTCTCCGGTGAGGTCGGCAGCTTAGAAGACGAACTCGGCTAACAGTGATTGCCGTGCTCGGGAACTCGATTTTTGCGCGGGAAACACGATTTGCGCTCCGGAAATACGAATTTCGCACCCGAGAACACGAATTTCGCGCCGAAAACTCGGATTTCACACTCGGGAACGCGATTTCCGCGCCGGGGAGCACGAATTTGGCGCTGGGGAACGCGAATTTCCCGCCGAAAACTCGATTTTCGTGCGGGCAACACGATTCCCGCGTCCGAGAACACGAATTTTGCGCCGGGAAGGCGTTCCGCGCACCGGGGATCGCGTTCTGCGCAGCGGAGATCGAGCAGAAATTACGAATTACGAATTGGGAATTACGAAGAGCCGCGAGATGTCGGCCAAAGCGGACCCCGAAGCCGACTCGTAGTTGCCAATTCGTAATTGTTCCGCCCCCCGCCTCGAAGCGGGCCAACCTCACGCGGTTAGCGCAGGCTCTTGAAACTGGCTTCGATCTCGGCGGAGATGCGCGCAAAGACTTCGTCGAAACTGCCCATACCGTCGATCTTCGTCACTCCGTGGAGTTGATTGTATTTCTGGATGACCGGGACGGTCTTGGTCTCGTGTTCGCCCAGACGTTTTACGATTTTTGAGGTGCTGGTGTCGTAGGGCATGCAGGATTCGGTCTTGCTGCGCTCGTCGAGCCGGCGAATCAGCTCCAGGGTGGGCACCTCGATCTCGATAATCTTGGAAATCGAGGAGTCGTGCTTCTTGAGCAGGCCGTCGAGGATGTACGACTGCACCAAGGTGCGGGGGAAACCCTTGAAAATGTAGCCCTGCACCTGTTTTGGGGCCTCGAGTTTCTTCTCGATGAGCGGCACCACGATCTCGTCGGGCACGAGTTGGCCGTTTTCGTAGAGGGCCACGATTTTGCGGCCGGTTTCGCTGCCCTGCTTGATCTCCGCATCGAGCATCGGGCCGGTCGCCAGGTATTCGAGACCGAACTTGCGCGCGAGTGCCCGCCCCTGCGAGCCCCGGCCGGAGCCGGGGTAACCGAAGAGCACGACGTTGAAGAGGCTCTTGCTGAGTTCGGCGCCGATGCGCTGGGTGATCTGCGCGCGCACCTCCTCAATGCTCTTGGTGCCGTCGATTTCGGTGTAGATGCCCTTGTCGCGGTAGAACTGGAGCACGGGAAGAGTCTTCTGATTGTATTCGCGAAGGCGGTTGCGGATCACCGCTTCGTTGTCGTCGCTGCGCCCCGACGTGGCGCCTCGCTTGAGCAGGCGGCGCACCGATTCCTCCTCGGGCACGGCGAGACTGATGAGGCAGTTCAGGGAGGTATTCAGCTTCAGCATCAGGCCTTCGAGGATGTAGGCCTGGATGTAGGTGCGCGGGAAGCCGTCGAAGAGGAAGCCGTTGCAGCCGGTGTTGTCGGTGATGGTTTTCTCGATGATCTGGACGATGATCTCGTCGGATACCAGGCCGCCGGCGGCGATGATGCCCTGCGCTTCGAGTCCCAGCTTGGTTTTACCCGCCATCTCCTTGCGCAGGAGGTCGCCTGTGGAGATGTAGAACAGGTTGTAGCGTTTGATGAGGAACTCCGACTGGGTGCCTTTGCCGGCTCCGGGGGGACCAAACAGTGCGAGGTTGAGCATGTCAGGGGAATTTCGCTGGGGTTGAGCGGCGCAGGGTGGGGGAATGCACTCGCCAGTTGGCCGGAGTTGTATCGGCAAACGGCGATGCGGTTTCAACGCCTATCGGATTGCAGGAGCGGGGTGGGGCACATGGAATCCGCAGCACATGAATCCTTCGCGCGACATCGACTGGTCTGCGGCGGTGGATGTGCTCGGGGCGGCGTTACCTACGGCGCGCTGGCCGCAGCGGCTGCGCGAGTGGCTGGCTGATGAGCCTGGAGAAGTGCAGCAGGGCGATTGCGCGCCTTGGTGTGTGGCGCTTTCCGGCGGAGCCGATTCGGTGGCGTTGCTCTTGGCGCTGGCCGCGCAGCGCGGCCAGCTAAGGCAGAAGGCAGAAGGCAGAATGCGGAATGGCAGCACCGAGCCCCGGTGCACCGAACCCAAATCATCCGACCGATCGGACCGGTCGGCGCGGGCAATCCGCAATCCGCAATCCGCAATCCGCAATTTCTTGGCGCTGCATTTCAATCACCGGCTGCGTGGGGCTGCTGCGGATGCCGACGAGGTGTACTGCCGCGAGCTGTGCGCGGCGCTTGGCGTGAAATTGGTGGTCGGCGCGGCGAACTGGCCTGCGGGCAGCGAAGTTTCCGAAGCGCAGGCGCGCGAGGCTCGGTTCGCATTCTTTGGCGACGCCATGGCCGAGGTTGGGGCACGGGCGTTGTGGCTGGGGCAGCACCGCGATGATGTGGTGGAGACGATGCTGCTGCGTTTGAGTCGGGGCAGCGGCTCGCGAGGCCTAGCGGCGCCGCGGCCGGTGCAGCGCATGGCCGATGGGAGCGTGCGGCTGCGTCCATTACTCAATATGCCGAAGGCCGACCTTGTTGCCGCGCTGCGCGTGGCCGGAATTCCGTGGTGCGAAGACCAGACAAACCACGGCGATGCGTATTTTCGCAACCGGCTGCGCCGGCTGGTCGTGCCGGCATGGGCGGAGGCGGCCCCGGCGGATCTGGCGGAGGCGGTGGCGCGTTCGCGCGCTCTGCTTGAGGAGGAGGACGACGCGCTGGAGCTGTGGGCCGATCGTGTACTGCCGGCGCAACTGGACGAGGTGATCCCGCTTGCGGCGCTGCGCGAGGCGCCGGTGGCTGTGGTGCGCCGCGCGCTGCACCGCTGGATGCTTGCAGTGGATTTGAGCGAGGCGCTGAGCCGATCAGCCTTTGAGGAACTGCTCGCAGCGGTATGCGCGGGGCGTGAGGCGAAGTTGAGCGTGGGCGTAGCCGGTTTTCTGATCGTGGATGGCACCGAGTTGCGTCTGCAGGCAGCGGAGACGCAGGTGCCTCGCTGGTCGGGGGCTGCGCTGGAGGTTCCCGGCGAGATTATTTTGCCCGATGGCGCGAAGTTGCGAGCGGCGCATGTGCAACTCGACCCCGAGCTGCGCCGGCGGATCTGCGCGGGGGCGTTTGGCGACGCGCGGACCGTGTTTTTCGCCGCAATGGAAACCTTCGCACGGCTTTCCATCCGCTCCTGGCAGCCGGGTGACCGCTATGTGCCGCTGGGCGCTGCGCAGTCGTCAAAATTGCAGGACCAATTCGTCAACCGGCGGGTACCCCGTCAGTTGCGCCAGCGCTTGCCGGTGGTTTGCGCGGCCGACGGCACCATTGTTTGGGTGCCCGGTTTGCCTCCAGCGCATGGGGCGCGAATCTCTGATGGAACGTTGGTGGCGGTTCAATTGACATATCTCCCCGCCGCCCCACTCTCCGCTTCCCTCCATGTCTGACAACGAAAGCTCCAAACGTCGTCCGCTGAAGAACGTCCGTCCCGAGGGTTTCCAGCCCAAGGTATGGTTGATTTGGGCGGCGATCCTCGCCTTGGCCATAGCTGTGGCCTCGATGTCCACCAGCCGCACCGCTGCGCCTGTGAAGCTGAACATCCAGCAGGTGGTCGATCTGGCCGAGAAGGGCCAGATCAAGTCCGGCGTCATCAAGGCGGACTCCGCCGGCGGTCCCTTCTACACTACGATCACCGGGGAGTTGATTACGGTGGAGAAAAACGACGACAACATCGACAGCGCCAAGTTCAGCGCCGCCGGTCGCGTGACCGACGAGGCCATCGCCCGCTTGCAGGCCACCCATGTATTCAAGGAGCCGGCTGCGGAGACCTTGTTCTCGGGCCTGTTGATGAACCTGCTGCCCTTTGTCCTGATACTGGGCGTGCTGTATTTCCTTTTCCTGCGCCAGATTCGTGCCGCTGGCCGCGGAGCGCTCAACTTCGGCAAGAGCCGGGCCAAACTTCTCACCCGTGACCGCGACAAGATCACTTTTAAAGAGGTGGCCGGTTGCGACGAGGCGAAGGAAGAGGTGGCCGAGGTGGTCGAATTCCTCAAGGACCCCAAGAAGTTCCAGAAAATGGGCGGCCGTATCCCCAAAGGCGTGCTCATGGTGGGGCCTCCGGGCACCGGCAAGACGCTGCTGGCGAAAGCCGTGGCCGGAGAGGCCGACGTGCCGTTCTTCTCCATCAGCGGTTCCGACTTTGTGGAGATGTTTGTTGGCGTAGGCGCCAGCCGCGTGCGCGACATGTTCGAGCAGGGCCGCAAGAACGCCCCCTGCATCGTATTCATCGATGAGATCGACGCCGTGGGCCGCCAGCGCGGTGCCGGCCTGGGCGGCGGCA
>CAJCBL010000168.1 GCA_903960515.1 uncultured Verrucomicrobiota bacterium
CGACAGCACCTACAACTGGTACGTTTCCAAGGTGCAGCAGCGCTTCGCGATGGTACTGAACTTTATCGACCAGATCTTTGTCGCCGGCCTGCCGCGCGCGCTGGCCGAGGTGGTGGGCTGGCTTGGCTGCGGCGCCCGCGCCGTGCATGTGGGCAGTATCCACGGCTATGTGTACTGGTTTCTCTTCGGTGCCGGCCTCTGCTGGGCCATCGCCACCGGAATCCTTTGAACGCAAAACATTCCCAGAAATGTTAACCGCAAAGAACGCAAAAAGCGCAAAGACCGTAAGGCCCGACCTTCATCGAGGCTCTTGCAGTGACCAACAAGCTCGCGGCCTACAGATCGCTCTCTGTGCGTTCTCTGCGTTCTTTGTGGTTAAATCCTTTCCGGGCTCTTTGGTATGAACGACGCAACGCATCTCCTGCAACTCGCCGTGGCCGCCCCGTTGGCCGGCGGGCTTATTCTCGCCTTCGGCAACTTTATCCCGAAGCGCATCTGCAAGCTCATCGCTTTTATCGGTTTCCTGGTGCCGCTGCTCGTCGCCCTCCACTTGTGGTGGGCTTATGCAGCCGCGCCGAAGACCAGCGGTTACGCCTTCCTCTCCGCAACCGATTTCGGGCTGTCCCGCGCTCTCGGCATCGGGCTCAAGCTCGGCCTCAACGGCATTTCGCTGCCGCTCTTTGTCATGGCGGCGATCGTGGGTTTCGCCGCCGGTCTCGTGGCACTCCAGTCCGGCGCCGAGCGGCTCAAACTCTACCTGATGCTGCTGCTGGTCATGCACGGCGGGCTCATGGGCGTATTCGCCTCGGTGGATATCTTCTTCTTCTATTTCTTCCATGAGTTCGCCCTCATCCCGACCTTCCTCATGGTCGGCCTTTGGGGCGGGCGCGACCGCAACTACGCGGCGATGAAGATGACGATCTACCTCACCGCCGGTGCGATGCTTTCCCTCGCCGGCCTGATCGCCATCTACGCCAAGAGCAACGCGGCCTCCTTCGACCTGATCAATCTTCGCCTCGCCCTCGCTGGCGACGGAGCTTTCTTGGCGGCCCTGCAGCACAACCTCTTCGGGCTGCTTCTTTTTGGTTTCGGCATCCTGGTCTCGCTCTGGCCGTTCCACTCATGGGCACCGCTTGGTTACGGCGCGGCGCCCACTTCGGTTTCGATGTTGCACGCCGGCGTGCTCAAGAAGTTCGGCCTCTATGGTCTCGTGCAGATCGCGCTGCCTTTGCTGCCCCTGGGCGGTCAGGACTGGGTGACGTGGATGGTCTGGCTCGCGCTGGGCAATATTGTGGTCATCGGCCTGGTCACCATGGCGCAGCGCGATCTCAAGCAGATGGTCGGGTTCGGCTCGGTGATGCACGTGGGCTACGGTTTCCTTGGCCTCGCCTGCCTCTCCACTCTCGGTGCTGGCGGCGCGGTGCTCTTCATGGTCGCCCACGGTCTATCGGTGGCGCTGCTTTTCCTCCTCACTTCGCAGATCCACCAGCGTGTGGGCACCTTCGACATGACGCAGATGGGCGGTCTCGTGAAACGCGCGCCGGTACTCGCTGCGTTTTTCTCCGCGGCGATCCTGGCCAGCATCGGCCTGCCCGGTTTCGCCGGGTTCTGGGGCGAGCTCACGATCTTTGTCGCGCTTTGGCAGCTCTCGCACCTCTACACCGCGCTCGCGCTGACCGGTGTCGTTATCTCCGCCGTGTATGGGCTGCGCGCTGTGGCCAAGGTCTTCTTCGGCGAACCCAGCGAGGAGCATGTGCGCTACGCCGCGGCCAACCCGACTGCCGATCTCGACTGGCCCGCGCGTATTCCGGCCCTGGTGCTGCTGGCCGGTTTGTTCTTCCTCGGCTTCTGGCCGAAGGCGATCACCGCTCCGCTCAACGACACTCTTGCCACGATCTATCCGGCCGTAGAAGCCGCCGTAAAAGTCGTCGCCGGCCAGTGATGACATTAAATACGGCCGATCCGACCGCTCTTCTGTTTTCCCTTCCGCTGCTATGATGGCTTCAGCCTTCAGTTTTCAGCCTTCAGCCTTTCTCCTGCCCCCGCTCGCATGACTCCGGAAATCCAAGCCCTTCAGAACATCGCCGCGACCAACTACTGGTCTGCCCTCGCGCCTGAGCTCGTGCTCGGCGGGGTGGCGTTGGCGCTGCTCGTGGTTGAACTGCTCCTCCCCAAGCGCGCTCTGGCGCTGGTTGTCCCGCGCGTCGCCATCTGCGGTATTGTCGCCGCGCTGGCGTGGACGTTGCACGACTGGTCGGCTTTCTGGCTGGGGCGCGAGCTCTTTGGCGGGCTTGTGCGCCAGACTACCGACTCGCAGATCATGCGGGCGTTTTTCCTGGTGGCTTCGCTGCTGGTGAGCTTCATCGCCACGGTTGTTTTGCCCAGGCAGAAGGTGCCGCGCGTCGAGTTTTTCCATGTGCTGTTAGTGGCCACCGGCGCGCTCATGCTGTTGGCGCAGAGCAATCACTTTGTCCTGCTCTTTGTCGCGCTGGAAACGGTCACGGTCGCCTTCTATATTCTGGTTTCCTATTTCCGCGCCAGCCCGCTCTCGCTGGAGGCCGGTCTTAAGTATCTGGTGATGGGCTCGCTGAGCTCGGCGTTGCTGCTCTTTGGCATCGTGCTGCTCTACGGCGTGGCGGGCAATCCGCTGCTGGCCGGCCACACCGCGCAGTCGATGAATTTCACCGCGCTAGGTGAGTTCCTGCGCCACAATCCCGACCAGCCCCTCGCACTCGTCGGCGCTGCGCTCGTGCTCTCCGGTATCGCCTTCAAGATCGGCGCCGTGCCCTTCCAAATCTGGGTGCCGGATGTCTATCAAGGTGCGCCCACTCCGGTGACCGCCTTTCTCGCCGTATCCTCGAAGGCCGCCGGTTTCGCCCTGCTGCTTATTCTTGTGCGCGGGCCGTTTCTGGCCCTCGGCCAGCTCACGCTGCCGCTGCTCTCGGTGTTTGCGGCGCTAAGTCTGTTCTTTGGCAATCTCGCCGCGCTCCCGCAGCGCAATGTGAAACGCCTGATGGGCCTTTCCGGTGTATCGCATGCCGGTTTCCTGCTCATCGGAGTGGTGGCGGCGATCGCTCCGCAGGATGCCGTGAGCTGGGCGCCGGCAGCCGTCTATTTCTACCTCTTTACCTATCTGCTCGGCGCGATGGCGGTATTCGGAGTCATGGCGCATCTCGCCGGCGACGACGATGCCGACCAGGATCTGCGGCATTATGCCGGTTTGGCGCGCAAGAGCCCGCTGCTCAGCGCAGTGTTGGCCTGCGGCCTGGGATCGCTTGCCGGCATCCCGCCGCTGGCTGGTTTTATCGGCAAGCTGCTAATCTTTGTCGCCGCCTTTCACGCGCATCTTTGGGTGCTGCTCGCCGTGGCCATCGTAGCGGTAGTGATTTCGATCTACTACTACTTTGGCTGGATGCGCGCCGCCTTCTATGAGGACGCTTCGCCCGCCGAGAGCCGGGTTTATGTGGGCAAGATCCACCTCGGAGTGGCCGCGAGCCTTACGCTGGTCGCGCTGGCCCTGGCCACGGTGTTGCTGGGCGCCTATCAAGGCCCCTTTGGTCAGTGGATCGCCACGCGCTGAGCCGTAGAAGCCGCGTAGCTGGATGGCGAAGCCATTAAGCCTGCGGAGCCCGCAGGCGCTGAAGCGCTCCGAGCTTCAGCTACGAGGGAGGGATGATCTCCGTGGTGGGACCGGTCTTTGACCGGTTCTCCGAGAAGGCGGTTCTCGCTGACGGCCAGTTGCGAACTGGCGTCCCTGAGAGGGTTGAGTTCTGCATTCTCCATTTTGGCCCACAGAATTGACCTGCCCCTAATCGGGCCTGTCCCTAATCGGGCCCCTGGATGGACGATGTTCTTGCGATCGTCGCCATCCGGAAACGCCGAAACCCGGCGCGAAGGCCCGGTTTCGGAAGCGGGCCGCTCGGCGCCTCGGACGTGGGTGCCTGCCCTGTGAGCGAACCGGTGGCGTCTTCTTCGGCGCTACTTCCACCGGAGCGGCTAATGGGGATAAGGTCGATACGGGGCTCGAATTGACCTACTCGGCGCGCAGACACGGCACCTGTTGACCCTCTAAAATGTTGGTAATCACTGGACTAGTTCCGGAGAGCTGTAGCCGGCCAATGATTCTATTGACCCCCAGCATTATTCGGATTTCGATAGCCGAAATCGGTGGATGATCGACATCTTTGGTGGATGAAAAACAAATGATACAATGAACACGCGCGTGCTTATATCGGTATTGGGGGTTGTTGCCATCGGGGCCGTAGGGTTCCTTCTATGGCAAACGGTTGCGCCTGTTGAGGCCGCGAAAGTGCAAGAGTCGCGGCCGCACGCGATACTAAGGGGACAAAGTGCCCGCCTTAAGTTGGAGTATCCGGCACCCAATAAACGCACCCAGGGCTTAGAAATGAAAGCCGCTCGATGGGCCATCACTATTCCGGAAGGGAAGGCCGGATATGAGGTTAGGATTTCTTTATTCGCTCAAAACCTAAAGGATGTTAGCCTAACGCCCGATCAAATCGAGCAGATTCAGGATGTGTATACCGTGGTATATGAGGCGAGGCTTCGCTATGAACTTTCGAAAGCGCGAGTTGGTGAAGTTTCTCCCCAAGAGCGGCTAATCGAAATCCCAAGCTATTCGGCGATCGGAGATGAATTCAGGGAGACACTGAATGCTTCGATTCGTTCGATAGTCGGGACTAGCGACGCGGAAAAGGTCCTCGATGAGATGGGGCCGTATATGGATCGCGACAATTTCTATTTTGGAAAATACACACAGACTATGTACGTGAAGTTCGACAATGGGTCTGGGCAGTACATAATCACACATATGATCGGTTCTAGTGAGGATGAGCGTGGGGTCGTTTCCGAACATGGTTCGAATTTGTCCGTGGAAAATCTCGGAAACTATCGGTTCTTCCTTTCGCTTTTCCCCAAATCTTCTCGCTAGCACGAAAGTACTTCAAGTTTGCCGCTGATTCAGTAATATGAATTTTGACGCAGTCTCCTACTATAATGGAATTCAAAGGTGGAGTTTAGGCTGGCCCACTCCGGATTTCGCCGGTGCCTTTCTGGTCACGCTACTGCCAATTCTTTGGTTCGTAGGCGGATGGTGCATGCAGCGAGCTTGGGGCGCGCCGAAGAGACGATTCGTGGCGGTGGTCGTGGGCGTGATCGCAGTCGAAGGGACCGGCGTCTATTTCCTCTGCAAGACCTTTTCGAGAGGTGGTATAATTGGACTATGTGTCGCATTGTCGGCATATACGGCTCTTGCATTGTGGGAGTGGGTGAATCGCAGTGGAACCGGAGGGGCGTGCGTCTGGCGAGCATTCTGCCAAGTGGGCTCGGTGTTTGCTGTTAGAGTCACAATAATCGGGGTGCTCATATTTTCTACCGGACTCGCGCCGAGGTTGGCCTTGATCACCTCAGGTAAGGACACTTCGGTCGAGAACCGGGCGGCGTTCTGGGATGCGTGCCCTGCGATGATCGGCGGAGCCCCATGGCATGGGTGGGGAAGCGGGGAGTCGGGGTGGGCTTATATGAATTGGTTTCAGGACCCTGACCGGATGGAGGTATTCACTACCCCGGCTAACTCCTATTGTCATGTCGCCGTCGAGTACGGACTCCCGACTGTTCTCACGGTTCTCTTTTTGCTTGGGTCTCTTCTATTCGCCTCTTCGGCCCTGGTGCTTCGTGATCATGGCTTGCCTAGGTTTCGCGCATCGCTGGTTGTTGCTGCTATCTCGATTGTGCTGGGATGGTGTGCGGTCAATATGTTTTCGACTTTGTGGGCGAGGCGCGAGTTGTGGATTCTGCCCATCGCCGCGATTTGTTATCTTTATGGAGAGATTTCGTGCAAAGGTCGGGCACGAGAGATATTGACGAGTGTGGGTTTGGGGCTCTTGGCGGTAGCCGCGATTGCGGCAGGTACGCTCTACTATGGATTTAGCGAAGGTCGAACCCTGGGCGTCCATATTGCGCCGAATGGGGCTGGCGGCGTTTGTTTGACTCGCGACTATCGTGGGCGCACTGCTTGTGCCTGGCTGGATGCGGCGGTGCTTGGGAGGGCTCCCGGGAAGGAGTTACGCCGTTGGTTGGGTCTTCGCGGTTTGTTGTGGGTAAAGAGCAAAATCTCAGATACGGAAGCAAAGATGAGTGAGACCGTTGAAGAACACTATCGTCGGTTGCTGCTGCTGCCCAAACCGTGGGCTGTCACCAGCGTGGATGAGGAC
>CAJCBL010000169.1 GCA_903960515.1 uncultured Verrucomicrobiota bacterium
GGCCGGGCCGAGAATGGGCCCTCCTAAGCTCGTCGCAGGCCCGGCCCGGCCGGTTGCGGCGTGGGCACTGGGGAGGGCACCAGTTGGAGCATGGCCCATACAAAGCCGGCCATCTCGCGGGCGAGGGCGACGACGATCTTTTGCTTCATCTTGCCTCGGGCGAGCAGATGGCGGCCTCATTTATAGAGGCGGACCTTCCACGAGAGGTCCCGCACTTGGGTGGACTGGCCTTCCTGCCGCTTGCTCAGTTCGGCGGATACCTTGGGTTCGTTGAAGGCGCATTGTACGGTCTCGATGAGCATGCGGCGCGCATGGGAGTTGCCGGTCTTGGTGATGGAGTCCAGGCGGCGGGTTTGCCCGCTGGACTCTTCGTGCGGCACGAGGCCGAAGAAGGCCGAGGTCGCGGGCTTGTTTGAAGCGGCCAACGTCGCCGATCTCGGGCACCAGTGCGGTGGCGGCTACGACTTGAAATACCGCCCCACTCGCGTCGCGACCGGCCCAATCGCCTCACTGCGGGTCCAATCGCTTCGCTGCCAGCCTGCTCGCCTCTCCGCAGTTCCAATCGCTTCACCTCCGGTCCGCTCACCACCGACTGCTCGCTTCAGTGCCGCCCGACCCTCTTCGCGACCGGCTGCTCGCTTCGCTGCCAGCCTGCTCGCCTCTCCGCAGTTCCAATCGCTTCACCTCCGGTCCGCTCACCACCGGCTGCTCGCTTCACGGCCGCCCCACCTGATCACTACCGCCCATCCCGCCTCTACGAGCTACACGCTCACTGCCGGTCCACCCGCCAGAACAGCCACAGGCCCAGCCCGACAAATAGTACATTGGGACTCCACAGCAGAATATCGGGCCGCAACTCCGGCTTCTTCTGCAGCCAGTCGATCATGATCATCAGAAAGTAGAACCCGAGGGCCAGCACCAGGGCCAGACCCAGATTGGCCGACGACTCCTTGCGCTGCATTTTGATGCCCAGGGGCACGCCCACCACCGCGAAGGCCAGCACGGCCACAGCCAGCGAAAACTGCTTCTGGATGAGATAGCGGATCGGGCTGGCCTCGATCTGCACCGCGGCAGGCGTGTGGTTGTCCGGGTTCGCCAATACCTTGGCCAGCTCGGCGCGCAACTCGTCGAGCGTGAGCAGCGAGAGCTTGCGCCGGAAGGTGTTCTTGCCGATGAGCGTGTCGAGGGGCAGCGGGATGCGGCGCCACTCCGCAAACTGGATCAGCCGCAGATCCTTGGTGAAATCCTCCGGCGCAGCGGAGTCGCGCACCTCGAGCACTCCCCGGTACGGGGTGATGAGCAGCTCGGCCTTCTCGTCGTCGAACTCCACCAGGCCGGTTTCGGCGCGCAGATACCCCTTCACCCGGTTCTTCTCGTCGAGATTCCAGATGGACAGGCCGCGCACGCGGGTGCCGTCCTTCTCCGCCACGTGGATCACGTAACCCGGGAAAGTGCGTACAAACTCCTGGGGCACGATGAAGCTGAGGGGGTTGGTGCGCACCGCATCGGCCAGGGCCAGGCGGTATCCACTCATCGCCTGCGGGCCGAGCCGGCAGTTGAACCACAGCGAGGTCGAGGCGCCCAACACCGCCAGGCACAGGATGGGCACGGCGATGCGCCCCATGCCCCAGCCCGCCGCCCTCATCGCGGTGATCTCCTGCTGGGCCGAGAGCCGCCCCAGCACCAGCAGAATGCCGGTGAGGATACCCATGGGCAGCGCGTAGGAGACCACGTAGGGCACCAGTTTCAGGGTAAGGCTGGCAAATGTGGGCAGGTCGATCTGCTCGGCGGCCACCGCCTTGAGCAGATCCTTCACCACTATGCCCACCAGCAGCACAAACGCGCACACCCCGATGGCGGCCAGCGAGGAGAGCAGCACGTTGCGGAAGATGTAGCGGTCGAGTGTGGTCACGCCGGGCACTTGCTTGCGGGCAAGCTTGCGGGCTGGCAAACCATCTGTTCGCGTGCTGCCTCCGCCGCCCCCCCTATGATGTTCACTCCCGCGAAACCGCCGCTCACCGGGGAAACCCTCGACTCACTCTCCGCCCGCCTCGCCGCGCACGGTGAACCGGCCTTCCGCGCCAAGCAGATCCTGGACTGGCTCTACAAGAAGCGCGTGCGCTCCTGGGACGAGATGAGCAACCTCGGCAAGCCCCTGCGTGCCTGGCTCGCTGAGACCTTCGAGCTGCTCCCCGCCACCCTAGTGCTCAACCTCCAGTCGCAGGATGTCACCGACAAGCTCCTGCTCGAGCTCGGCGACCGCTCCCTCATCGAGACGGTGATCATCCGCGCCCCGCAGGAGGGCGTGGGCCTGGACCACTCGCGCAAGACCATCTGCATCTCCACCCAGGTGGGCTGCGCGATGGGCTGCGTATTCTGCGCCTCGGGACTCGACGGGCTCAAGCGCCACCTCTCCGCCGGCGAGATCGTAGCCCAGCTCCTGCACGTGTGCTACCGCGAGGACGCCCATACTCCGCGGGTACGCTCCGAGCTGGCCTCCTTCGACAACCTCGTGGTCATGGGCATGGGCGAACCGCTCCACAACTACGACAACCTCATCGCCGCCCTCACCATCCTCAACGCCGACTGGGGCCTAGGCTTCGGTGCGCGCCGCATCACCCTATCGACCAGCGGCCTGGTCCCGCAGATCCGCCGCCTCGCCGAGGAGCCGCTGGGCTTCCGGCTGGCGATCAGCCTGCACGGGGCCACCGACGAGGTGCGCGAGCGTATCATGCCGGTGAACAAGCGCTGGCCCCTCGCCGAGCTCATCCCCGCCGCGCGCGAGTTCGCCGACAAACACGGGCGCATGCTCTCCCTGGAGTTCATCCTCATCGAGGAGGTCAACGACTCCATCGACCAGGCCGAGCGCCTCGCCGTGATCGCCCGCGACCTGCATGCGCACGTAAATCTCATCCCCTACAACACGGTGGCCGGTCTCGACTGGAAGCGCCCCAGCCTCAACCGCCAGGAACGCTTCGCCTCGGTACTGGAGCAGCAGCGCATCTCCTTCACCCTGCGCCGGGAGAAGGGCCATGAGATCGACGCCGCCTGCGGCCAGTTGCGCCTGCGCACCGAGCGCGAGCGGGCGAATCAGTCCCCCGGCGACGCCGCCCAGCCCGCGGTGTGATGGCGTAGCGGAACGGCTTTCGTTCCGCTCGGAAGCGAAGCGCTTCCGCTGCGCGCGGAGGCGTAGCGTATCCGTCCCGAGAGGTAGCGGAACGGCTTTCGTTCCGCCGTTCCTGCGGGGGCGAAGCGTAGCCGTCCGATCCGTAGCGGAACGGCTTCCATTCAGTGCGGAAGCGAAGCGCTTGCGCTACGCGGGCGGGCGAAGCGTAGCCGTTCATCCAAGAAGCGCAGCGTATCCGCTACGAGGCGGGGGCGAAGCGTAGCCGTCCCGATCCGTAGCGGAACGGCTTCCGTTCCGCACAGAAGCGCAGCGTATCCGCTACGCGCCGTAGCGCAGCGCTTCCGCTACGAGTGGGATCACCGCCGCCCCAAGTTCCGGCTTTACTCATCTTCACATCCTGATTCGTTGATGCGTAGATGAACATGACCCCCGACCGCCCGATTTCCGCCCTCTTTGCCGCCGACCGCCCCCTGAAGTCGGTGGAGTTCTTCCCGCCCAAGGACGATGCCGGCATGGAGCAACTGCGCCTCACCGCCCGGGAGATCCGCAAGCTCTCGCCCGACTACGTATCCATCACCTACGGCGCCGGCGGCAGCACCCGCGAGCGCACCGCCCAGATCGCCGCCCTGCTGCGCGAGGAGCACGGCTTCGTGACCATGGCCCACCTCACCTGCGTAAACCACACCCAGGCCGAGCTCGAGCAGATCGCCTCCGCCCACCACGCCTCCGGTATCCGCAACATCATGGCTCTGCGCGGCGACCTGCCCAAGGGCCTGGACGCCGCCACCGCCTTCAAGGACGGCCTGCGCTACGGCAGCGACCTGGTCGCACTGCTCAAGCGCCGCCATGCCGACTTCTGCCTGGGCGTCGGCGGGTATCCGGAGAAGCACCCCGAGGCCGCCTCGGCCTCCACAGACCTCGACAACCTCAAGCGCAAGGTCGACGCCGGGGCCGACTTCATCGTCACCCAGCTTTTCTTCGACAACGCGGTGTACTTCCGCTTTGTCGACGCCTGTCGCGCCCGTGGCATCACCGTGCCGATCGTGCCGGGCATCATGCCGGTGCTCTCGCTCAAACAGATTCGCCGCTTCACCGAGATGTGCGGCGCCACCCTGCCGCTCGCGCTCGTGCGCCGCCTCGAGGCCGCCGGCGACAGCGCCGACGCCGTGGAGTTTGTCGGGCTCGAATGGGCGGTGGCCCAGATGCGCGCCCTGCTCGCCGGGGGTGCGCCCGGCTACCACCTCTACGCGCTCAACCGCGCAAAATCCGCCCTGGCCCTCGTAGCCGCCCTCGCGGCGTAGGCCCAGCGGCCGGGGCGCCCCGGCGGCCGGCCACCGCCCCCTTTCCGGCAGGTCCCCTGCCCGGCCCATCCCACCCGCCCCATCCCCGCGCCGGATCTGGCGCGGCCGTTTGCGGCGCACCGTGTAGTGGCAACTATCCCGCGACGCCGCTGCGGCGCCACCGTTGCCCATGAACCAGCACCACAACTCGCGCCTCTACCAGTCGGAGGTGTTTCGCATGGCCTGCCGCCAGTTCGACCTGGCGGCCGACGCCATCAACCTCTCCTCCGAGGTGCGCGGCCGCACCAAGTATCCGCGCCGCGCCATCGCCTTCGCCCTGCCCGTGCGCCGCGACGACGGCCGCATCCAGATGTTCGAGGGCTACCGCGTGCAGCACAGCCTGGCCACCGGCCCCTCGAAGGGCGGGGTTCGCTTCCAACAGGACGTCACCATCGGCGAGGTGGCCGCGCTGGCGATGTGGATGAGCTGGAAATGCGCCCTCGCCGGCCTGCCCTTCGGCGGGGCAAAGGGCGGGGTGGTGGTAGACCCTCGCACCCTCTCTCCCGGCGAACTGGAGCGCCTCTCGCGACGGTATATCCAGGAAATCATTCCCTTTGTCGGGCCCGACATCGACATCCCCGCCCCCGATGTGGGCACCAACGAGCAGGTGATGGGCTGGATGGCCGACACCTACTCCAACCATGTGGGCCACCTCGAGCCGGCGGTGGTCACCGGCAAGCCCCTCGCCATCGGCGGCTCGGCAGGCAGGCGCGAGGCCACCGGCCACGGCGTGGCCCACCTGGTGCATGCCCATCTCCAGGAGTTGGGGATTCCGATCACCGAGGCCACCGTGGCCATCCAGGGTTTCGGCAACGTAGGGGGTGAGACGGCGCTGGCGCTGGCGCATCTGGGCGCGCGCATCGTAGCGATTTCCGACTACACCGGTGGTATCCACAACTCGGGCGGCATCGACGTTAGGAAGGCCCTCGAGTACACAGCCTACAACAAGGTGCTCCACGACTTCGGCGGCGGTGAGCCCATCACCAACGCGCAACTGCTTGAACTGGATTGCACCGTGCTGGCGCCCTGCGCGCTGGAGCGGGTGATCACCGAGGAGAACGCGCCGCGGCTGCGCTGCCGTATCCTCGCCGAGGGGGCCAACGGCCCCACCACCAACGCCGCCGACAAGATCCTCGAGCGCCGGCCCGAGATCGAGGTTATCCCCGATGTGCTGTGCAACTCGGGAGGTGTAATAGTCTCCTACTTCGAGTGGATCCAGAACCGGCAGAGCTACTATTGGTCGAGGGAGGAGGTCCTGGAAAAGCTCCACCGCCAGCTCGACCAGGCCCGCGATGCGGTGGAGCGCCAACGCCGCAAGATGAAGTTCAGCCGGCGCCTCGCCGCCCTCACTCTAGGCATACAGCGTGTGGCCGACGCCAAGCTCGCCCGAGGTCTCTTCCCCTGAGCCGTGGCGCCTGGGCCCGGCTGTAGGGTCGGCCTTGCGGCCGTACCGCTTCGATCGCGGGCGGTGCCAGCAGGCCTGGCGACTGGAGATGCCCGGCAATATATAGGGCCGCATCGTAATCGATGCGTAGCCTTGTGCGCCATGCCGGCAAAGACTAGACGGAGAAGGGCCGGGGCCCAACATTGCGGTTTGCCCTTTCTGCCGGGCCGCCACCACAGATCCGCCCCGCCCCGACTCGCAACTAAAGAATCGGAGGTAGGTCCAGTCTTCGACTGGATCCTTCGCTATTTAACCGCAACGAACGCGGAGATCGCAAAGGAAAACCCGGATTAGACCACAGAGAGCACAGAAGCAGAGGAGAACACAGAGAAGGCTGAAAACTGAAGGCGGAAACCATTTACCGCAAGGAACGCAGAGATCACAAAGAACGGACCTTAGGCAGGCGGGGGGCGGGGCCGGAGCGCCACTTACCAGGTGGCCATCCGTGAGCCGGCACTTGCTATAGCAAAGCCCAAAGTAAGATTCCCAACCTGTCCCCGCTCGGCCTTCCCCCCCCCCGAGCCTCGATCAGAATAGAATTGATAAAATTAGGGCTCCAGTAGGTCTTCGACTCTTAAAGGGCGTTCGGCACGCCGCACATGAAGAACCACGACGCGATCCCCATCGATCCGATAATATATCCAACACGGTTTCATCCAAACCTGCCGGTATGTGGGATGATCGAACTCTGGAACTTTCCGCCCCAGTGCTATAAATTGCCCAAGATTGTCGATAGCATCAAAAACCCTCCGGACTACCGCTTGCGCAGCATCCGGTTTGTCTAGCGCACTATAGTCAGCGATGGAATCGAGCTGCGCCAGTGCTGGGTCCGTCCAGATTACTTCAGCCATCGTTCGAGCCTTTTCTTTGCAGCATCTTGAGTCACAAAGCGCCCGTCGCGCAACGCCTGCTCGCCAAGGGCAATACCTTCTAACACCGACAACTTCCGATTGAGTGCTTCGTATGTCTCGACATCAAGCAGGTAAGCGGCAGGCCTTCCGTGCTGGGTAATCAATACCGGGTCTCTTGTTTCGTTAAGGTCAGCAATAATATCAGTGGCGCGACGCTTAAGCGAAGTGACGAGCTCAGTCTTCATGGTGCTACTTAAGTAGCACTTTGCGCAATCCTGTCCAGCTCTGCCGCTCCGGAAATCGGAAACACAGGCGCGCAGGCGACACCGCGACGACTCACCCTCGGGACCGCCCGCAGCCCGTGGAGAGGATTTCGACCCCGCAAAGCTCCGCCACCAGCCAGAGCTGGCGTCGCAGGATTTCCTTGTCCATAACCATTCATTCGTAGGAGCGTGCTTGCACGCGATTCAGTGCGCCGATCGCGTGCA
>CAJCBL010000170.1 GCA_903960515.1 uncultured Verrucomicrobiota bacterium
ATGGTGAATCGCCCGCTTTGAGCGAGCATGACGAATCGGATTATCTCATCGTTTTGGGTGATTTGGTTCCAGGGCATGGGGCCCGCTATGTGTAAACCATCACTCCGGTCAAAGTGTCAGCAGTCTCGCCGGATCGAACCACGAGGCTGTCGGTAACCCAGGGTTCGTGGGCTTCACAGGGGTCCACGGTGCCAATGACTACCATCTGGGCTCAAGCTCGCCACTGCTCGACATGGGCAACCCGGACTCCCCGTCTATTGATGACCTCAGCGGACAGCCCCGGCCTCAAGGCGCGGGCTTCGAGCCTGGGCCCTACGAATATGCGGTACATACTCCCTTTGCCCCAACGGTGACACTGCCCAAATGGCCGCAGAACAAAAAGGCAGCCCTCGTCCTCCGTTTCGACGACGGCACACCGGGCCAGGCCCAGTTGGGCATCCCCGCCCTGAGCCGACGGAAGCTGACAGGCACATGGTATATCAATCCCGGGCGGGATATCTATCCGCCCAACCGGAGCCTGTGGGAGACAGCCCCATCGTTAAACCAGGAACTGGCCAATCATACGATGAACCACCGGGAAGTTTCCGGTGAGGAATTGATGCAAAAGGAAGTTGAGGATGCGGCGCGGGAAATCTGGAGGATACGAGGGCATGCGTTCAATGGGTCCCTGATGTCCTTCTGCCTGAGCACAGAATCAGTGTGGCCATGGACGTCCACGCTCAAGGACCAGATCCTTGGCAGCCTGAGCAATGTGGATCATCAGGCCTATCCCGGCCTCACCTATGCCGGCTATGTGAACTATTCTGTCCCCACCGGGGCGAACTCAGACATGATGTATGCGATAGTGCCGCGGATAATCGAAAGCGGAAACTGGGGCCGGGTGTCCTTTCATGGGATCACCGCCGTAGCCGGGGCCAGCGATTGGGGCGTTGGGGCGGTACATATCGACGAACTCAATCAGTTCTTGGACAAGGTGCTCGCCGTGACCGGCGATGTCTGGGTAGCCGGGCAGATACAGCTCTACAAATACATGCAGGAGCAGCAGCGCTCCACGGTCACCATCACCGATGCCTATTCCGACCGGGTGGCATTCAACCTGAATGCGTCTCTTTCCACCCTGTACGACGAACCCTTGGCCCTGGTTGTGGGACTACCCGCGTTCTGGGCCCGTTGCCAGGTTGAGCAAGGCTCGAGGGTGGTGGTATATGATGTACGAGCGGACCACACCGCGCTGGTATATGCAGTGCCAAACCAAGGTGAAATTGTGGTCACACAGGCGCAGGCAGCGGCGCAATAAACAGGCGAGCGCGCCCCCCCGAGACTCGGAGCACCCACGAACGTACAGAGGCGAAGGACATCGAGAAGGCTGAAAGCTGAACACTGAAAGCGGAACCGAATGACAAGCGGCGCCTTGGCCGCTTTCCGATAGTTCCGGAACTGCTGTAGGGTCGTCGATCTCGCATTCTTCGCCGCGAAGAACGGGGCTGGCACGGCGCACCCTTCGATATGGAATCGCCCGACCACAGAGAACGCAAAGACCAATCCCAATTTCACCACAGAGCACACGGAGGGCGCAGAGTTCGGAATAGATTAACCGCAAAGAACGCAAAGCACACAAAGATCGGAGCGATCGGGTATCGTCATCGATCCGCCTATTCTCGCTACCCGCTTCTCGCTTCTTTCAGCCGCAGAGGTAGGACAGTCTTCGACTGGATCATTCGCTATTTAACCGCAAGGAGCGCAGAGATCGCAAAAATCAATCCGAATTTCACCACAGAGCACACGGGCCCACTGAGTGCGGATTAGCATAAACGCAGCAGTTGGATTTACAGAAGTTAACGAAGTGCCCGCCGTAGGAGCGTGCTTGCACGCGATCTGCGCTCTGAATCGCGTGCAAGCACGCTCCTACGAATGAATGGTTACGTCTCAGTCAGCAAGTGGTGGGCGGATATGACCGGCGAGGGGCCGGATATCCTGGTGAACCCGTTCTAAAGAGCTGGAGCAAACGAGGATGCGGCGGGACCACAGAAATTAGGGTTTGACCCCTTGGGGTCGGCGACCCAAGCCGAGTGCGTGGAATACGCCGAACCCCCAGCCGGCATCTTGATTGGGTCCGAATCCGCCGCCGGCTGCAGCACCGATGGCAAAACCTGCAAGGTGCCAAAACTGACCTGTCCCTAATCCGACCCTGATGCACTCGATAGAATCTACAACGTTACGGCTCGGGAAGAAGCGGCCGAAGCCCTTGTCGAAATCCTAGGAGCCTGTCGGACTGAGAAATCAGCCCTGCCGTCGGTGCGACCCATATTTTCACGGTTATTGGCCTAAAACCGTTTTCCGAGGAACCGAAACCGATTGAGTCCTCGCATCGGGCGCGTTGTCGCTGCAATTTACC